>JASLTU010000042.1:0-11585 GCA_030742755.1 Acidimicrobiales bacterium | reverse complement strand
TGTTACAACCCTGCGACAAAAAATTCCCTTAAAAACCGCTTAAAAACAGCCACTGTTACCTTTTCTTAGCAATTAACAATGAATAAATGCCTCAAAATGCCTTTAAAAGAACAGTAAAAAAGTTATTTTTCAGAGCTTTTCTCTCTGTAGTCGCCAAATGGCCTGTCTCTATCACTCAAAGTTCTCGATACGCCTTCATCTTTAAAACGTCGCATGTATTCCTTCGATGATCTCTGATGAAAACCTAACGCTTGTATTTCAGCAGTCGCTCTGATCCCGTCTCGTACGCCCATTACTTCCATAGCACGGTGGACTGAACGTTTATTTAGAGCTAAAAGGTCAGCTGGAATTTTTGCTATTCGTGATGCAATAGCGGTAACAGCCTCGTCAAGCTCTTCTACAGGAAATGATTTGTTTGCAAATCCGGAATTTGCAGCTTCTACCCCTGTCATCGCATCGCCTGTCAACATAGCCTCCATTGCTTTTCTAAAACCCAAATACCATGTTTGCCATTGCATATCTGGAGGCGACATCAGCCGAACAGGCGGATAACCAATTTGTGCATCTTCAGAAACATATAAGAGATCACAAGCAGCAGCTAACTCTGATCCTCCCGCCAGACAATAACCATGAACCTGCCCGATAATTGGTTTTGACATATCCCACATTTCAAACCAATTCGCTACAACATGCCTTGACCACCAACCATCCGTTCTTGCGGTCGCTCTTTCAACAGGAGTGTTCGCTGATGACAAGTCATATCCAGAACAAAAAGAGTTTCCAGCACCACGTATAACTATTACGGATACACCATCATCTGAATCAGCATCTCTTAAATTTTCAAAAATAGCTAAACGTAAATCATCATTTAAAGCATTGTGTTTCTCCGGTCGATTCATAGTTAAACGTCTGATGCCTTTTTCTGGTTCATCAATTAACAAAACTGAAGTGTTCACTTTTCAACTCCCTAAATTATTTATCTGAGTTACCCTGGAAATTTTCCCAATATGGCGCGCGGAGTTTTCTCTTATTTATCTTGCCCATAGTCGTTCTTCCCAAATCCTCAACAAACTGAATCTTCTTTGGGCATTTGTAATGAGTTAGATTATTTCGACAGTAGATAAGAAGGTCCTCCTCAGTAATTACAACCTCTGAGTCATCCCTAATAACCAGTGCAATGAGCCTTTCTCCCATCTCATTATCTGGGATGCCGATACAAGCAACATCCAATACATTTTCATGAGTGATTAACACTTGTTCAGACTCTGCTGGATAAATATTCACCCCACCTGAAACAATCATGTCGGAAAATCTGTCAGTTATATAGACATAACCATCTTCATCCAAATAACCAATCTCACCGAGAGTGAAAACTCCGGGTTCCAAGTGCGCTTCTGCAGATTTTTCAGGGTCGTTGTGATAAATAACACCTCTACCAGTTTTGTCACGAAAATAAAGTCTTCCTTCAACGCCTTGACCGAGTGGTGAGCCGGCATCATCAAAAATAAGAGCTTCAAAAGGTGGTCTTGCTTGGCCAACAGAGCCTGGATGTTCAAGCCATTCCTCAGAAGTGATACTGCAGGTAGTTCCCACCTCACTAGCCCCATAAGCCTCAAATAACACCGGACCCCACCATTCAATCATTGCTCGTTTGACTTCTACAGGGCAAGCCGCTCCCGTATGGGTAACCATCTTTAAGGATGAAACATCGTACTTGTCGCGCGCTTCTTTAGGTAGATCCAATAAACGCACAAAATGAGTTGGGACCATTACCGTGCTTTCAATGTCATACTTAGAAATTGCCGACAAAGTTTTTTCGGCATCAAATCTGCCTAGAACGACCACAGGAACTCCGGCTACTAAATTGCGCATTCCTGATAGTGGACCTGTGTGATACATAGGACCTACTACTAAGTGGTTTCCATATTTGCTGAATCTACTATCTTGAAGAGCTTCAACATGCTCTTGAATCGTTTCACCTCCAGCAAACATTGTTGGGGGAAGATCAGTCCCTTTTGGTCGCCCCGTTGTACCAGATGTATAAAGCAAGTGAGGTAAGGGTTTAATATTTGTTTCTGGATTTTTAGGTGACGCATCCGCATACCACCTGTCCCAGATTTGATAATTGTTGGACTTTTCTACTCCTTCGCCCCACACGACTATTTGCTCGACCCCTGCGATCTGAGCAGCTTCTAACCCACGGTCTAAAGTCTCAGGGCCAAGAAACAAAACATTTGTTTCGCTGTCGCTTAAAATGTATGCAGTTTCTTCAGCGGTTAAGTGGAAATTAACTGGAACAGTAGAAGCACCTGCTAACAATCCTCCAAGATGAGCTAATGCCGTTTCATTAGAATTCTCTGCAAATACAGAAATGCGTCTTTGTTCTCCTAAATCACTTTCAAGAAGTCTGTTTGCAACGCGATTTAAAATCCCATCAACATCATCCCAGCTAAGTGCTTTATTATCATCTCGTATTGCGATTTGCTCTGAGTTTTCTTTAGCTAATTTCTTTGCAAATTCTGGCATTACAACCTCCGAAACCTATGCCATTATGCCAAATAAGAACCAAACCACTCCTTAACATTTGGATAATCAACCTTTTCCCAATGGTTGCACATTCTATTATGCTGCTACCGTTCGAAAATATGTCCTAGCTTTAGGCTCGTTTGAGGAGGTTCCATGGATCTAAATGAAATACCTAAATCTGCTAATCAGATTTCAGCTGAATGGTTAACGGCAGTACTCACCCTTGAAGAAGACCAACAAGTTTCTGAAGTAGTTGTAGAAGAACTCCCAGCAGGTGTTGGTTTTATGGGTGAAGTGGCACGCTTAAAACTGAAATTTTCAGATGAGACTGAAACAACTGTAATTTCAAAGATCCCCACACAAGTTCCTGAGATACGTAGCATGCTCGCTCCTGCACGAATATTTGAAAGAGAAGCACGCTTCTTCGAACAAGCCCAACCACTGATACCTGATATAACAGCCAATTGTTTATATGCAGCAATTGATACGGAAAATGATGACTACCTACTTCTTCTTGAGGATCTATCAGATATGCGCGAAGGTGACCAGTTAAATGGATGTTCAGTTGATGACGCCTCTTCTGCCCTGGAAGCCTTAGCTAAGCTACACAGAACTTTTTGGGGAAATAATGATCTCGTAAACTTTGACTGGTTACCAAGTATCAATAGCGAGGGTATGAAAGTTGGCAGTGAGGTATATAAACAATCATTGCCAGGGTTTATAGAAGCATTTGGTTCTTCAATCGAACCAGAAAATGAAGATCTAGTTCAAAGATTTGGGCACAATGTAAATCAACTGCTCGATCGCCTTGCTCAAATGCCTTTAACAGTAACTCATATGGACTACAGGGCAGACAACCTGTTCTTTGGATCAAATGGTTCAGTGAAAATGATAGATTTTCAAACCTTTAGCCGCCACGGACATGCAGAAGATGTCGGCTATTTCATTTCTCAAAATGTATCGATAGAAGATCGTCGCAAAAACGAAGATGACCTTCTACGCACCTACCACGGAGCATTGACTTCGGGTGGCATTGACTACTCTTTTGATCAACTCCGCGAAGACTACAGAATAGGGATGTTATATGGATGGGTAATTCCTGTCTTCGCTGTCGGAACTCTCGATTTTTCAAGTGAGAGAGCCGTCTCTCTATGGACAGCAGTAATTGAACGCTGCCAAGCCGCTTATATTGACCATGGTGTGAGTGACCTTCTAACGGAATAAATAGCAAGTGGATAATCATTTTACAGACCACTCTTCTCGCCCTATTGAAGAACTCTTTTCCCTCAAAGGTAAAAGCTCAGTCGTTACGGGTGGAGCTAGCGGCATAGGTGAAGGGATCGTAAAAAGATTAGCTGAAGTTGGTTCTTCAGTAATTGTTGCTGACATGGATCTAGAAAAAGCTGAGAGCACATCGAAAAAAATCGCAGAATCGACTGGGGCGAAGGTCATTGCAACCGAAGTTAACGTCAGCAATTCGAACTCTTTAGCTGAAACTGCAGATACCTGTTTAAGAAATTTTGGAAATCTGGACATATGGGTAAACAATGCAGGGATTTTCCCTACAACAGGACCAGCTATCGAAGCAGAAGACTCATTTGTAGATGAAATGCTTGAAGTTAATGTACGAGGTACTTTTGCTGGTTCGAGGGAAGCTGCTTTGAGAATGAAAAATGGTGGTGTGATAATCAACTTGGCTTCGACTCAAGGTTTGACAGGCGGACCAGGAATAAGTGCTTATACAGCTTCTAAACATGCTGTTGTAGGTTTAACAAAAAGTTTGGCGATCGAACTAGCGCCTAAAGGTATCCGTGTAGTGGCTGTTGCACCTGGTGTAATCGATACACCTGGAGTTAGAAATCAACTAGAACCATTAAAAGAAGCAGGTATTGACATTTCTTCAATAGTCAAGAATTCTCTTTTAGGTAGATCTGGGGTCCCAGATGATGTCGCCAGAGTCGTCTTGTTTTTAGCAAGCGAAATGGCAGATTGGATTACGGGTGTGACAATTCCTGTCGATGCTGGAAAATTAGCTGGTTAAAAGGAAGAAGTATCTTTCTTAATTTCTGAGTTCTAACCACCAAGGTTGTGCATTAGCAGGCAATCTTTCCGAATATTCTTTTGCTAGTTCTCCCAATTCCCTTGGAGGGGTTTGGTGGTTAGTTTCAACTAATTGCGATGCATCTCGAATCGGATCAATCCATTCAATTTTGATCTCCGTTGTTATCTCGCGAAGTTCAGAAGCTAATTCTTCATGATGAGAACTTACTTGATGTTCCAAAAATCCCAAATAATCATTAAAGGAAGCAGACGTGTAATACGTTTGATTTTCTGAACCTCTCCAGTACTCATATCGAACGACATTGTCTTCATTCTCATGTGTTGCAGAAAAAAGTTCTCTAGCTATCTCTTCAAAACGTTTTTCCTTACCTTCATGGACTTTTATATGTGCTAAAAAAGTTGCCAATTTTACTCCCTATTGTCGAATTGATCTTCTATCTAATATCCTCACACAAGACCAAAGAAAAATTTTACTGGACATTTATGAAAACATCAGACCATATTGATTTATTTGCTTCGGAGACTCAAGAAGATTGGTTTCCAACTTACAAAGAACTAAGAGATGAATTTCCGATATATCAAATTCCTGGAAGCAAAATATTCGTTCTTACAAGATATGAAGACGTTATGCATGTTCTCAGACATCCGGATCGCTTTATAAATGGGTATGCCACTACTAGACACCCATCAAGCCAAAAAATTTATGAGGAAAAAGGATTCCCAAAACGATCAGTTTTAGGAACTAACCCACCTGTTCACAAGTTGTATCGCAATATGGTTGACCCTCACTTCAACATAGAAGGATCCGCAAAATGGTCAGATCAGATTACCGATCTAGCCAACGATTTAATTGACGATTTCTGTGCTGATGGAGAAGTCGAATTTCTATCTTCATTTGCCCTACCTCTACCTGCAATGATGATCACAACAATTCTTGGAATGCCTCTTGACGATTTTGACCAGCTTAAAAAATGGTCTGCTGCATGGGTACTGCCATTTTCAGGTCCCCTGAGTGAAGAAAAAGAAAACTGGGTTGCCGAACAAGGCGTTGAATTCCAAAACTACATACTCGAACATGTCCATGACAGACGCCAGAATCCAAAAGATGATGTTATAAGCCACTTAACGCATGGGGTTTTTGGTGATGAGCGTCCACTGACAGACAGCGAAATTGTTCGGATCATCGATCATTTGTATATAGGCGGTAATGAAACAACTACTTTTGCCTTAACCTCCGGACTTTGGATTCTCTTACGAGAAGAAGGCTTATACGAAAAGGTCTCCAATGACCGTAACCTTGTCGAGCCATTTATCGAAGAAGTTCTAAGGCTTGAATCCCCAACTCAAGGCTTATACCGCGAAACCACACAAGACGAAGAATTCCATGGAATGGAGATTCCAAAAGGGTCTACCATTCACATCAGATATGCAGCTGCTAATCGAGATGAAAGGATTTTCGAAAATCCTGAACAAGTTGATCTGGAAAGAAAAAATTTAAAACGCCATATGGCTTTTTCATTAGGTGAACATCATTGCCCCGGATCAGGGCTCTCTCGCACTGAGCAGCGTCTAGCTTGGCACGTAATTCTGGATCGGCTTCCCGAATTATCTCTTAACGAGGAAAAAAATGATTACAAGCACATGCCAGGCCTTGTACTGAGATCTCTTAATGAACTTCACGTTAAGTTCAAACCATCAGAACCTATTTCAAGATAAAATTCTCAATAATTCTGTCAGCGTGAGAGAATAGTCACACCTGAAATTCCGGGAGCTCCGTAAACGTGTGTGTACGCAGTTCGTGGTTCTCCTGGAACTTGTCGTTCTCCTGCATCACCACGAAGTTGTAAAACATTTTCATACACCTGCCGCAGACCTGAGGCGCCTATTGGTTCGCCATTTGCTAAGCACCCTCCGTCTGTGTTGACAGGGAACCTGCCATCAATTTCAGTTTCTCCATTTTGAATCATGGACTCTTGTTCTCCATGTTCGCAAAAACCATTCTCAGCCATATGCATTACCTCTGCTCCACTTTCGGTGTCTTGCAGTTGGGCTATGTCTATTTCTTCAGGTCCTATTCCTGCCATTTCAAAAGCTGCTTTTGAAGCATCCACTGTTGGCCCTTCACTAAATTCATTGGCAAGGTGCGGTGAGAAAACTTCGAAACTTCCAAATCGACGTGACTTCACGACGCATGACTTTAGGTAAACAGGGTTATCTGTGTACTCCTTAGCTTTATCTGCTCTTACCAAAACAAGAGCTACACCACCCTCTCCTGGAGAGCAGAACATGTACTGGGTTAATGGGTAAGAAAGCATTGTTGATTCAAGAACTTCTTCTTCAGAAAATGGTTTTCTTCGCCATGCCATTGGATTTAATGCGCCATTACGAAAAGCCTTTGTCGATACTTTTGCCAATGTATTTTGGGTTATCCCATAGTCATGCATGTACCGATTTATCTTCATGCCAAAAAACTGTGTGGTAAGAGCCATTCCGGATTCTCCATACCATTCAAGATTGTCCCCTCGGGTTCTAACTCTGAAAGCACCTCTTTCATGCTTATCAAAACCTAAGGCAATGCCGATTTCAAAAGTACCTGACCGAATGGCGTTGTAGGAAGAAATTAAAGCTGACCCACCTGTGGCACAACCATTATGGACATTTATAAACTGCAAACCTGTTAAACCCAGACGCGAAACCATAGTGTCAGGTGAACCTGCATCTTTGCTACCACCAAAAGCAAACTCTAAGTCTTCCCATTGAGCTCCTGCATCAGCGAGAGCTCTTCTGACAGCCACTACGCCTTGATCCATCCCAGTCACTCCGTCATGGCGACCGAATTCGTGCATGCCAATACCAACAATTGCAACATCATGCATTTCTATGATTCCTTTCTAAATTCAATATACATACTAGTTATTTTCAGTTGGTCGGAAGGCAAATGTGACTACTTCATTACCTTCTTCATCTAATGCGAGAGGAACAACTGTTAATTCCATCTCCATTCCGACTTGTAACCGTGTCGGGTCATTTTCTGTCAAACGAGCTTCGACTTTAACTTCACCTGGGAGCTCCACATACCCAACTCCATATGCTTCAAAATTCTCTGGATCAGTTTCACCGATATACGGGGGCGACTTGGGAGGAAAACCTTGTATGGTCCAAGTCCACAAAACCCCTTTAGTGGAAAGTTCGACTTTCTCTATCTGATCACCTGTGCATTTAGGACAATCTTTTTGCATCGGGAAAACATGGTTGCCGCAATCTGGACATTTCCCCCCTATCAATCGGGGCGCATCTGGAATTCCTATCAGCACTGTATCTTGTACTGAAACCTGAGTCATTCTTGCCTTCCTTATAGCTGTCTAGAGGTTTATATTAATACTTCAGAGTTAAAAGGTTTCAACTCTTAAAAATATCGTACAGCGCCAACGAGTATTAATGGAAAGCCTGACGATACGATCTTTATAAGAATGTAATCGGGGGATTAATGACAACAACAGAAACTGAACAAAAATTGTGGCATCTAAGTGGAAACTGGACGCCAATGTTGGAGGAAATAACTGCAAACGACCTGAAAGTCGACGGGGTTATCCCTGAAGCACTTAGTGGAACATATTTGCGTGTAGGACCCAATCCTTCGAGCGGATGGTCGCCTCATTGGTTCTTTGGAGATGGAATGTTGCATGGCATTTCTCTAGATAATGGAAAAGCCCTTTGGTATAAGAATCGCTTTGTCGAAACACGTGTTTACAAAGGCGAAGCTGGAGATGATCCTATGGCTGTTATGGGCGACCTGACTATGGGAACCGCTAATACCCATGTTGTTCGACATGCTGGAAAAATTCTCGCTCTTGAGGAAGGTCACTTCCCATATGCGCTAACACCCGAACTGGAAACTGTTGGCCCCTGGGACTTTGATGGAAAATTGAAGACTTCTATGACAGCTCACCCAAAAATCTGTCCTGAAACTGGTGAAATGATGTTTTTCAGCTACTTCAACTTCGAAGCCCCTTACCTTAACTACCATCGAGTCAATGCTGCTGGGGAATTAGTTCAATCAGAGGGAATAGATATTCCAAATATTGTCATGATGCATGATTTCAATATCACTCGGAATCATACGATTTTCATGGATCTTCCATTGACTTTTAATCTTGAAGCGATCGATGAAAGTGGACTTCCATTTCGATTCGATCCTGAAGCCGGTGCTCGCCTAGGTGTTATGAAACGAGACGGTGACAATAATTCAATTTCTTGGCTTGAGATCGATCCTTGCTATGTCTTTCACCCAGTCAATGCTCACGAAGAAGGCGAAAATATAATTATTCATGTATCTCGTCTTGAATCAGCTTTTGCTGATTCCGCTGATGACTACTCAGCTCAAGGACATCTATGGAAATGGACAATTGATACCACAACCGGAAAAGTAAGTGAAGAGCAGATTGACGATAAAGCATGCGATTTCGGTCGTGTTGATGATCGTCTTGTGGGACTTCCAGCACGTTTCGGGTATGTGATGTCTTTACCTGATAACAAAGACTCTGTCGAATACGGAGAATCCTTATTCAAATATGATTTTGCTACGGGTGTGCGCCTAGAACACAAACTTGGTTCTGGCGTAAAAGGAGGCGAACCAGTTTTTGCTCCTGCATCACCTGATGCAGCAGAAGATCAGGGTTGGGTTATGTGTCTTGTGCATGACGAAAACACAAATTCATCGAAATTTATTATCATTGATGCTCAAGATTTCGAATCAGATCCGGTAGCTACTATTCACATCCCACAAAGAGTCCCTTATGGCGCTCATGGAAGTTGGTTGCCAAATTAGGCGACTCAGAAAGAAAGAAAATTTATGACAAAACGACTAGAAGGAATGGTTGCTGTAATAACTGGTGCTTCCAGCGGTATCGGCGCAGGAACTGTGCGTCGCTTCGTGGAAGAAGGTGCCTCAGTCATAGCATCTGATATTCAAGAAGAAGCAGGTGAAAAGCTAGCAAGCGAATTTGGAGAGTCTGTTGTTTTCATTAAAACTGACGTCACGAAAGAAGAGCAAGTTGCCGCTGCGGTAGATCTTGCTGTTGAAAGATTCGGACGTTTGGACTGCATGTTTAATAATGCAGGAATAGTTGGCGTAGTAGGACCGATTGCAGATACACCTACCGAAGATTGGGATACAACGATCGCTATATTGCTTAAAGGTGTTTTTTTAGGCTGTAAACACGCAGCCCGAGTAATGATTCCTCAAGGTTCTGGGTCAATAATTTCAACTAGTAGTACTGCTGGAGTGCTAGGAGGGCTTGGATCTCATGGTTACACGGCCGCTAAGCATGGTGTTATCGGTCTTGCGAAATCAGTGGCATCAGAGTTAAGTGAACACGGTGTCAGAAGCAACGCTATTGCCCCAGGCAACACTGTCACTGCTATGACTGCGACTGTTACGACTGGTGATCATGAAAAATTGGAAGAAACTGCTGAAGGAATGGCTTCCAGATCGATGCTCGGAATTGCAGGACAACCTGAAGATATCGCTGCTGCAGCTGCTTATCTCGCTAGTAATGACGCCCGACTAGTTAATGGTCACGTTTTGGTAGTTGATGGAGGACAAACAACTTCTGGTGGAAACAATCGTTTCATAAAGTCTGGCTCTGGGATGTTGCGAGAAGCTGGCAAATGGGACCGCTACTAATTTTTCAATATCTAAAAGGAACAAATTAATGATCATTATTGCAGGAACCATCGAATTTGAAGACGAAGAGCATCGTAATAATGCCTTAGAGCAAAGTAGACCTCTGCAACAAGCAACTCGTGACGATGAACCAGGCTGTCTTGCATACTGTTTTGCAGCTGACCCTTGTGTCTCAACTCGCATACAAGTCTATGAGTTATGGACTACAGGTGAGAGTTTGGATGATCACTTTGATCACGACAACTATCACAACATGCGTAAAACTCTCGGAGGAAATGGCATGGTAGGTAGTGACACGCGGAAATTTAGAATTGATGCAGATGATCCTGTTTATGGAGAAGACAGGATCGCAAGTTCCAAATTCTGGTCTGTCGAGGGAGACTAAATTTTTTGGATAATAGTTTTGATGCCGTAGTTTTTGATTACGGCGGTGTGATGATCACATCCATAACAAACAAATTTCTTCCTTTAGCTGAACGTGCTGAAACATCGGTCGAAGTGATTCGAGAGATAGTGATGGGACCACTTGGTGTATCTACTGACCATCCTTGGCATCGTGCTGAAAGAGGCGAAATACCTTTGGAGCAAATCCAAGAGGGGCTTGAACCTTATGCCGCAGAATATTCTGTAAAGCTTTTTGGCGATGAGATAGAAACCGTTTATTCAAATACAAAGAGCGGTCTTACTGCCCCTTACACAATTATTGAACCCATGATTCAAAAAGCGATTGAAGTTCAACAAAAAGGATTTTCCATAGCCCTTTTGACTAATCTTTTTACTGAGTTTTATCCAACTGTAAAAAAAGAATTAACGGAAGTGAAATTCGATGCTTGGGTTGCTTCATCAGAAGAAGGAGTTCGAAAACCTGAAGCAAAAATCTATGAGAGAACCGAAGAACTTCTACAAGTCTCTGGTGAAAAGATATTATTTCTAGATGACTTCACACCAAATCTTATTGCAGCTCAAGAAGCAGGATGGTCAACTATTGAAGTATCGGATCCTCTTAAAGCAATCAAGGAGTTGGAGAATAAATTATTACTAAATAGTGCTTTAAGTTAATTAAAGGGACTTAAGTCACTAATTATTTTTTAGAATAGACATAAGAGTTTGAACAGTTAATAATTATCTACATAAATATCGGAGGGTTAGTTATAAATGAGTGAAGTTCTTTCATCTGGGGAAGCGAGGTCTCCGGGTATCTCTTATCAGGAACTTCTTGATACTGACACTCATGAAGTCCCAGACGTTCTCCGTCTTGAATCCCCTCGTTTCTTAGGTGACGAAGACATACCCATTACTCGTTACACGACAC
>JASLTU010000041.1:0-11642 GCA_030742755.1 Acidimicrobiales bacterium | reverse complement strand
CACTTTTTCGACCCAGAGAAATGAGAAACTCTTTTAATGGGAAGGATCTGGATAAGGGTTACTGGGATTATTTTCGTCGTTTTCGTCGTTTTTCTCTTAGCAGCAAGAGCAGCAGAACCTTCTGTTAGGCCTGTGTTGTACGCTGCAAGACCTGCGGTTGTTATTCCGACGACGACTGTCGCTCCGACGACGACTGTCGCTCCGACGACGACTGTCGCTCCGACAACTACAATTCCCATAGATGAAATTGCTGTACTTTCCGCTTCTTATCAGTGGGGTCCAAACAGCGATGCAGTGGTGTTGCAGAAGGTTTTAGGAGTAGATGCCGACGGTTGGTATGGTCCGGGGACCAGATCAGTTCACATATCTGAAAATGAGAAAAGAGGTCTTTCCTTAGAAGGGATACCACCAATACCCACAACCACAACCACAACCACAGCCACCGGATAGTTCAACTGAGACTGTTACAACCATTCCTGTAGTAACCACTCCACCAATTTCAGTTATACCTAGTTTTGGTGGGATGGGAGCTGCGTTGGTAGCTCAACTTCTTGGACAACCATGCATAGCAGATGGGAATCTAAGCGATTGCCCTCCAGAAGTAGGTGCATTAATAAGTGGGTTAGTTGGCTAAAAATTAAACTAGTTTATTTAATTAAGTTAAATGACTCTTGGTAAGTGTTACGTCTACCACAATAGAGGTGTGAGAACTAGCTTGCTTAAGTCTGCCTCTTTAAGGATTGTTGATTCACGTCAGCGGTTCTTTGCTTTAATCGTTGGAGTTCTTTTTGCATCAAGTGGTGGTTTAGTTCTAGCAGCAGCCGAAAGTACGCTTTCAGAACTTCCTGGCCTTTTATTATTATTACCAGGAGCTATAGCTCTAAGAGGCAACATTTTTGGATCAATGGGGAGTCGATTAGGAACAGCTACCCACATGGGAACATTCGGTCTGAGCTACAGAGTTGATAGCGTATTGGTTCAAAATTTACTAGCTTCCGGGTCGCTTAGTCTTATCTCCAGTCTTCTTCTTGCAGTTTTGGCCAAAGGCACTGCATCCGCATTTGGTTTAAGTCCAGCCATGACACTTGCAGATTTCATAGTTATTTCTGTACTGGGAGGGCTTCTATCTTCAGTTGTCTTGGCTTTTGTAACAATTGCCCTATCAGTAGGTTCAGTTAAATACGAATGGGATCTTGACAACGTAGTCGCACCGTTAGTTACTACTACTGGAGACCTTTTAACGGTGCCTTCATTAATACTTGTGTCTTTTTTGGCTGACAGATCAGATACAACCAATGGTTTAGCTCTTTCCATTGTTTTATTTTCGGCAGTTGTTTTGTTTTTCTCGCTTAGAACTTCTTTGGAAAGATTTAGAAGGGTTTTTCGGCAGTCCGTACCCGTTTTAGCTTTTGCGGCGATTTTGGATCTTATAGCTGGTTTTGTAGTTGAGAAAAGACTTAAGGATTTACTTGAAGTCGAAGCAATTTTGATTCTTTTGCCAGCCTTTTTGGGAATCGCAGGTGCTTTAGGAGGGATTCTTTCAAGCCGTTTATCTACACAGTTTCACTTAGGTATGGATGACGCTTCCCCTTTACCTAGCAGATCAAGTTTGCGTGGTGCTATTGACTTATCTTTATTAGCAGTTCCCATATTTATTTTCTCTGGACTTATCGCCCATTTGATAGCTGTTCTTGCTGGACAATCAACTCCCGGCATAGCCAAACTTATTCTCATTTCTGCTATAGCTGGATCAATTGCCACATTATTTGTCGTCGTGGTGGCCTATTACACAACAATGGGGTCTTTTCGTTTCGGGCTCGACCCTGACACCTATGGAATTCCTGTTGTTACATCTTCTCTTGATTTAGTTGGAGCATTCACAGTCATTTTGGCAATGGTTTTAACGGGAGTTATATGAATTTAGAAATATTAATTATCGCAACATTTGAAAACAGTTTTGGCTTCACTCGGAGTCAAAGCCTAGATTATTGGACAACAACTAGTAGGTAACTAATGGAAGAAACACCTCGTAATTTAAGAATCATGCTCGCCGAAGCAAAAGACACATCTGAATTGATGGTCGATCTTGCTTATGCCTCAGTTTATTTCGGAGACCCTGATATGGCTGAAGAGGTTGATGGGCTTGAACAAAGAATGAGCGACCTTGTTCATGACATGCGAGCGGTTTGCGTTCTTGCTGCTAGAAGCTCCAAAGAGGCAGAAGGAATGTCGTCCGTGCTTCAAGTTATTTCAGCAATCGAAAGAATTGCCAATGATGCAGTCGACATAGCAAGAATAGTTACACATAAGCTCGGAATTCCTCAACAACTTGTCGCTGATCTTTCCGATGCTGAAGAGGTGTCACATCGGGTTTCTGTAAGTGAAGGTTCTCATATGGCAAACCGACTTTTGTCATTTCTCGAACTTCCTGTTCAAGCTGGCATGCGGGTTATGTCAATAAGGAGAGGTAATGAGTGGATTATTGATGTAGGAGGCGAAACAGTTTTGATTCCTGGTGATGTCCTTTTCTTAAGAGGATCCCCTGATGGAATTACAAGACTTCGAGAATTAGCCGCTGCCCCTATCTGGGAACCCCCCAAACCACAAGAGAATGAAGCTCTTACTGATCTCGATCGCGCTGTCGATGTTCTTGTAGAAATGAAAAATCTTTCCGAAACAGCAGTAGGTCTTGCATATAGTGCAATTGTTTTAGCCGATAGGGGACTGGCCGCCGAGGTAAGGCATCTTGAAGATCGTTTAGATGAAATGAAAGATCACCTTGAACTTTGGGTTTTACGTTCAGCATTAAGCGATGTTGAACCCGAAAAATTGAGAGGTTTATTGCACCTAGCTGAAGCAGCAGAGGACATTGGCGACCAAGCACAGGCAATGGTCTGGCTGGTTGAAAAAGAAGAGGAGCTTCACCCAATTCTTGAAATAGCCTTAGGAGAAGCAGACGAGGTTGTGGTTAGGTATCCGGTAGCTGCAGGTTCTTCGGCAGATAACTCTTCTTTGTCTGAACTGAATTTAAATATTGAACCAGGCTTTACGGTGTTGGCGATTCGTAGAGGGGGAGGATATTTGTACCGACCAAGAGGTAAGGCTCATTTGTCAGCTGGAGATGAAATTATCGCTAGTGGACCCGAAGAAGGTCAGACTCTACTTGCACGTCTTTGCGGTTGGGACTTAGTCCAAGACGATGAAGGAAAGGATGAATTAATCCCAATAGGTGTCTAGCAAAAAGCTAGTCAGATGCCTGTTCTTCTGCTTTTTCGTTTGATCCATCTGCCTGAAATAGCTCAGCGATTGCCCCTATAGAGCCCATTGTGGCACTCATTTCAGCTGGAACGAAAATCTTTGTTGCTTGGCCATCTGCAATTGTTCCAAGTGCCTCTAGGTATTTGATAGCTATCAAATCAGGTGAAGGATTCCCATCATGTATCGCCCCATAAACACTTCGAATAGCTTCAGCTTCACCTTCAGCAACTGTTTCGAAACGAAAACGATCTGCTTCGGCTACAGCTCTAATAGCTTCAGCTTCACCTTCAGCGGTAAGAATAGCTTCCTGTTTAACGCCCTCAGCTGAAAGTATTGCAGATTGTTTTTCTCCTTCTGCTATTGCAATAGCAGCTTCGCGTGCGCCATCAGCTTCCAGAACAACAGCTCTACGGGTTCTTTCAGCTTTCATCTGTTCGTGCATAGCATCCATCACGTCACCAGGGGGATCGATCCTTTGTATTTCCACTCTTACTACACGCACTCCCCATTTATCCGTTGCGTCATCAAGTACTTGCCGTAAAGAAGTATTGACGTTATCGCGAGAGGTAAGAGCATTATCAAGAGTCATGTCACCAATAACATTCCTAAGGTTTGTTTGGGCGAGTTTAGTTACAGCAAGAATAAAGTTTGCCACGTTGTACACGAGCCTCTGGGCGTCAGTTGGTTCATAGTAGATGACTGCATCAACGGTAACTGTCACGTTGTCTTTGGTTATTACTTCTTGTGGTGGTACGTCGACAACTTGTTCTCTCATGTCTATCCTCTTCATGTTTTGCATGATGGGAACAATTAATTTAAGTCCTGGTCCAGTCGTCATTTTGTATTTGCCGAGCTGCTCGACGATTCCTTGTTGATAGGGACGTACTATTTTGATCCCGGCTGCTGCAAGAACGAAAACAACAAAAGCGATCACTAATAAAGCTACAACTGCCATTTTTTACTCCTAATAACTAATTTTATTAAACTCAACTTTTTAAATTTCTTCTACTACTACACGGGTTCCCTCTATATGAGTTACTTTGACACGAGTCCCCGTAGGAATATGTTCCATGTCCCGAGTTTCAGCGGGCCATTCTTCTCGTCCGATTTGGATACTTCCGTTTTCTGTTAAATTTGCACCCAGATCTCTAGTTACAACCCCTATTTCGCCTATTAGTCGCGTAGAGCCTACTTTTGCAGGTTGTTCTTGAGCGTTAAGTTTTCTTGCCAAAGGCCGCAGCGCTGCGAGCGATGCAACTGAAACTGCAATAAAAGCGATCCATTGAAGACCTTCATTCGCATTGGAGAATGCTAGAACTGTCGCAACGGCAGTTCCCGCCCCAAAGGGAAGAAGGAAAAAAGATCCAGCCATTGCCAGTTCACCTAGAACAAAAATTCCTGTTGCAGCAAGCCAAATCCATTGCCAAATTTCAGGATCCAAATCAACCTCCGAACTTCTACTAATTACAGTATCTTAAATTTTTTTTAATAGTCCAGAAATTGAATGTTGAATTACCGCTAACCCCTGTACCGTTTCGCAAGTGACGAATACTTTCTTTCCTGAAAATGAACGAAGACTTTTGAGTATTCACGCCCACCCTGACGACGAAGCATCAAAAGGGGCCTCTACAATAGCCGCCTATCATGACGAAGGTGTTTACTGCGCTCTTGTGTGTTGCACAGGGGGTGAAGAGGGAGACATACTCAATCCAGCAATGGATCGTCCTGAAATAATCGACAATCTTCCTCAGGTTCGCTTAGCTGAACTGCAAAAATCTGCAGACATAATAGGTTACGACGAAGTCATTATGCTCGGTTATAGGGACTCAGGAATGCCTGATTCTCCTGCGAACTCCAACCCGGATGCTTTTGCTAATGCTGATCCTGAAGAGGCAATAGGAAGAATTGTTTCGATTATCAGACGGATCAGACCTCATGTCATTATTTCTTATCCAGATGAAAGGGATTGGTACAACCATCCGGATCATTTACAAGTGCACGACATTTCATTGCCTGCATTTGAAGCTGCGGGTGACCCCACTCGGTATCCGGAACATGGTCAGGCTTGGCAACCTTCAAAACTTTATTTTTCGACTTGGTCAAGAGAACGAATAGAAGCGATGCATGAAAAATTCTTAGAATTCGGACTTGATTCACCTTTTAAAGGTTGGTCTGAGAGGCCTTCTCGTGATCATCTTATTTCCACAAGAGTCCCGATTTCAGATTATTGGTCGATCAGAAAACGGGCTTTATTAGCCCATGAAACTCAGGTTGATCCCAAATCCCCATTTTGGTTCGGATTACCCGATGAAGTTGCGCGTGAGGTTCATCCTTATGACGACTACATTCTCGCCCATTCAATAATTGATATCAGTGATCAGAATGGTTATGAAAGTGATCTTTTTTCTGGAATTGATCAACAATCGTGATTATAGATAAGCGAAAATTTTTTCAGTATTCTTTTACAACTTAGGCAGCCAACAGAGCAGCAGATTTACGTTTCTCGGCAAGCAACCTTCGAGCTTCTCCGATACCTTTCAGGTTCCTCTCACGAGTTTCGCTGTCTATTGCTGAGTATTCTTGGAAGTTATTGTTAGCAGAAATTTGGATGGATATTTCTTTTATTAGACAAAGTTGTTCATTCATATGATTAATTGTTGCAGTGGGATGTGACAATCTATTTAAAACCCATAAAACTAAGGTCTCAAGATGGATAAGCAAAAATCACGATACGGGATGTCTGTTCCTTTACCTGATCCTTTAGATGAGCACAAAGAGGTTTTCCGAGAGTTGGTTGATTTGGGTTATACGGACGTCTGGTCATCAGAAGCTAATGAGACTGATGGCTTAACACCTTTAGCACTAGCTGCTGCATGGGCACCTGAGTTAAGACTCGGAACAGCTATTTTGCCAGCTTTTACAAGAGGGCCAGCCCTACTGGCCCAAAGTGCCGCAGCGATGGCTTGTGCTGCACCGAATAATTTTGTTCTCGGAATTGGCACTTCCTCTGATGTAATTGTTGAGCGTTGGAATGGAATTCCTTTTGAAGATCCGTATCTAAAAGTTAGAGACACCATTCGTTTCCTCCGTAAAGCACTTACAGGAGAGAAGATCACTGAAGAATTCGAAACTTTCGATGTTTCAGGCTTTCGTTTAGCAAGAGTGCCTGAAAATCAACCTCCAATACTGTTAGCTGCGCTAAGAGAAGGGATGCTTCGCTTAGCAGGGAAAGAAGCTGATGGTGCAATAATAAATTGGCTTTCTGCTGATGATGTTGAACGCGTGGCAGGCATTGTTAATAGTGAAGGTCCAAATAAAGAGATAGTTGCCAGAATTTTTGTATGTCCAAGTGACAAAAAAGATTTGGTATTAGCAGGCGGTAAATTCGCTATGGCAGCATATTTGAATGTTCCTGTTTATAAGGCTTTTCATAAGTGGCTTGGCAGGGAAGATATGTTGTCAGAGCATTGGGAACAATGGGATTCCGGTGATCGTAAAGGAGCTTTAGAGAAAATTCCAGATGCCCTAGTTGACGAATTGATAGTAAACGGAACCCCAGACCAATGCCGGGATCACATCCAGCGTTATGTTTCAGCAGGAGTTACTTGTCCAGCCCTTGCGATAATGCCTCTTACAGGTGATGATGTCAGAAAGTCTGTAAGAGATTTGGCCCCGATTAATAAATGATGGTGTTTCTGTCTAACATGCAGCGTAAGGTATGAAAATAAGTTAAGTTAAGTTAAGTGAATTAGTCACAAAGGAAATTAAATGACAGAGACACTGCAGAGTAGTAGTACAGAAGAGATGATAGATGAGATCAGGGCTATTATTGACCGTGGTCTAGGCGACACTAAAAGCCGTCAGGTAATTGCTGCTTCTGAGGTAGCAGACCTGCTTCTTGATCTTCGACTAGTGCTTGATTCAGGTGAAAATCAAATGGAGTCAATTTCCCAGAATTAAGAAAAGTTTTTAAAGAGGAAAAAACTTTTTGACAATCCGACTTAGTCCAAGCCCAACGAGGGTGCCTGCTATCACATCGCTTGCATGATGAATTCGAACATGAATTCTTGAGGTAGCCACGATTCCAGCCAGTCCATACCAGAGAGGTTTAAATCTGGAACGATCTGAAAGAAGAGTTGCAGCTAAGAAAGCTGCTGAAGCGTGGCCTGAAGGAAAACTAGAGGTTACAGGTTGACGAAGTTCGTGGGGTCTTTCCTCATTATGGTCCGGTCTTTCACGATGAAACAATGACTTTAAAATTCCGTTAACAATACCTGATTCAGCTATTAGCGCTGCAGATAAACGAACAGCTTCACGTTGAGCAGAGCCGCCAGTAAGACCCTTGGATAATCCCATAATGTGCCAAAGAACACTAAAGTCTGCTAGTTCACTTGCAAGATAAAAAGTCTTGTCAAGAACTGGATTTCCACGAAAACGATCCCACGCTAAGTCCACCTTTTCATCGAGTGCAGCAAAAGCTGGGCCCAAAGGATGATCAGGCGTCTCTTTTGTTTCTTCAAATCCAGATTTGATAGGAAAAGGAATTAGGTTTCGTTCCTCAGGAATGCTCATGGATTCAGTTTACGGCCGTAGGCACCTTCAGAACCAAAAACTCCTTTTTTCCACCTTTTTGGTGTAAATAAAAGGGCTCTTGGGTAATCCTCGAACATCCAACGTGCAAAATTACGCCTCGACCATTGATTCAGCGAGGCTAAACGAAGAGCATTTTCAGCGCCTGAACGACGAGCAAGTATTGACTGAAGAGCAATAGACATACGGTGATCCGCTAGAAGGTGACTCTTGACAGATTTTTCGTACATAGAAGTCACGGTTTTTTGACTTCCTCCAGATTTGATTGCTTCTCCAGCAATAATCCCAGTCAAAAGTGCCTGCCCGATCCCTTCGCCTGTCAAAATATCAGTAGAAGCTGCAGCATCACCTACGAAGATAACCGATCCACTGGTTAGTTGTTGGCTGCTGATTCTGGCAGGGATAGGCCAAGCAGTTTGACGTCCTTCTGGCTTGATGTTTTTACCAAGAGTTCTAGAAATAGATTCCCTGTTGAGTAGATCGCGAGCCAACTGAGCTGTTTCTGAAGCGGAAGAGTGCCTTGACTTTAAGACACCGAAACCTACATTTGCTTTTCCGTTCGGAAGGGGAAAACTCCAGGCGTAACCAGGAAGAAGATCTTCTTCGAACCAAACATGTAAATCGTTGCGATCATCTGCAACTCCGGAAATGTATTGACGGAAAGCTAACCACTCTCCCCGGGATGGTTCCTCGCCTAGATTGAGTGAACGACGCACAGGCGACCATGCTCCGTCAGCGGCAATAACAAAAGAAGTTTCGACATTTCCAATACCTTCGATATTTACGAAAGTCTTTTCTCCATCAAAATCAACCGACAAGAATTTATGCCCTAAACGAACGTCAACCATCAGTTCGCGAGCTAGTTCGATAAGGGCTAAATCGTATTCTGATCTAGGTACAACTGCTGCGAACAGCCCTTCTCTTGGAAGAGGAAATACCTCTCTCCGGCCTGAAGGAAAATGAATCACTGCTTCATCTACGGTTTTGAGATTGTCTAAATTTAATATGTCCAAACCAAGCTCTTCACTTAATCTGAGAGCCATTGTTGTCAAACCGTCACCGCAACATTTGTCACGAGGAAATTCAGATTTATCAATTAGAAGAACTGACAGGCCACTTTTGGCGATAGTGCAGGCAGCAGAGGACCCAGCGGGACCACTTCCTACTATGACAACATCATAAAACATCAGAAAAGACGCAGATGATTAGATTCGATCCCGCGGATCTCGTCATAGTCGATTATCACACACTGGATCCCTCTATCTTCTGCTAATACTTTTGCTTGAGGGCGGATTTCTTGAGCCGCAAAGATACCGGATACAGGTTTTATAAGCGGATCGCGGTTTAAAAAATCTAAATATCGTGTTAACTGTTCCACACCATCAATCTCGCCTCTTCTTTTTATTTCAACTGCAACTGTTTCTCCTTTAGAATTCCGGCATAAAAGATCAACAGGTCCTAAGTCAGTTGGATACTCACGTTTGATTAATTCAAGTCCTTCAAGTAAAAAAGACGGATCATTTGATAAAAGTTCTTGAAGATGGGCTTCAACTCCGTCTTTTTGAAGGCCAGGATCAATTCCCATTTCATGCGTTAAGTCGCTAAATATCTCGTGCAGAGTGATAATAAGCATTTCGCCCTTCGGGTTAGTAACCCGCCAAACTCCCTCTTCTTCGACGATTTTGTTTGGAGCGTTCATCCAATTTAGAGGTTTATATGCACCGCCATCTGCATGGATTGCTACACAGCCATCGGACTTAACCATAATCAAGCGAGTAGCTTCAGGAAGGTGTGCGGTAAGGCGACCTTCGTAATCAACGGTACAACGAGCGAGAACTAAGCGCATTAGATCAACTATTCAAAATCTCTAAGATCGGTAGAGCTAAATCCGGATTGCAAATTAAAAGATCAGGCAACCAAGGGTCAGAATTGTTGTAACGCAAATTAGAGCCATCAAGGCGAGACACATGCAGCCCAGCAGCTAAAGCTACAGCAGCTGGAGCACAGTTATCCCACTCGTATTGGCCGCCGGAATGTATGTACGCGTCTGCAATTCCTCTTACGACAGCCATTGCCTTTGCTCCAGCTGAACCCATTTCAATTAATACTCCGTTAATTTTTTCTGCAACTCTAGAAGCTTCAAGAGGCGGCCGTGACCTACTGACCGTTATTCGAACTTTTTCAGACTCAATTGATAAATTCGGCTCTGAAAAATTATTACAAGTTGAAAAAGTTAAGTCCAAAGCAGGAATAGCCACTGCTCCGACAACGGGGTGACCACCAACGGCAAGTGCTACGTGCACAGCCCAATCATCACGCCGTGCATCACCGAACTCTCTTGTTCCGTCAAGTGGGTCGATAATCCATACTCGTTCCGTATTGTTACGATTTGGATGAACTGGATCCGCTGACCCTTCTTCCGAGAGGACTCCGTCTTCTGGTCGTAACGATGCGAGTTCTTGCATCAGAAAATTATGAGATTTCTGGTCGCCTTTCTTTTTTAAAGCTTCAGGGTCGTCGTTCTTGCCGAGCTCTCTCTCTTCGAGCAATAAAAGCCCTGCACGAGTGGCCAAATCTTCTGCGAGATGGTGATCTTCATTGTTTACCTTCAAGAGTGACCATCTTAGAAGGACAGGGTTAGCATGGGGTGGAGAAAAAGCGTATTGCTGGGAAGAAATAAAATGAGTATCACCACATACGAACTTAATCACCTAGACCTATTAGAAGCAGAAGCTATCCATATCTTTCGTGAAGTAGCTTCCGAATTTGAACGTCCATGTCTGATGTTTTCAGGAGGAAAAGACTCAATAGTGATGCTTCACCTTGCTTCCAAAGCATTTTGGCCAGCCAGATTGCCTTTTCCGGTTCTGCATGTAGATACCGGGCATAATTTTCCTGAGGTAATTCAATACCGAGATCAACTCATAGAAAAGTTAGGAGCGAGACTCGTGGTGGCCTCAGTACAGAAATCCATCGACGAAGGTCGAGTTGCAGAAGAGAAAGGACCCAGAGCGAGCCGAAACCGTTTACAAACAACTACTTTGTTGGATTCGATTGAAGAAAATAAGTTTGATGCTCTATTCGGAGGGGCTCGAAGAGACGAAGAAAAAGCAAGGGCTAAAGAACGTTTCTATTCATTCCGAGATGAATTTGGACAATGGGACCCCAAAAACCAAAGACCCGAACTGTGGAACCTCTATAACGGAAGAATAAAACAAGGTGAGCATATTCGAGTGTTTCCAATCTCAAATTGGACTGAGTTAGATGTATGGCAGTACATCGAAAGAGAAACAATTGAAATACCAAGTGTTTACTTCGCCCACGAAAGAGAAGTTTTTCAACGTGACGGAATGTTATTAGCAGATTCAGATTTTGTAATTCGTTCAGACGGCGAAGAGCTCGAAAGGCGAAAAATTCGTTACCGAACAGTAGGGGATATGAGTTGCACAGGAGCGGTGGAATCAGAAGCAGAAAATTTGAAGCAGATAATCGAAGAGGTTTCTTCAACTCGCATAACGGAAAGAGGCGCTACGCGAGCTGATGACCGTGTTTCAGAAGCAGCTATGGAAGACCGAAAAAAAGAAGGTTACTTCTAATGGAATTCCTTAGGTTCGCTACAGCTGGAAGTGTAGATGATGGAAAATCGACACTAATAGGAAGACTTCTATATGACACCAAATCAATTTTCCAAGACCAGCTCGAATCCGTAGAAGCGACTTCGTTGCAAATGGGAAACGAATATACCAATCTTGCTCTTTTAACCGACGGTCTCCGTGCGGAACGCGAACAGGGCA
>JASLTU010000040.1:0-11723 GCA_030742755.1 Acidimicrobiales bacterium | reverse complement strand
ATCTTTGTATTTCGTCAACTGTTAAATTCGCTGCTAACAGTTGCCCTTTTGAACCTGTATCCATTCCATAAAAACAAGGCCACCTGTAAGGCGGTGAAGAAATCCTTAAATGAACTTCTTTTGCACCCCCATCTCGCAGCATTCGAACCATAGCTTTTGTTGTTGTGCCTCGAACGATTGAGTCATCTACAACAAGCAATTTTTGATCTTTTATGTTTTCGCTCAAAGGGTTTAATTTCATCCGTACTGCTGATGCACGCATTTCTTGCGTGGGGGCAATAAATGACCGACCTATATAACGATTTTTTACTAATCCTTGGCCAAATGGGATTCCTGATTCCCTAGCAAAACCTTCCGCGGCTGGAATTCCTGATTCCGGAACACCCATAACCAAATCTGCGTCTACGGGAGCCTGCTTTGCAAGTGCTTCACCCATTTTGACTCTTGCCTTATGGACACTTTGACCATAAAGGTAACTGTCAGGTCGCGCAAAATAAACAAACTCGAATAAGCAAATACGCGGATCAATCTGATCTTCAATAAACGGAAAAAATGAACTGCAACCTTTTCCATCGATTATTACCATTTCGCCCGGGTCAACTTCTCGAATAAACTTCGCTCCAACCACATCAAGAGCAGCTGTTTCCGATGCCAATATCCAACCTCCATCCAACCGTCCTAAACACAAAGGACGAAATCCATTGGGGTCGCGAACACCAATTATTCGATTTTGATCACAGAACACTAATGAAAAAGCTCCAGATAATTTTGGCAAGACACGTTGAAGTGCTGATTTCATAGGATCTTCTTGATCTTCAACTTGTTTTGTTGATATGTCCGAAGCGATCAATTCAGCAATCAAATCACTGTCTGAAGCCACAGTTCCTTTTAACATTCCAGCTTCTCTTGCCAACTGGTCTGTATTTACTAAATTGCCATTATGTCCTAATGCAAACTCTATGTCACCAACACCTCGATAAACAGGCTGAGCGTTTCTCCATGTACTTGAACCAGTAGTTGAATAGCGAGTCTGTCCTATCGCCAAATTCCCATTTAAAGCAGCAAGATTCTTTTCGTTGAAAACATTAGAGACTAATCCCATATCTTTTACAACTGTTATTGACGTTCCATCGCTAACAGCCATCCCGGCTGACTCTTGTCCACGATGTTGCAAAGCATAAAGACCTAAATAAGTTAGGTGTGCTACTAGATGGTCAGGAGCAAAAACCCCAAACACGCCACATGCTTCATGAGGTTCATCTAAAAATACCTCAGACTGTTCTAACGCTTTCTGGAAAGCTTCACTTTTTGACACTAAGGCGATCCTAGTATCTGGATGGGAATTAAATCCCGCATACTCATTCGATCATGAACTGACGGTGCCCGCACCCAAAGCATTAGGTATGTGAGTCACAAATGCTGAATCGACAGTTTCTTTTGGAACATCTATCAAACCCTTAACGGTAAATCTGTCACCACCAACTAAGCCCAAACGTGTAGTAGGTATATTTGCACCCTCAGCTCTAGACAAAAGATCATTGACGCTTTCAGGATGTACTGAAACAAGCACTCTGCTTGGACCTTCACCGAAAAACGCTAATGCATCGGGAATTCGGGCAACACTTACACCACATTTAGATTTTGCAACCATCTCAGCTAAAGCAACTCCTAACCCTCCAGCAGATAAGTCATGTATCCCATCAATTGTCCCATCAGACACAAGACTCCTCACTAGGTCAGCAAGAACTTGATGGGTCTGAAAATTAACATCAATTAATTCTTCAGTCTCAAATCCATGCAAAGCGCCCAATAATGAACCTCCTAAACCAACATCGTTCGGACCTAAAAGAACTAAGCGATTACCTTCTGATAGTTCAAACCCAGGAGGTCTTCTATAAAGCCCGTCAATTTTGCCCACCATTCCAATAACAGGAGTAGGTGAGATATTCACTCCAGAAGATTCGTTATATAGACTCACATTCCCACCTACTACTGGAATCCCAAACGCCTCACATGCTTCTGCCATGCCGTCTATGGATTCTGAAAGTTGCCACATAACTTCAGGATTTTCCGGATTTCCAAAATTAAGACAATTGACAAGAGCCAGGGGATAGGCTCCGACACAAGCTAGATTCATTAACCCTTCAGCAACGACCAATTTCGTACCCACTCTTGGATTAACAGCACACCAACGATGATTTCCATCTGTAGAAATTGCTAAACCGTTATTAGTTTCAAAACCGTTTACAGGATCACGCAACTTTAAAACTGATGCTTCATAACCTGGCCCGACAACAGTGTTTAAGAAAAGTTGATGATCATATTGGTTATACACCCATGAAGGGTCTGACAATAAAGAAAGAAGATCGCTCGTTAGGTCGTCTGAAACTTTTACATTTTCATACAAAGCAGATTTTTTTGATTCAGGCTTCTTCTTAGGTCTGTCATAAATTGGCGCGTCATCGTGAAGAGAGGAAGCAGGAATTTCAGCTAAAACATTTCCTTCAAAATGATCAAGAATTCTTAATTTATTTCCCTTTGTAACTCTCCCAATAACATTCGCATTTACTTCCCATTTGTTACAAATCTCAAAAAGACGATCTAAATTACTGGGTTCGATTATTGCAAGCATTCTTTCCTGCGATTCACTAATCATTATCTCGTGAGCTTCCATTCCTAATTCTCTTTGAGGAACTGCACTTAGATCAACATCCATTCCAACTCCTCCACGAGAAGCAGTTTCACTTGTAGCACAGGTCAATCCTGCGCCACCCAAATCTTGAATACCGACAACTAGATTTGAATCAAAGATTTCTAAGCAAGCTTCAATTAATCGTTTTTCTTCGAAAGGATCGCCAACCTGAACACTGGGTCGTTTTTCAATATCCCCTTGGTCGGAAAACCCCGCTGAAGCTAAAACACTTACTCCACCAATTCCATCTCTGCCAGTCGCAGCTCCTAGCAAAACCGCTAAATTACCGATTCCAGAAGCTTGACCTAAAACCAAACGATCTCTAGGCAAAGTGCCTAAACATAAAACATTTACTAAAGGGTTACCTTGAAAAGTTGGATCAAAATCAATTTCACCTCCAACAGTTGGAACACCAACAGCGTTTCCATAGCCAGAAATGCCAGAAACAACTCCTTCAGCAACCCAACAACTTCTAGCATCAGTTAATGGCCCGAACCGTAGAGAATCCATTAAAGCAATGGGTCTTGCACCCATAGTAAAAATGTCTCGAAGAATACCTCCCACCCCAGTTGCTGCACCTTGATAAGGCTCAATAGCTGAAGGGTGATTGTGAGATTCAATCCTTATTGCAACCGCAATCCCATCTCCTACATCAATCACACCTGCATTCTCACCTGGTCCAACAAGAACCCAAGGTGCAGATGTTGGAAGACGGGAAAGATGAAGACGACTACTTTTATATGAACAATGTTCAGACCACATCACTGAATACATCGCTAGCTCAAGAGGATTAGGCTTTCTTCCTAAAATGTCACCAATTTTTTTCGCTTCTTCGTCAGTTAGTCCTAAAGCTCTATGTAATGAATCATCCATAGAAAAATCTCTCTTTTAACAACAAAAAACTATTCGAAATAGATGTTTTATTCTGCACTCCCATTAATTGGAACCTAATAGAGAGTCAAATAGTATTTTTCCATCTTCACTGCCTAATAGCGAGTCGCATGCTCTTTCTGGGTGTGGCATGATTCCAACAACATTGCGCGCTTCATTGCAAATACCTGCAATGTCATTCATTGAACCATTCGGGTTATCACAGTAACGAAGCACAACTCGATCCTGTTCTAAAAGAGTGTCGAGAGTTTCATTACTACAAGTAAAATTTCCTTCGAAATGGTTTATAGGAAGTGATAATTTAGCTCCTTTTACTGCATTTCGCGTAAGTGTTGAATTTTCTGTTACTACACATACTTCGACGGTCTTACATAAAAATTTAAGCCCTTTATTCTTTTGAAGGGCTCCAGGTAATAGACCAGACTCAGTTAAAACTTGAAAACCATTGCAGATTCCCAATACAGGTCCCCCATTATTTGCAAAATCAGAAATTGCTGACATAAGCGGTGAGAATCTAGCTATAGCTCCAGGTCTTAAATAATCACCATGTGCAAAACCACCAGGAATTATTACAGCATCAACCTCAGCCAGATTTTTGCTTGAATGCCATAAAATTTTGCCAATCCCGCCAAGAGATTCCACAGCATGAATTGAATCCAATTCACAATTTGTACCTGGAAATACAGCAACACCAACAGTAGCTGACATTAATTTCTTTCTGCTTGTTCCAAGTTTTCAATTGTGATTTCTGCTTCTTCAATTACTGGGTTAGTTAGAAAAGTAGAACAAATAGTTTCTACTTTCTCATGCGCTTCCTTTTCATTTTCAGCATCAATAACAAATCGGATCGTTTTTCCTACGCTTACATCTCTAACATTCGAAAAACCTAAAGTTGGCAAAGACCGCTCTATTGTAGAGCCCGCCGGATCTGCAATTCCTTTACGTAGACAAACATCAACAAAAACAGAAAAAAGCAAACTAACTCCTAGCACCAGGCCAATCCCTAAAAGACTTTCCTGAAATCTTCTCATATGCCTCGATGTAACGCGAGGAAGTAGCTGAAATAACTTCACTAGGAAGATTTGGAGGAGGGGGTTGTTTATCCCATTCGACAGTGTCTAAAAAGTCACGCACAGGTTGTTTATCAAAAGATGGAGGTGAGGATCCAGGCTCCCATTGGTCTTCTGGCCAAAACCTTGAAGAGTCTGGAGTGAGAACCTCGTCTGCGAGAACTAATTCTCCATCTATTAAACCAAATTCGAATTTTGTATCAGCAATAATGATCCCACGTTCCATGGCTAAGTCAGATGCCAATTTGTAACATTTCAATGAGGCATCTTTAACTTTTTCGGCCAAATCTGAACCAAGAATTTCAATTGCTTCCAGAAAAGAAATATTTTCATCATGACCAGATGTTGCTTTAGTCGAAGGTGTAAATAATGGTTGTTGAAATTGTTCAGACTCTCTTAAACCCGAACCAACCTTCTCACCGTGTACAGTCCCTTTTTCTTTATATTCTTTCCACGCTGAACCTGTAATAAAACCTCTTACTATGCATTCAACTGGCAACATCTCAGCACGCTTACAAATCATTGTTCTGCCGGTCAAAAACTCTCTACTATCTAAATTAATTTCCTCGCCTAGATCCATTGGGTCCACTGATAACAAGTGATTTGGAACCAAATTATCTAATTGGCTCAACCAATACTTCGTCATTGCAGTTAGAACACGGCCTTTTTCAGGAATTGGCTCATTTAAGACAACATCAAAAGCTGATAGTCGATCGGAAGTAACCATAAGTAGTTTTTCAGAATCAATCTCATAAATGTCTCGAACTTTTCCCGAATGCACATGTTTCAAATTAATTGCCATTATGGCTCCCTTTTAAATGATGGATTCTGGTTTATATGAAGCAGCAAGAGGTCTATGTGTAACTATGTCAGCAATTTTCTCGACTACCGATTGAACTTGGCTTGAAGCATTCCCAAGCAAGATTGTCCTTTGACTAAATAGTTCATTTATTTCTTCTTCTTCTAATGGGAAACGGTTATCTGAAGCAAGAAGATCACCAAAACTCAGATCATCTGAATCTTCACGTCTAGACATAGAAGACTTTCTAGCATGTTCACTAATAATTTCATGAGCAGTTTCTCTACCTATTCCCTTTTGCACCGCCGCCATTAAAAGTCTCGTTGTTGAAAGATAAGGAAGTTCTTCTAATAACTCTTTCTCAATTACCGCCGGGAATGAACCGAATTCATCAAGCACAGTAATAAATGATTGAAATAATCCATCAATCGCAAAAAACGAATCCGGCAGAGCAACCCTCCTAACAACAGAACAACTCACATCTCCTTCATTCCATTGATCTCCAACCAACCCACCTAACATCGATAGATAACCCTTTAATACCACTGAAAGACCACTAATTCTTTCTGACGTTCGAGTGTTCGTCTTATGAGGCATAGCTGATGAACCGACTTGTCCTTGTTGAAAACCTTCTGAAACTAAGTTATGACCAGCCATTAGTCTGACTGTCTTTGAAAAATTTGCAGGAGCACTTGAAATTTGAACAAGTGTGGAAACAACTTCAAAATCCATTGAGCGGGGGTACACCTGACCTACAGAATCTAAAACCTCATCAAAACCAAGAGTTTCCGCTACACGACTTTCAATCAAACGTACTTTCTCATTATCTCCTTCAAATAAATCCAGCAAATCTTGCTGAGTGCCGACAGGACCTTTTAGGCCGCGAAGGGGAAAATTATTTAGTAGATAATTTGCTTTATGGTATGAATTTATTAATTCCTCTGCCGTATTTGCGAAACGTTTCCCAAGAGTCGTTGGTTGAGCAGCGACATTATGAGTTCTTCCAGTCAACATAAGCGAAGAATTTTCGACAGCCAATCGCCCTAATCTGCTTAACGAAGCAACTACTAAATCAAGAACTAGCTCCAAACTTTTTTTAATTTGTAGTTGCTCAACATTTTCAGTTAAATCTCTAGAAGTCATTCCCTTGTGAGCATGTTGATGTCCAGCTAACTCTGAAAACTCTTCTAATCTTGCCTTAACATCATGTCGAGTAATTTTTTCACGATCACGAATCGAATTTAAATCAACAGAATTTATAACCGATTCATAATCTTCGATTACCTGATCTCCGATTTCAATACCAAGTTCTTTTTGAGCTTTTAGTACAGCTACCCATAGTTCACGTTCAAGAACTATCCGAGATTCAGCTGACCAAATATCAACCATCTGTTGACTCGCATAGCGACTAGCGAGAACATTTTCCACAATCAAAACAAAGCCATCCTATCTTGACGCCATTTCTTCTCTATGCGACTCAAGAAGTTTTACGTATTTGGGTTCGTTCAAAGAAAGTATTTGTATTGCTAACAAACCAGCATTCATAGCTCCATCTATTGCGACAGTAGCCACGGGAATTCCCTTGGGCATCTGAACTGTTGCTAAGAGGGAGTCAAAACCTGATACTGCACTTCCTGATAACGGCACTCCGATGACGGGAAGAATTGTGTTTGCTGCAACTGCTCCAGCAAGGTGTGCAGCCATTCCGGCTCCGCAAATAATTACAGAAAATCCATCTTCAATAGCGGAAGAAGCGAAATCCGCAACGTCTTGTGGTGTTCGATGCGCAGACATAACTCTCGTGTCTACATCAACTCCGAATTTTTCTAATATTTCTGTAGCAGGCTTCATTCGATCAGAATCACTTGGTGATCCCATCAATACCGCAACTCTTTCTGTCACTATTATTCCTTTCTTTTGTCTATCTATTCATCTTTCTATAAGTCAAAATTAGAAGCAATGTCTTCTCGTTTTTGCATCCCAGTCCACGAAATTTGTGAGACTGCTTCATAAGTCAATTTCCTAGCTTGCTCGAGTGTCGCTCCCATCCCAGTGACCGTTAAAACCCTTCCACCATCTGTAACTAATCCATCACTAGTCTTTCTGACACCCGAAAAGAAAATATCTATACCCTTCATTTCCTGAACTTGAGACAAACCATCTATAAGATCACCAGTTCTTGGATTTTCTGGATACAACTCGGACGCACATACAACAGCGACAGCTGCCTCGTTCGAAAAAATTGGAACTGAATTAAGAGAACCAGAAGCTGCACCAACAAGCAACTCAGCTAAATCTGTTTCTAACCGGGGCAGAACTACCTGAGTTTCAGGATCCCCAAACCTAGCGTTGTATTCAAGAACTTTTGGTCCTTCAGGTGTAATCATTAAACCGCAATACAAAACACCTCTGTAATCAATTCCCTTTCGCTTTAAAGTCTCCAAAGTTGGGATAACAGCAATATCCATGATTCTTTCGACCAAATTTTCTTCTAAAAAAGGAACTGGCGAGTAGGCACCCATACCTCCAGTATTTGGTCCCTCATTTTGATCTTTAAGTCTCTTAAAGTCTTGTGCCGGAGCTAAAGGAACCGCAGTTTTACCATCACAAACTGCAAGTAGTGAAACTTCTGGTCCTGTTAGTCCTTCCTCTATAACAATTCTTTTACCAGCAATTCCGAAAGCTTCCCCAGATAAATATTCAGATACGGCATTTTTAGCTTCAGTCAAATCTGAAGTAACCAAAACTCCTTTACCTGCTGCCAATCCATCTGTCTTAATTACATAAAGATCTGAAAGATTTTGAAGAAAATCTAAAGCGGGTTCCTTCTCTGTAAATACTCCATGCCTAGCTGTAGGAACGCCTGCTTCAATTAAAATTTCTTTCATCCAACTTTTTGAACCTTCAAGTTTTGCACCGTCAGCATTGGGGCCAAAAACAAGCTTCCCTTGTTTTCTCAGTTCATCAGCTAATCCTTCGACTAAAGGCTGTTCTGGACCTATAACAAATAAATCAGCTTCTATTTCTTTTACAGGTTTTGTAGTCGAAAAAGGTATTCCGGGATTTCCTGGTGTAACAACTACTTCGGCTGTTCGCTCAAGAACATTAGCTAAAGCGTGTTCTCTTCCACCGGATCCAACAACACAAACCTTCATTTAACCTCTTTATTTCTGACGGCTGAAATATTGATGGCGCCCTGGACCTACACCAACTAAGTCGATAGGAATATTTAAAGAATTTTCAATAAAATTCAAATAACTTTCAGCTTCTTCTGGAAGTTCCGATCTATTTTTTACTTCTGACAAATCACATTTCCAACCTGGAAATTCCTCATATATAGGAACTGCTTGGTTCTGTACAGATTGTTGATGAGGCAACCAATCGTATCTTTGACCTTCAAATTCATAAGCAACGCAAATTTTTATTACGTCCAAATTGTCTAAAACGTCAAGTTTTGCAATTGCTAGCTCAGTTAAGGAGTTGACGCGACTGGCGTAATTGAGCATCACCAAATCTAACCACCCCACCCTGCGTCTACGTCCAGTGTTTGTCCCATATTCATGGCCAACATCTACAAGATGTTCACCAACTTCATCAAATAATTCAGCAGTAAAAGGTCCAGCACCAACTCGTGTTGTATAAGCCTTAGTGATTCCTATTATTCGATCGATATCAAGTGGACCTACACCAGATCCTGTGCAGGCTCCTCCTGCCACTGGGTTTGAAGAAGTTACAAAAGGATATGTTCCATAATCTAGATCAAGGAAAGTTGCCTGAGCCCCTTCGAGTAGTATTCGTTTTTTTGCATTCAACTGTTCATGAACTAAATTAATCGTGTCCTCTATGTGTGGAACTATGCGCGGCGCGTACTCATCTAAATATGTTTTAGCAATTTCAGAAGGATCCATAGGTTCCTGTTTGAAGACTTGAGTTAAAACACCATTAATGTATTTCATAGTTGTCTCTAATTTTTGCTTGAAAATATCATGATCAAGAAGGTCTTGAACTCTAAGACCTATTCGTAAAGCTTTATCTGCGTATGCAGGTCCAATACCACGTTTGGTTGTACCTATTTTTTCATCACCAAGATAATTTTCATAAAGCCCATCAAGTTCTTGGTGATAAGGAAGAATTAAATGAGAATTACCACTAATGCACAAGTTCTTAGTGTTAACTCCGCGTGACTCAAGGGCATCTATTTCTTCGATTAGAACACCTGGATCGATAACAACACCATTACCTATTATTGGAATGACATGTTCTGACAAAATTCCGCTAGGAATTAGTTGTAAAGCAAAGGTTTCTCCATCTACCACTAAAGTATGGCCTGCATTATGACCACCTTGGTAACGAACAACCATAGATACATCCTGAGCAACAAGATCGGTAAATTTTCCTTTACCTTCATCACCCCACTGCGTTCCTACGACCACTGTAGCGGGCACATCAATCCTCCTGAATAGGGATTATTACTTGCTGAGCTTACCTTTATCTTGTGCTTTTTTTCTTTACTTTTTCAGTGGAATATATTATTTATCTTTAGAAGCTAAGTCCCTTTAACTAAAGATTTTCTTATCCACATGCCCTGTGGAAAAGCCTCTAATACCCTTCAAGAGAAAGGAGCTAATTGTGGAACGAAATCTGTTTGTAACCTTTTTGTTACAAAGTTTTTTGCGTCTTAATCTATAAAACTGCTGGTCAAGGCCTTTTCTGCTGACGCAGTAAAGTAACGCTTTGTTTTATAGGTACAAGGTCTCTTCGATATTGGCGATGCACTTCGGTAACCGCTTCGGCAATTTTATTTTTCGCTATTTCAAGTTCTCGGTTTAAACGAATTACTTCAGCTTCAAGTTCTAAAATACGCTTAACACCTTGCAAATTTAAACCCTCAGCAGTTAAGTCTGCGATTCGCCGAAGGAGCCTTATATCAGTGTCACTGTAACGACGGTTACCGCCAGCGGTTCGAGCCGGATCAAGTAGTCCACGACTTTCATAGATGCGAAGCGTTTGGGGATGCATGCCGGATAATTCTGCTGCAACTGAAATTACATAAACTGCTTGATCGGGTTGTGGTCTTTCCATGTCAACTTTTTCCTGTCCGAGCGTTAAAACTCAACACACTCTTGACTTTAGCTTTTTTGATCACTGCATTAATCCTTGGGCGTTTTTTTAGACATAACATCAGCTAACTCTTTTATAAGTGAACTTTCTTTGTCGCTCACTTCTGTTGGGATTTCAACTTCAACTGTTACTAAAAGATCACCAACTTCTTGTGAGGTGGAAACTCCTCCTCCTTTTACACGAAATGTTCTTCCATTTGGAGTTCCAGGCGGAATACGCAAAGTCACTTTACTACCTTCTAATGTCTCTACTTTTACCTCAGACCCAAGTACCAGTTGAGGAAAAGAAACTCTGGTAACTAAAGTCAAATTCTTACCTTGTCGACCAAAAAACTCATGTGGTTCGACTTGCACGATTACAAATAAATCTCCAGATCCTGCAGGCCCAGATTGACCCTTACCTTTTACTCGAACTCTTTGCCCATCCTCAACTCCAGGTGGAATCTTCACTCGCACAGATGTTAACTCTTTACTATTCTGATTTCCTAAACTCAAAGTAGTGGTAACACCATTTACAGCATCTAAAAACGACAGAGAAAGAGTAGCTTCTAGATCCAAACCTCTTTGGTTGCCCCTATTTGCTTGATTTCCAAAAAAATTGCCAAAAATATCGCTTATATCAAAAGGTATGCCACTTGAATTAAAGCCGTTGGAACCAGAGCTAAAACCATTTCCAAGAGGTCCTAAACGCCTGAGTTCATCATATTCGGAACGTTTTTTTTCATCCCCAATGACATCATAAGCAGCAGAAACTTCCTTAAATTTTGTTTCAGCTTCTTGGTCATTAGGATTTGCATCTGGATGCAATTTTCGTGCAAGTTTTCTATAAGTCTTTGTAATATCCTTGGCTGACGAACTCTCTGAAACACCAAGGATCTGATAGAAGTCCTTTTCTAGCCAATCTTTTTGAACAGTCACTTAATCTCTCGCAAGTCTGTTAACCGCGTACTTTGACCATTGCAGGTCTAAGTATTTTACCTTCCCAAAAGTATCCTTGTCTTAATACTTCGCTTACTACTTGACCCTCTTCACCTTCAATGCCTGGTTCATGAGAAATAGCTTCATGAATAGAAGGATCAAATTCTTCTAAAGGTCTACCAACAAGTTCTAAGCCTTCATTTTCTAAAGAATCAATTAAAGCTTTTCTAATC
>JASLTU010000003.1:60447-75669 GCA_030742755.1 Acidimicrobiales bacterium | reverse complement strand
TCCGAGCTTTCAACTTCCTCAGTCTCTACATCAGAAGCATCATCTGCCTCCGAGCTTTCAACTTCCTCAGTCTCTACATCAGAAGCATCATCTGGCACGCCACCTGATTTTTCCACCAATGCCTGAAGAGCGTAAGCAAATTTCTGAGGCAATGCATTAAGCAATCCAGCGAACTGCTGCATTGGAGCCACCAAAAGTCCTGCTAATTGAGATAAAAGAACATCTCTTGGTGCTATCTCAGCAAGTTGGTTTATTTCCTCAACTGTGAGTCTCCGGTTTTCAAGAATCCCACCTTTTATAACTAAAGCTTCATTTTTTTTAGCAAAATCCTTCAATGCTTTTGCGACAGAAACTGGATCACCTGAAGAACCATCTGGTTTTTTACCTACAAAAGCTATAGCAGTTGGTCCCGATAATAAATCATCAATCTCCAAATCAAGATCTGCGACTGCAAAACGAACCAAAGTATTTTTGTAGATTTTGTAATCGCCACCGACCTCACGTAAAGCCTCTCGTAAAGAAGCCATGGCTGGAACATCTAAATTCCTGTATTCAGTCAGAACAAGAGAATCAGAATCAGAAAAGCGTTCTCTTACTTCATCTACAACAGCAACTTTCGCTGCCCGTGCCTCTGACATTGCTCACCCTCTCCCAAAATCGTTAACGCATACCAAAGAATTTCAGACATGGTCTGAAACCGATCCGGAAGGCTCTCCTACTAGGGCGATAAATCGTTCTGCAAATAAATGCAACCCAGAGGTCTTCGGTGAGCGTCTCTATTGTGATAGTCAGACTATCCAATGACCATCAATACACAAACCAAATTTTCAAGACCGAATAATTATTTTCTGATTACTCAGTTATTCGAGATGGGTCAATTCGAACCCCAGGACTCATAGTCGAAGAAACAGAAACGGTTTTGATATAACGGCCTTTTGTAGATGCAGGCTTTAATCTTTCAAGTTCTTCAACTACTACATTTAGATTTGACACTAAATCATCTAATGAAAAACTTGCTTTCCCGATTGGCAAGTGGACATTCCCATGACGATCTGTTCGAAATTCTACTTTTCCACCTTTGAAATCTTCCACAGCCTTAGCTACATCTTCAGTAACCGTGCCAGACTTAGGGTTTGGCATTAAACCTCTAGGCCCCAACATTCTTCCTAACTTTCCGACCGTGGCCATCATTTCAGGAGTTGAAATCGCAATTTCAAAATCAAGCATTCCCCCTTCGACTTCTGAAGCAAGATCATCTGCACCAACATGGTCAGCGCCTGCTTCACGTGCCGCATTAGCTGCTTCACCTTGTGCGAAAACTGCAACACGAACTGCTTTACCCGTGCCTGATGGTAAAGCAACTGTGCTACGAATCATCTCTTCAGTTTTTCTAGGGTCAACTCCTAGACGAATGACAAGATCAATAGATTCATCAAACTTCGTTCTTTCAAATGACTTGACTACTTCTAAAGCTTCACGACCAGATGAAAATCCATCCGGATCAAACTTCTCAAGAGAATCCTGATACCTCTTACTCTTACTCATTTAGCCTTTCCTCCTGGCTCCCTCATTTAGTAAATTCTGTTAAGGCGAGGTCCTCCTATTTACAGAATTGTTTAAATTAGAAAAAATTCTTTCTAATTAACTGCTATACCCATACTTCTTGCTGTTCCTGCTACTTGCTGTTTTGCACCTTCAAGATCAATAGCGTTTAGATCGGGCATTTTTGTTTCAGCAATTTCCTCGACCTGATTCCATGTGATTGAACCAGCTACCTCTCGCCCAGCCAAACCCGAAGCTTTTTCTAAACCAGCTGCCTGACGAATAAGAAACGACGTAGGTGGCGTTTTCGTAATGAATGTAAAAGATCGATCTTCGTAAATCGTTATCTCTACAGGAATTATCTGTCCTCTTTTATCTTCAGTCTTAGCATTGTACTCTTTGCAAAAATCCATAATCGCTACACCGTGAGGACCTAGAGCGGTACCCACTGGTGGTGCAGGAGAAGCTTGTCCCGCTGGAATCTGAATTTTCACTAAAGCTGCTACTTGCTTTTGTGCCATAACTTTTCTCTCTTAATTTTCTATTACTTTGTCAAAACTTTTAACTAAACAGCGTCACAAGTCTGCTGTAACCCACGCATATTGGCAACCTCTAAATCTTAGAGTTGAGCAATTTGTGAGAATTCCAATTCTACAGGAGTCTCTCGGCCGAAAATGTCTACAAGAACCTTTACTTTTAGTTGATCTTCATTTATCTCAACAATGGCACCAGAAAAGTCTGCAAACGGACCTTCTTTAACTCGTACCGTTTCGTTTAATTCAAAACCAAGTCTTGCTCTAGTCTTTTTAGGAGCATCAGGTTTCGTTTCATCCGGAACATAAAGGAAGTTTTCCACTTCCTTCCTGCTTAGAGGTGATGGTTTACCTCCAGCTCCTACAAAATTTACAATCCCAGGTGTATCCCTAATTGCTGCCCAAGAAGCATCATCAAGAAAACATCTGACCAGTAGATAACCAGGAAACATCTTCTTCGAAACATTTACCTTTTTACCATTTCGAAATTCGACCACGTCTTCCATCGGTATAACAATTTCAAGAATTCGGTCTTCCAAATTCATAGAAGATGTTCGTGTTTCCAGATTCTGCTTGACTTTGTTTTCATAACCAGATTGAGTATGCACCACAAACCATCTCCCAGGACGGTCATAGGGGCTCTCTCTTTTTGGAGTTAAGTCTTCTTCTTCGAAAAGTTCCTCTTCATCAATAACAAGGCTCGAATCGGCTGCATTATTATCAGGAACGGAAGTATCCATCTCTACTGAAGTATCCGTTTCTTCTAAAGGAGATGCTTCATCTTTTTGCTCCAATGAACCAATGGGGAGTAAATCCTCAGCCTCAACACTCTCTTCAGTAATCCCAGAATCTTCCATCTCAGTATCATCTGCTTGAAGCAGATCAGATTCAACAATGTTGGCTTCGGAGTCGTTATTAGAATTCATTAGACATCAAACAATTCGAGTACTGATTGGGAAAATAACCAATCTAAACCTGCAACAATTGCTGTAATAGCAACAATTGTAATTACTACAACTACCGTATAATTTGTGGTTTCGGAACGAGTTGGCCAAACAACTTTCCTAAGTTCTGAACGAACTTCTCTTGCAAATTGAGTTAGTCCGGCCCTTTCTTCAGTATGTGATGCTTGTTGAGGCTGACGGCGTTCGCGTACTGGCTCCCCCTCAGCATCTACTTCTCCTTGGCGTTGAAGCATACGTTTCTGTTCACGATTCATGGACATTAGAAATCTCGTATCTTTATAATTGTCTTAGATCAGGTTATTGGTCGGATAGTGATTACGTGCTTTTATGCAATAATCTAAAAGTAATTGGCAGGGCAGGAGGGACTTGAACCCCCAACCGCCGGTTTTGGAGACCGGTGCTCTACCAATTGAGCCACTGCCCTTTGAACCAATAAGAAAACAAAAGAATTCTAAAAATCGGTTCATTGGCAGGATACCAGTGGGGCTCGATGAGGCCGCACGAGTTTTAGATGAACATTCCATTAGAAATATTAATATTTAACGTTCTTCTTTAAAAAGAACATGTTTTCTGACTACTGGATCGTACTTTTTGAGTTCAATTCTCTCACGCGTATTGGTTTTATTTTTCGTAGTTACATACGTATAACCAGTACCAGCTGTTGAACGCATTTTAATAATTGGACGTTTATCACTACCCATAACTGTTAAACCTTCTGTCCTTGTCGGCGCATTCTAGCAACAACACTTTCAATGCCCCTTTTATCAATTGTCTTTATTCCCTTGGTGCTCACATTTAGTGTTATCCAACGCTTCTCACTCGGCAACCAATAACGCTTACGTTGCACATTTGGATCCCAACGCCTGTTAGTTCTCCGATGCGAATGCGATAGTTGTTTGCCAAAACCGGGTTTCTTACCGGTTACCTGGCATACCTTAGACATCTTTAGCTCCTGAAATTTTTAAATTTAACCACTCACCTGATTTGATTAGTGGACTATAAAACGATAGCAACAACATTGCGAGTCGCCACCAACAACCTTGTATTGATTATCTATTTTAATAGTAGCGACGGACAGACTTGAACTGTCGACCTCGCGATTATGAATCGCGCGCTCTTACCAACTGAGCTACGTCGCCCCGAGCCCCCTGACAGAATTGAACTGTCGACCTTCTCCTTACCATGGAGACGCTCTGCCGACTGAGCTAAGGGGGCCAGCAAAAGGCTTATTGACAGGATGCCACGGGAGTCTGGTTACCCCAACGTCCACTTCCCTGCTGTTAAGCCTTACTACAGTCAGAGTATGGAAAAAGAGATACAAATCCGCCTAGCTGAAGAAAAAGATAGTGAAGCAATCAGAGAAATTTATAATCACGAAGTTAGAAATTCAACAGCAACTTTTGATTTAGTTGAAAGAAGCACTAAAGAACAGGAAGACTGGCTTAATGAAAGGTCCGGTGCCTTTAGCGTATTAGTTGCTGAAATGAGTAACAAAATAGTTGGTTTTGCTTCTCTTTCTCCTTATAAAGCACGCGCTGCTTATAGGACAACTGTAGAAGATTCAATTTACGTAAATGAAAAATTTAGAAATCAAGGTATTGCAGGAAAGCTACTTTCTCACTTATTAGAAGTAGCAGAATCAAGTGGATTCCACTCTGTAATCGCAAGGATTGGAGGGGCTAATGAAGCGAGTATCTCCCTGCATCAAAGATTTGATTTTGAAATTGTAGGCACAGAAAAAGAAATAGGTAGGAAATTCGGAAAATGGCAAGACGTTGTCGTGATGCAAACAATATTAAATGTCGGTGGTCCAGAACCGAGATAGTTCTGGACCACCAGTTTGTGGGCCGGGGAGGATTTGAACCTCCGAAGGCATATGCCGACGGGTTTACAGCCCGTTCCCTTTGGCCACTCGGGCACCGACCCTTAATCGGATGCTAATGGACTCATAAGCACAAGACACCTGTAAGTTACATTCATTACAAACAAGTAAGGTAAATACATGCCATCTTTTGACATTGTTTCACAGTATGACCAACAAGAAGTGAGAAATGCGGTCGATCAAGCAGAACGTGAGATAAGTAATCGTTTCGATTTTAAAGGAACGGATTCGAAAGTCGAACTAACAGAAGATTCAATACGAATCGAATCCTCAACAGAGGATCGAATTAATGCTTTACTAATTGTGCTTGAAGAAAAATTAGTTAAAAGAAAAGTTTCCTTAAAAACACTCTTATGGCAAGACCTAGAGTCTGCATCTGGTGGAAGGAACCAAAAAGTAGCAAAATTGCAATCAGGTATAGGAAGTGAAGATTCTAAATCTATCAATAGTCTTATTAAAGATCTGGGCATAAAAGGTATTCAAACGCAAACCCAAGGTGATCAAATACGGGTGAGTGGTAAAAAACGCGACGCTCTTCAGGAAGTAATCACTTCTCTAAAAGCAAGTAAAATTGAATTACCTCTTCAATTCATAAACTTTAGAGATTAAGAAATAGGACCGCTACCAACTGTTCCTTGGTTCCACGAACCATTTCGGAGTCTTTCCACCCTCTCAACTGTTGGGGGATGGGTTGAGAAAACACGACTCCCTCCCCGACCGCGTGCCTCTGCTTTTAACGGATTGATAATGTAAGAAGACGCTTGATTCGGATCAATCCCTGAGGGAATGCGACCAGATGCAATTTCTAATTTCTCTAATGCTCTCGCAAGAGGTTCACCATCTCCTATGAGTCGCGCTGCTGTAGCATCAGCTTTATATTCTCGGGTTCGACTTATAGCTGCCTGAATAAGCATTGCAGCAATAGGAGCCATTATTGCGAACGCAATTTCACCTAAAGGATTTCTGTCTCTATCACGGCCTCCACTGAACATAGCAGCCCAGAAAGCCATACGAGCTATAAGTGTTATTGCCATCCCAATCGCGGCTGCAACTGAACCTATAAGAATGTCACGATTTTCAACATGGCTTAATTCATGAGCTAATACTCCTCTGATCTCATACCAATCCAGATTGTCTAAAAGACCTTGTGTTACAGCAACAGCTGCATGTTCAGGATTTCTACCAGTTGCAAAAGCATTAGGTTGTTTATTTGGTGAAATGTATAACTTTGGCATAGGAAGCCCAGCGGCCATTGATAACTCCGTCATTACTCGGTGATATTCAGGATAATCGGACGGCTCCGCAGGAATTGCTCGAGCTGAAGCTATTGCAAGCTTGTCACTGAACCAGTAGCTTCCACCAACGAACAATAAGCCAATTGCAAGACCTAAAATAAGACCGCTAGAACCACCAATTGCTCCACCTATAACAATAAAAAGACCACCTAAAAGTGCTAAAAGGCCAAAAGTCTTTGCTGTATTTATCATCTCTCACCTCATTTTGCTGAAATTAACAATATCTAAAATCTGTTTTATTCGTAATACCCTGAATGGACATAAATAGAAGGAATTTTCTGCTCCCAAAACATTAAAAGGTTTCTCGGATCATCATCAAGAGCAAGTTTAGGTTCATATCCGCATTTAATTAGATCTTTCAATAAGTCCAACTTGACTTCTGGAGAACTGCGATCATCTTTTTCTTCCCTCATTAAAAGAGCATCCCACCGGATTTCATTTTGGCTCAACCAATGAACAGTCTTTTCGAGAAGATCGGAAGGCCTTGCTGTCATTAAAAAAATAGGTTTCTGTCTATCAAGACTTTTTACAAGTTCTCGACCTTCTCTAAATACCCGAGTATCTAAAGCAGCTTCAAAAAATTTTTCCCAATTTTGAATCTCACCATTCAAATAGTGTTGATGTGCCGTTGCATCAGCTATCACGCCATCTATATCAACTATAAGAACAGAACCATAAGGAGGTTCTAGATTTCTATAAATAAACATTAAATGTTATTAATCTTCATCTGGTGATTCTGCTGCTCTAGTTCTAATCTCCTCTACAACCCCTGAATCAGCCAAGGTAGTCGTATCACCTAAATCTCTACCTTCTGCTACATCTCGCAGTAGTCTTCTCATAATCTTTCCACTTCTGGTTTTAGGTAGATCAGGAACTAAAACAACTGTTTTTGGTCTAGCAATTGGCCCTAACTTGGTTGCTACATGAGCTCGTATCTCCTCTCCAAGCGAGTCTGAGGCTTCAAAAGTCCCTCTCAAAATTACATATCCAACAATTGCCTGACCCGTTGTCGAATCGGCAACTCCAACTACTGCTGCTTCAGCTACCGCAGGGTGATCTACTAAAGCTGACTCAACTTCTGCAGTGGAAATGCGGTGTCCCGAAACGTTCATTACATCATCAACTCTTCCTAAAAGCCACAAGTATCCGTCCTTGTCCAACTTGGCTCCATCTCCAGCAAAATACTTACCTTCAAAACGTGACCAATAAGTCTGTTTGTACCTTTCAGGGTCTCCCCAAATACCCCTTAACATTCCCGGCCAAGGGTGAGTAATAGTTAAATAACCACCCCCCTGTTGAATTTGAATTCCATCATCATCTACTACTTCTGCAAATACTCCGGGTATTGGTTGACAAGCAGACCCAGGTTTTGTCGTAGTCAAACCGGGAAGAGGTGTAATCATGTGACCTCCAGTTTCCGTTTGCCACCAAGTATCAACTATTGGACATTTTTCGCCTCCAATATTTTCGTGATACCACATCCAGGCTTCAGGATTGATTGGCTCTCCCACTGTCCCTAAAACTCGCAAAGACGACAAGTCATGTGAAGCAGGTTCTTGTGCACCCCACTTCATGAAAGTTCTTATAGCCGTTGGGGCAGTGTAAAGCTGAGTAACGCCATAACGTTCAATAATGTCCCATAAGCGGTCTTTAGGCCATTCCGATGGATTATCTGAACGAAGATCCAAACGTGGGGTATCCGGTGTGCCTTCATAAATAACTGACGTGCAGCCATTAGCTAAAGGACCATAAACGATATAGCTATGTCCTGTAACCCACCCGATGTCGGCTGCGCACCAATAAATATCCTTATCTCGATTCAAATCGAAGGTATAGCGATGCGTATACATGACTTGAGTTAAATAACCAGCCGTCGTGTGCATTATCCCTTTTGGTTTTGCAGTGGTACCCGAGGTGTAAAGCAAATAAAGGAGATCTTCGCTCTCTAACGACTCAGTTGGGCAATCAGAATCTGCTTTCTCAACTAGTTCATGCCACCAATAGTCACGATCTGCAACCATTTGTATGTCCGTATCACACCGGTTGACGACTACCACATGTTCTACGGTTGAGGCACCATTCTCTAATGCCATATCAACATTTGTTTTTAATGCTGACGGGACTCCTCGTCTATAACCGGCATCTGCAGTGATGATAAGTCTTGCTTGAGCATCTTCACATCGATCGATAATCGCATCAGGTGAAAACCCTCCAAATATAACACTATGAACCAACCCAATTCTGGCACAGGCAAGCATTGCTACAGGGAGCTCAGGGATCATTGGCATGTATATAGCCACTCGATCTCCTTTTTCTAAGCCAAGTTCTTTCAGTGCATTCGCGAATTTGGAAACTTCTGTAAGAAGATCTTGATAAGTAATTTTTCTAGTATCACCGGGTTCACCTTCCCAATAATAAGCAACCCTCTCTCCATAACCCGCTTCTACATGCCTGTCCAAACAGTTATAAGAAATATTCAGTCGCCCTCCTATGAACCATTTAGCGAAAGGCAATTCCCACTCAAGTGTCGTATGGAAATCCTCGTCCCAACTAATTAACTCTCGTGCTTGCCTGGCCCAAAATGCTTCATAATCAGAAATTGCTTCTTCATGGTGAGAGGAATCATTAAGTAATGCTTTCTCAACAAAATCTGCATCAGGCGGAAACGTTCGATCCTCAACATAGAACTCTTCGATTGTTGATTCACTCATTGTTGCTCCCTTGGTTGATTAGATGATTTTAGACAAAATCTGGGGTTTACTTACCTAGCGGGGTAAAAGGGATCTCTATTATCTAGATACTTGATGGAATATGCCACTCTAAAACAAAAAATGCTCCTAAACCCATGGGGTCAAGAAGTGCTTCTGCTTCAGTTACTCTGCTACGCGCCTTAACAGCTTTTAAATCACCAACCGAAGAAAATTCTTTCCAAGTTTGGCGTCCTTCTTCCACTAAATCATCAATCCCCTGATTTTTAAGAAAATCCTCTTGAGTGGATACAAACGCCCCTTCTGGAAGTTGATCAATAGCCACTTCAACTGTGATATCTTGATTCCCAACATCACTTAAAGGCTTTTCTCCTCTTGAATGTTTTCTGAAAGTTCGAAGCCACGAATCTTGACCTCTTTGACTCATTTCTTGAGTTGTGGATCCATAGTCAATTACCAATAACGAACCTTTTGTAATATTTTCTAAAATGCTTCCAACCCATTCGTTAGCTTGACTTTGAATTGGTACCCGTGACCCTTTAAGAGGAGAAGCTTCAACTGTTTCTTCACTCTCACCCATTAGAATCTCGACAAATTCATCATCCTCAAGACCTACGTGTACTTCTTTCCAGCATTCACCATCTCCTTCTAAAAGATCGAACGGCAAATTGTCTAAAAGTTCATTTGCAATGACCGCACCCACAAAAGGATGCTCTGGGATATTTGGGCTAGAGATCAATTTGTCCGAAATGGGTTGAGCTTCTCGCAACTTCTGCGAGATTTCAACCATCGTATAAACTCCATTTTCAAGGCACTTAGGTTTTGCGTCAATTATTGCTCTAGCAAGAGTTCCACTGCCCGCTCCAACCTCAATCACTTGAAAGTTTTCAGGTTTATTTAAATTTTTCCAGATTTCGTCTAACCAATTCGCTAAAAGAAAACCAAAAAGGGGGCCCACTTCAGGACTTGTCAAAAAGTCCCCTCGTCGCCCAGCTTTACCTTCTTTAATATAAAATCCGTCATTCAGATCATAGAGACAAGATTCAACGAACTCAGAAAAAGAAAGAGGTCCATTTTCGTTAATTCGATTTTTTAGGTGATCAGCTAACATGCCAATTGATTACGAATTAAACACCAGAAGCCAACAGGCTCACTTCTGTAAAACGTGCCACTAGTTGAGGAAATATGCCGAATAGTAAAGTAACGAATACACAAATCGCTAAAGCGGATATAAGTGATGGGGTTATCTCAACGGTATTTAAATCGCTTTCTGAAGGATCGTCAGCCCACATTTTACGAGCAATTGTTGCATAGTAAAAAAGGGCTATAACAGAATTAATAGCCGCAACAACAGCTAATAAATAGCCCCAAGTCTCGCCAGAAGTTGCCAAAACCCTAAACACCTCAAATTTGGCAAACCATCCTCCTAAGGGTGGTATACCTGCAAGAGAAAATAGAAAAATTGTCATAGCTACCGTTAATCCGGGAGCAAAGTGAAAAGCTCCTGAAAATGAATCAATTTCCGCGCTGCCAGTGCGTCTCGCCAAAGTAATAATCACCGCAAATGCACCAAGGTTCATCGCGGCATAAATGGCTAAATACGTAATAACCGCTGAAAGAGCCTGATCTCCAGTAGCTAAACTATGACCTGCTACAGCTAAAGGAGCGATCATAAATCCTGTCTGTGCAACTCCAGAGTAAGCCATTAGTCGGACTATGTTTGTTTGTCTTAATGCAACCAAATTACCCACAGTCATTGAAAGCGCTGCAAGTATCCAAATGAGCGGTTCCCAAATATTTGAAAGCTCATAGAAACCAACAAAAATTAAAGCTAGTAGAGCAACAAAACCTGCTGCTTTTGAGGCCACCGAAAGAAATGCTGTTACAGGCGTCGGAGCTCCCTCATAGACATCAGGTGCCCAAGTATGAAATGGAACAGCAGATACTTTAAACGCAAAACCAGCTACCACAAAAACAATTCCTAGTGTCATTACAGAACTAGAACCATTGCCAGCGTCAATCGAATCAGCAATCTCACTTAGTACTGTGGTGCCACTTACCCCAAACAAAAGTGACATTCCGTAAAGCATTACCGCTGACGCAAAAACACCCATTAGGTAATACTTAAGCCCTGCTTCGTTTGATTTAGGATCACGTTTTCTCCAAGCAACCATTAAATAAGCAGGGATTGAAAGTAGTTCTAAAGCTACAAAAACAGAAATCAAATCTCTCGAAGAGGCCATCATGATCATTCCCATTAGAGAAGCCAAAAGTAGTCCGTAGTACTCACTCTCCCAATAATCACCATCAACTATGTAGTTGGTGGATAGAAGAATAACTACATATCCGGCTAGAAGAAAAATAGCTTTTAATACTAATGAGAAATTATCAACTACGTAAGCCCCATCAAAAAGAACCCTCTCGGTTCCATCAATACCGAGAGTTAGTAGGGGTATTGCCGTAGCAAGGATCCCCAAACCAGATAGCGCTGCCATATAAGGCCGAGCCTTTTCCAAAAACAAGATGTCTAAAAGTGTTATGAAAACTCCTACAGAGAGTAAGACTATTTCAGGAGCAACCGCGTGCCAGTCAATTGCAGGGCGTTCAAACGCTAAGAGCATTAGGTTAGTGGTCACTGTTAACCCTTCGATACCGCGTGATGATCAGACCCATGATCGCCTAAACCATAAACATCAGAACAATGAGCTGACTCTATTTCTTCATGAGTTGCTTTATCTGCATCAATAGTCAAACATGGAGTTAGTGATGCATCCACTGCTGCATCCGTAGCCCTGAAGACAAGATTTGGGTAGATACCTATCGCTAGTATTAAAGCAAGTAGAGGAGCCCATGCAACCCATTCTGTTTTTGTGGCGTCATGAATATTAGGATCATCAGCAAATTCTTCCTTTGGCGTACCAAATGCTGATCTTTGCAGTAGCCACAACAAATAGCCGGCAGCAAGAACCGTACCTAATGCTGCTACCACCATAAATGTTCTAAAGGTTTCCACCGGTAACCCATTTGCAGGGTTGTATGCAGAAAGTATCGCGGGAAATTCTCCCCAGAATCCTGCGAGCCCTGGCAATCCGAGTGACGCCATTGCACAAAATCCTAATACCCAACCCATTTTGGGAGCTTGAATAAGCAACCCACCTAATCTCTTAATTTCTAATGTGTGATAGCGCTCTTTCATTGATCCAGCTAAAAAGAAGAGCATCCCTGTTATAAGACCATGAGCAACCATGCCCATGATGGCTGCGTTAATTCCAAAATCAGTAAGAGTTGAAATTCCAAGCATCACAAATCCCATATGAGCAACTGAAGAGAAGGCGATTAACCGTTTCATATCTGTTTGCGCTAAACAACAGAATGCTCCGTAAATAATCCCTATTACCGCCAATAGTCCTATCCATGGAGCCCATTCAACTGCTGCATCAGGAAGTAGAGGTATCGCTATTCTTACAAATCCATAAGTGCCAAGTTTTAGCAATACAGCTGCAAGTATTACGGATCCTACAGTCGGTGCTTCAGTATGAGCATCGGGCAGCCAAGTATGAAATGGGAACATCGGAACTTTAATTCCAAAGCCAAGAAACATTCCACCAAATATCCAAAGCTGTGCCGTGCGAGAGACAGTATGGGCGACAACATTGTCAGCGATTTCACTGAATACAAATGACTCCGCTCCCGTTAGAAAGAAGAGAGATAAGAAACTGACGAGCATTAGCGCCGATCCGAAAAGTGTGTATAGGAAGAATTTTAGAGAAGCATATTTTCTGTTTGGCCCCCCCCAAACGGCAATCATAAAAAACATTGGTAATAGAACAACTTCGAAGAAAACAAAGAAGAGAACCATGTCTTGAGCTACGAAAGTGCCAATCATTCCTGTTTCTAAGACAAGAATCAAGATTAAAAATGTTTTTGGATTTTTTGGATCAGGAAAATGGTTCCAGCTGTAAACAATGCAAAGTGGAACTATAAGAACTGTAAGCAACAACAAAGGTAAAGAAATTCCATCAAGTCCCACGACATAACGACTGTGGATTGCCTGTATCCAGCTCTTGTCTACTACATATTGGAGCTTGTCAGTAGCGTCAAGATCAAACCATATAAGAAGCATTAACCCTACAAAAGCAACCCAAAGAGAAGTAATAAGAGCAATCATTTTGTGCTCATATTCTTTTTCTTTTGGAATTAGAAACATAACTAACGCACCTACTAGAGGTGAGAAAGTGGCCACGGTAAGGCCCCAACTGTCAAGCAAGTTTTCCATGTTTAATATCTCCTACACAATGACTATGAGTAAACCGGCCAAAATCGTCGCAGCGGCAAACAAAATTGCCGCATAGCTCTGAACTTTTCCGGATTGAATTTTGCGAAGTTCTTCACCGCTATCCGATGAAATGCGACCAGAAGCGTTAACAAAACCGTCAACGACAATCTGATCTATTTTGTGGTAATTAAGTTGGCCAACTTTTACTGCAGTTCGGCCAACGGTATCAACAGTGCGATCTAATATTTCTTGGTTCGACCTATAAGCCAATTCAGCTATCGGTTCTTTAACAGCACGAGTAATAATTCCTGTGTAAAGGTGATCTAGGTAATACTTGTTAACAAGAAGTGTGTGACCCATTCTCGCTACAACTAGACGCGTAGTGAGTCCATCAGGCAATTCAGTTAGACTTTGACCACTTTCTTTCGAAGCTTTTTCCACTTTTACAAAATAGTAATTCCATGCAAAAGCGATACCAGTAGTTACAACAATTGTAGAAATTATTGCTAATGACCAGCTTGGGGTGGCATGAGAAATTTTAGGGAAATAACCAGCTACTGGCTCAACATAATGACCAAATCTTTCCTGAAGTGATTCAGGTACAAGTTGAAAGCCTTTAGGAAAGTTTAAAAATCCAGCAAAAATTGCCAAAACTGCCAAAATCCAAAGAGGGATAGTAATCCTTGGACCAGATTCATGAGGATGACCATGACCCCTAAATTCACCAAAGAAAGTTAGATAAACGCATCGAGTCATATACGCGGCTGTTAGAGCAGCAGTAATCATTCCCATTACCAACATGAATGTATAAGAGCCGTTGCCGTTTGTACCTCCCATAATTCCCCATCCACCTGTTCCAGCAAGTATTTCATCTTTGGACCAGAAGCCTGCGAAAGGCGGAAGGCCTGCTAAAGCAATCGAACCGATTATAAAAGTTCGAAATGTTTGTGGCATTACTTTTCTTAACCCACCCATATCTGACTTCATGTCAAAACTATGAACAGAGTGCGCAACGGATCCCGAACCCAAAAATAAACAAGCTTTAAAGAAAGCATGAGTGAAAAGATGGAACATTGCCGCAGTCCAAGCTCCTACGCCTAGGGCCATGACCATATAACCAAGTTGCGAGATTGTTGAATAAGCAAGAACTTTTTTGATATCTCGTTGAACAAAAGCTAAACATGCTCCTACTAATGTTGTGAACCCACCCACAAGCGCCATTAGGTTTATCGAACTTCCTGCTATAGAAAACCCTTCAAAGAAAACTCCATAGAGGCGAGCGATCATAAAGACTCCTGCTACAACCATGGTCGCGGCATGAATAAGAGCGGATACTGGCGTAGGTCCTGCCATTGCATCAGGCAACCAAGTGTGTAAGAAAAACTGTCCAGATTTCGACATAACCGCTGCCATAAGACAACAAGCAGCTATTAACAATGTGGTGTGCGAAAGTAGGCCTGATGAAGCTAAAGCATTAGTAGTAGCTATAGAAAACGAACCAAAAGAGTCCGGGATTATTTCTCCTGAAGCGAAAAAGAGAATCGTAACTCCAATCAATAAACCCATATCTCCGACACGATTTGTTAAAAATGCTTTTAGTGCAGCATTCGAATTATCTTTTTCCTCCCACCAGTGTCCAATCAATGCAAAAGAACACAATCCCACTAGCTCCCAAGAAACTAGTAACTGTAGTGTGTTCTCAGAAATCACAAGCAAGAGCATCGAGGCGCTGAACAGGGAAAGGAAAGCGAAAAAATGCGTAAACCTTCTATCGCCAGCTACATAATCTGTTGAATAGATGTGAACTAACAAAGAAACCAAAGTAACTACGAATAGCATCATCACTGCTGGTCCATCTACAAGAGTCCCAACAGAAAATTCAACGCCTCCTGTTACAAACCAAGTTGTTGTATTTACCACAGCTAAAGATGGCTCACCATGCTCACCATGCTCACCATGCTCACCATGCTCACCATGCTCACCATGCTCACCATGCTCACCATGCTCACCATGCTCACCAT
>JASLTU010000003.1:46783-60349 GCA_030742755.1 Acidimicrobiales bacterium | reverse complement strand
TCACCATGCTCACCATGCTCACCATGCTCACCATGCTCACCATGCTCACCATGCTCACCATGCTCACCATGCTCACCACTTATAAGAACTTGACTTACTTCCTCTCCGTGAAAATTGTCGCGATGATCCATCCAAGCGAATCCGGTACATATCGATAACAGAAACACAATCAACAACGCAGCTATGCCAAGTTCTGATCCTCCACGTGGTAAACGTTTACCAAAAAAAAGTATTCCGATAAACGACAAGGCAGGTATAAGAGGTATAAGCCATGCGTTCTGCAAAAACCAATTTCCGTCTTGAGTTATTCCCAATGGAATAGAGGTTGCAGACGAAGTCGTAGCTGCTAATAATTGAATCATCTCATCAGCCCTTCATCGAATCTATTCCAGCAAGATCGATATTTCGACGATTGCGATAAAGCAATAAAACCATAGCTAGACCCACACCCACTTCAGCTGCTGCTACTGCAATTACAAAAAGTGCAAATACTTCTCCTGGAATTGCTTCCCGGAAAGCAGCAAAAGCAACAAGATTTATATTGACTGAGTTGAGGATCAGCTCTATTGACATCAAAACCATCACGCCATTACGTCTTGTCAATACTCCATAAACTCCAATAGAAAAAAGCACCGCAGAAAGAATCAAAAACTGATTTAGAAGCATTAAAGATCCCTTCTCGCTATAACAACAGATCCGATTAAAGCTGCAAGCAACAAGACTGAAATAGCTTCAAATGGAATGATGAACTGGCCGAAAATTGTATCGCCTATTTCGGCCGTGGTGCTTGGCGCTTCACGACTGAGTTCCGCATCTCGAAAACTGTCTATAAAAGAACCCGAAGTAACTGCAACTATCAAAACTCCTACCAAAACAGCCATTTGATTTCGTTCTCTAAACTCCCCTTCTTCAGTTCCAAACGAGCCTTTTGTAAGCATTATTCCAAAAAGGAAAAGAACTATTATGGCTCCTATGTAAACGAGAATTTGGGTAACTGCTACAAATTCAGCTCCTAAGAGAATAAACATTCCCGCCGCTCCAGCTAGAACAATCACTAGATAAAGAGCAGCGTGAACAATGTTTTCTGTTGTGACCATTCGTAATGCTGCAAAAATCATCACTAAAGCAATCAGTGCAAAAAAAACATTCTGAGCGACCAATACCTCATCACTTGTTAATCGATCCAATCCTTGAATCTGCGATAAAAAGAAACTAGCCATTAACGTGGAACCTTTAATTGTTTAGCTTCACTACCCGTCTCATATTCTTCAAATTCGGGCACAGTTTCCATCCACTTCGATAATTGACCTTTGTCATGAAGCAAATCAGCCAATTTTGGCTCAGAAAATTCAAATTCTGGAGACCAAAATAGTGCCTCAAAAGGACAAACTTCAACACAAATACCGCAATACATACATAGTGCAAAATCAATATCAAAACGATCCAAAGCGTTTTTCTGTCTAGGTTTACCACCGGGTCTTCTAGGCGGAGCTTTATATTTATGCCCTTCAATATAAATACACCAATCAGGACATTCACGTGCACAAAGCATGCATGCAGTGCAATTCTCTTCGTGTAATGCGATTACCCCTCTGGCCCTAAGAGTAGGTGCTTCTTTCACTCTGGGATATTGAACTGTGTGTGAACCTTTAGTAATGGTTTTAACCAAAGTCTTAAAAGTCACCCCTAAACCTTTTACTAACCCCGGAACTCTTATCGACAAACGCATTAGAAAGCCACTTTCAAAATACCAGTAGCAACAATATTTACTAATGAAAGAGGCACTAGTACCTTCCAAGCAAGTTGTTGTAATTGGTCTTCACGAAATCTGGGATATGTAAATCGGAACCAAAATATAAGGAATGACACGAGCAACATCTTTCCTACCAAAACCAACGGCCCTATAAGATTGAAAAGATTATCCGTCGGGTCTAAACCTGGTATGTACCAACCGCCAAGAAAAAATGTTGCTGCCAAAGCCGAAAAAATGCCGGCTGTTGCAAACTCTCCTATAAAGAAGAGCAAAAATCTCATTCCTGTGTATTCAGTTAAATAACCGGTAACAATTTCTGACTCGGCCACTGGCATATCAAAAGGTGGTTGAGTCAATTCAGCTTGAATTGCTACAAGGAAAATCATAAAACCTAAAAATTGAGTAATTATAAAAGGATTCCCTATCCCTCCCCAGCCAAAAATTTCACCATTTGCTTGAGCAAAAACTATTTCTTGAACGTTTAAAGTGCCTGCCTGAATTACAACACCCATTACAGCTAAAACTAGAGGTAGTTCGTATGCAACGAGTTGTCCCGCTGCTCTCAGACCACCAATCAGAGAGTATTTACTAGCTGAACCCCAACCTGCCATCAGGATTCCTATAACCGAAATCGACGAAACTGCTAACGCCAAAAACACTCCTGTGTCAATATTTATAAACCAAGCATCTGGTCCCGCTGGCAACACTAAAACAAGTAAAAAAGTTGAAGCCAAAACTACAAATGGAGCTGCTTTAAAAACAACTCTGTCAGCAGCCTTTGGAAATAAGTCTTCTTTCTGAAGAAACTTCCCTACTTCTGCTAAAAGTTGTAACGAACCATATGGACCGGCTTCCATCGGACCCAATCGACTTTGCATGAAACTCATCATCTTGAACAAATAAAGATAAACAAGTGTTCCTGCAGGAAGAAGCACTGCTACCAATCCAAGAACTGATCGAATTATGGTTTGCTGCCAATAAGCGAGTTCTATAGCCAAATTAAAAATTGTCATCGGTCAATATCTCCTAAAATGAAATATAAACTCGCCAAAATGGAAATAACATCTGGGACGTAAACACCTTTCAAAACCCACGGTGTGATTGACACATTATTAAACGAAGCTGAACGTATTTTCACTCTATAAGGAACCAAATCACCTTTAGAAACAATGTAATAACCCATTATCCCAAGGGGATTCTCTGTTTCTACATAAGCTTCTCCAGGGGGCACTTTTATAATTCTTGGAACTTTTGCCATTATCGGGCCTGAGGGTATTCCATCTAAGATTTGATCGACCATCTTGCATGACTCTCTGACTTCCTGCAGACGCACCCAATAGCGGGCAAATGAATCACCATCCGGATGTGTCCAAACTTTCCAATCCAACTGGTCATGAATGAGACCTACTCCGCCATCTCTCCTTAAATCCCAATCAACACCGCTAGAGCGGATATTCGCACCCGAAAGACCATAAGAGAGGCCTACATCAGCTGGAATTATTCCAATACCTCTAGTTCTTGTTTGAAAAATTTCATTTCCGACTACAAGGTCTTGCATCTCGTCACAAAAGGAATGGATCCGAGCAAGTACGTCTTTAGTTTCTTGTATCCATCCTTTTGGTAAGTCATCTTTTATTCCGCCTATCCGGTCAAAATTCGGATGAAACCGACCACCAGTTACTGATTCGATCTGGTTCAAGACGAATTCTCGATCTCTAAACGCATAAAAAACAGGAGTTGTCGCTCCTAGTTGAACTGCCATATCACCTAAGAACAAAACAACATTAGCTATTCGAGATAGTTCGAATAATGCAGTTCTTATCCATTGAGCACGGGGAGGAGCTTCTACCTCCATAAGCCTTTCAGCTGCAAGAATGAAAGGGACTTCATTGGCAAAACTTCCCAACCAATCAATTCTATTTACAAGAGTCGTTACCTGCGGATACGTTCTGACTTCTGTTAGTTTTTCATAGCCTCGATGCATATAACCCATAACAGGTTCTGCGGATACAACTTGTTCACCATCTAAACGAACGATTATTCGTAAAGTCCCATGTGTTGCTGGGTGCTGAGGTCCTAGATTTAGAGTCATACCTTCTGTTTCAAGTTCAATATTGACTCTTGCATCACTTGCTTGATTTGCTATATAAGAAAGCTGCTGGGTTGAAGCTTCAAGATTCATCAGGTCTCTTCTCCTGATTCTTCTGTTTCATCATCATCCTCACCAGGCATAAGCTCTACATCAACAATCCCGGGCCAAGGTTTAGCTCTTCTTGAAAGCAAAGGGAAATCTTTTCGAAGTGGATTACCTTCGAACTCAGTAGGCAAATAAAGGTTGACCATATTCGGATGATTTGTAAAAGAAATTCCAAACATCTCCATTACTTCTCTTTCATGCCAATTAGCACCTGGATACACCGGAATCCATGTTTCTACTTCTGGGAAATCACCTTCTAAATCAGCCTTTATATTAATACCAATATTTGTGACAGGATTATGAACACGTGCGAGTAGTTGAAAACGTTTTTCGCCTCCCGTTACGCCCCATTCCATTTCACTTGCGATATCCACTTCATCATCAGTATTGTCAATTGCAGCATCCATGTCTCTGCCGAATGGTGAAGGTTTCCAATCAATCGCAGAAAGAAAATTAAAGAAACTCATTTCATATTTTTCAAAAAGAACCCTTGCGGTTTCCAACCAAGCCTTTTGCGTTACTCGTATCCAAATATCAATCTGGGGAGTCACGTGAGAGTCAATAAAATCACTACCTAAATCTTTCTTGATGCTCTCAACCAAGGCATCGCGCTCTTCATCAATTATTGGATCTTCTTGAGATTCAATTGACTCTTCAACAAGTCCTTCTTCGGTGGTATCAGGTGACGACAATTGGATCTCGATTCCATCGGTCAGTCATATCTTCTGATGCGATTCGTTCTTGCAATAAAACAATTCCCTCAAGCAACGCTTCCGGTCGTGGTGGGCAACCAGGAACATAAACGTCTACAGGAATAATCTGATCAACACCTTTGGTGACCGAATAACTATCCCAATAAGGACCTCCGCAATTCGCGCAGGATCCCATAGAAATAACATATTTCGGCTCAGGCATTTGTTCATAAAGTCGTCTAACAGCTGGAGCCATTTTGTCGGTAACTGTGCCAGATATGACAACTAAATCAGCTTGACGAGGGCTTGCGGGGAAAGGGATCACACCTAGTCTCATAACGTCATAACGTGGCGAAGCAAAAGCCGCGCCCATTTCTATTGCACAGCAAGCAAGTCCCCATTGGTATACCCAAAGAGAATATTTTCGGCTTATATTCAAAAGTTTGGTCAAAGGACCTGGCAATTTACCATTTTCAACTAGACCCATTGCAATAACCGCTTTCTCCAAGCGTAGAGAAGGCCTAAAGCCAGAATAAAAATAAATATTGCCATTTCAACTAAACCAAAAAGGCCGTAGACCTCGAGACGTGCAGCCCATGGAAAAATAAATACTGCTTCAACATCGAATAGAACAAACATCAAAGCGAAAACGTAATATCTGATATTTGCTTGACTCCACATGTCACCTTGAGGATCAACACCTGATTCATAATTAATTCTTTTTTGTGGAGTATCTCGACTAGGTCTAAGCAAGCTTCCTAAACCTAAAAAAACAGACACAAGAAGGATCCCGACACCTCCAAATATTAAAACTGTAAGCCAATTGCGAAGAAATTCAGACATCGTTTTAAGACCCAATTACCCTTGATAAATAAGAAAAGCCAAAGCTGTTTACTGGACGAAGGCTACCGCAATTTAACACTTTCGTAGACGTTCGGAAGGCCTGAATGAAATATTTCACTATCAATTAACTCCCTACCAAAATCGGTAACGCATCTTTGGTTATTTCTACGAAAGGTCCAGGAATAAAACCTGTAACCATAACTACAGCAGAAGACAATAAAGTGACTATCCAAACCCCTTTTGGAACATAGATTTCCTCAATTCCGCTTTCATCAATCTCAGAATACATCGTCATAATTATTCGAAGATAAATATATGCAGCAACTGCTGCTGAAACCATTGCTACGCCCGCAAGAAAATAAAACTTGGTATCAACCGCTGAGGAAATGACACCGAGTTTCGCAATAAAACCTCCTGTAAAAGGAATTCCCGCTTGCCCTAAAAGCAAAATTGTGAATAACGCCGCCAAAGCTGGATTACGTTTAGCTAGTCCTTTGTATGCATCTAAATTGTGATTCGAATCACCTTCACCACCTACAACTGTTGCTATAGCAAAACTTCCTGAAGCTAGGAATGTATAAACACCCAAATAGAACAATACGGCAGCTGTTCCATCAATACTCGATGACTGCACTCCAATGAGAATAAATCCTGCATGAGCTATAGAAGAGTAAGCCAGCATTCTTTTGACATTTGTTTGCACCACTGCGACCACAGAACCAAACACAACAGTTAAACCAGAAAGCACAGCTACTGGGATTTGCCAATCATCAACATAAGACGCAAATGTCAAGGGGAAAATTCTTATGATCGCAGCAAATCCTGCGACTTTAACTCCCGCTGCCATCCAGATAACAACAGGGGTAGGAGCACCTTGATAAGCATCAGGAGTCCAGGCATGAAAAGGAAATGCAGCTACCTTGAAACCCAACCCAACAAGGATTAAAGCAAAGCTGATCATCAACATGCCATCCTCAACAAGAACTGTAGTAGCTAAATAATTTCTAATTCCAATGAGGTTCGTAGTACCAACAGCACCATAGGTCAAAGCAATTCCATAAAGTAAAAAAGCAGAAGAAAAAGCACCTAATAAGAAATATTTAATTGCACCTTCTTGGGATTCAATTTTTCTTAAATGAAGTGCAACCAAAACATAAACTGCAATTGAAAGAATCTCAATTCCTAAAAATAGAACAATAAGATCATTTGCTCCCGCCATAACCACTCCGCCTGCGGCTGAAAGCAGAAGAAGAACATAAAACTCTGAAGCGGGAATACCTTCTCGATGAACATAGGGTCGAGCAATAATAGAAGTTGATATTAATGCAATAGCTATCAATCCAGTTAGAAAAATAGTAGATCCATCTATCCCAACCGAGTCATTTAAAAATGCAAATGGACCATCATTTTGAATTTTATTCCACATCGGAAAGGAAGAAAACAAGACAAAAATGCCAGCTATCAAAGTAATCGTAGGCGCCAGCCAACTCGATTCTTTTTTCAACAACGAGGAAACTGTTAGAAGCAGTAACCCAGAAACTGCAAATACAATTACCGGAAGTAAAGCCCACCATACAATTTCAGGAGAAGGGATAGAATTAGAAGCAAGAAACATTATTAGTGCCCCTCTTCTAATTTGTGTATATCAATTTTAATTTCTCCTGAAGAACGCCGATTAACAGGCTCCTCAAAATCTGAAACATGCTTTTCAATATGGGTTACCAAAACTTTTACTGAGTTTTCCATTCTGTTTATTACAGGTTTTGGGTAAATACCTAGAAAAACTATAAGAGCCAATAATGGCAGCAATACAAGAGTTTCACGTGTTTTGAGATCAGTCATTTCTGCATTTTCGTTTTCTGCTGGACCATGGAAAACACGTTGATATGCCCAAAGTAAATAAAGAGCAGCTAAAACAACACCTATTGTTGCTATAACCGCCCACCACCTATGAGCTGTAAAAGTTCCTAATAAAATTAGGAACTCTCCCACGAAACCATTAAGACCAGGTAATCCAATTGAAGAAAGCATGACTACAGTAAAGAAACCTGCCATAAGAGGTGCGGAGTGTTGTAAGCCACCAAGCTCATCTATTTGTCTTGTATGACGACGCTCATAAATCATCCCAACTAACAGAAACAATGCGCCGGTTGAAATACCGTGATTAACCATCTGAAGGACACTGCCCTCGATAGCTTCTGTATTCAAAGCAAAAATTCCTAAAACTATAAATCCAAGATGAGCAATCGATGAATAAGCGACGAGTCTCTTAAGATCTTTCTGCATGGCAGCAACAACAGCACCATAGATTATCCCGACTACTCCCAAGGTCAGGAAAATCGGAGCAAAAAAATGTGACGCTTCTGGGAAAAGATATAAACCAAATCTTATTAAACCATAAGTTCCCAGTTTTAGAAGAACGCCAGCAAGGATCACAGAACCTGCTGTTGGAGCTTCTGTATGGGCGTCAGGTAGCCATGTATGTAGTGGAAAAATAGGAATCTTGACCGCAAAAGCGAGAGCGAAAGTTAAGAATAGCCAACGCGCTGCTCCTTGAGTAAGACTTTGTGATTCAGCAATCTCAATTAAGTCAAAAGTTATAGAACCACCCACGCTGTCTGCATGAAGAAAAGCAACCGTAATAATCCCAACCAGCATTAATGCCGAACCGGCCATTGTAAACAAGAAAAATTTCATTGCTGCATAAGAACGATTACCATGCCCCCAGCGGCTAATCAAGAAATACATTGGGACAAGAACAACTTCGAAACACAAGAAAAACACAATTAGATCTAATGCACAGAAGACTCCCATAACTCCCGCCTCCAACAAAAGCATCCATGCGAAATATGAACGATCATTATGATCTGGGTCTACTGCAAAAAAAGCAATTGGAAATAAAAGTCCAGTCAAAATTATTAAAAAGAGCGAAATTCCGTCTACTCCAAATGACCAAGAAATACCAAAATCACTAATCCAAGATTGTCGCGAAACAAATTGAAACATGTCTGAATGCGTATCAGAATCAAAATCGCTTAATAACCAAAAAGATAAGGCGCATGTAGTTGTGGAAAATATCAATGCAACTAACTTTGTTAAATCCTTTCTAGAGCGAGGTAATAAAGCCAGTACTATCGCACCAACAGTTGGCACAATTAGTAAAGATGGAAGTACCGGAAATGTTGCTGAGGATGTAGACGCAATAACAAGATTCATATTGTCGTCCTCGCTAAGAACCAAATTAATAAACCAACAGCTCCAACACCTACCCCTAATGCATACGTTCTAACCAAGCCGTTTTGCGAACGTCGGAGTATAGAGGCAGCCTTTTTAACGATTTGGCCTGTTCCATCAACAGCACCATCTATAACCCTTTTGTCAAATTTTGCCACAGCTGTAAACGCTTTTAATCCAGGTCCACCCATAACTTTTGAAACTGTAGAATCGAAATGCCAAGCATTATTTAAGACAGGTTTTTCGAAAATTTGTTTACTGATTTTTTCTTTTAGATATGTAGAAACCCCTACGCCAATTCCTATAGCCACTGAAACTAAGGCTAAAAGTGCCAATACCCATAAAGTTGAACTCGAAAGATGCAAGTGTGTCTCATTATGGAACGTCGACGGTTCCAACCAATGCTCTAACCGTTTAGTTGAAGATGAAAATGGAAGTTGAATAAAACCACCGAGTACTGAAAGAACCGCCAAAGATACAAGAGGTACTGTCATCGTCCAAGGTGACTCATGCGGATGTGTCACAGCATCAGCATCAGCATCAGCATCAGCATCAGCATCAGCATCAGCATCAGCATCAGCATCAGCATCAGCATCAGCAAAATATCGAGGTTTTCCAAAGAAAGTAAGAATGACTTGACGTGTCATATAGAAAGCTGTCAAAAGTGCAGTTAATATTCCCACAACCCAAAGTAGAGGGCTCTTATCCCATGCAAAGGCAAGGATTTCATCCTTAGACCAAAAGCCCGCAAAAGGCGGAACACCTGCAATTGCTAGCCATCCAACAATAAAGGTTCCAGCGGTAATTGGCATTAACGATCGGAGACCTCCATAACGCCTAAGGTCCTGTTCACCGTCCATGCCGTGAATGACTGATCCAGCACCGAGAAAAAGCAAAGCTTTGAAAAAGGCATGTGTGATCATGTGAAAAATTGCTGCTGTGTAGGCACCACAACCAACTGCCAAAACCATGTAACCCAACTGGCTAACGGTCGAATACGCGAGAACTTTTTTAATATCTGTTTGTGCGACTGCTATAGAAGCTGCAAATAAAGCTGTTCCAGCCCCAACCCAAGCAATTAGCCCAGTCGACCAGGCTGAAGCTTCAACCATGATTGGATTTACTCTGGTTAATAAGTAAACACCAGATGTAACCATTGTCGCAGCATGGATTAAAGCTGAAACCGGAGTTGGACCAGCCATTGCATCCGGTAACCATAGATATAGAGGGAATTGTGCCGATTTACCCATCGCCCCTACAAAAAGCATCAGAACTATAAAAGTGGTTGTACTTTGAGCTATTTGGTTTGAGCCTAGGACATCGAAAATTTCTAAATACTGAAGAGAACCAAAATTGAAGAAAATAAGAAACATAGCGACCATAAATCCCCAGTCTCCAACTCGATTCGTTATAAATGCTTTCTTACCTGCAGTTGCATTCTCTGGATCGTTAAACCAAAACGAAATTAAAAGGTACGAACAAGCTCCTACGCCTTCCCATCCCAAGAAAGTCAATAGAAGATTGTCTCCTAATACGAGCATCAGCATTGAGAAAGCAAACAAATTTAAATATGTAAAAAATCTATTGAAATCTGAATCGCCATGCATATAACCAATCGAATAAAGATGGATTAACGTACCTACTCCCGTAATAAATAAACACATCGTCAGTGACAATGGGTCGGCTAGAAAACCTACGTCGACTTTAAAATCTCCAGCTGGAATCCAATCAAACAAAGTAACAACTGACTGTCGATTTTCATTTTCTTCTAAAAGCATTCCGACGAAAACAATCAGAGCCGATAAAAAAGAACCTGCCATAGCAAACGTTCCAATCCATCCTGCAATAGGTTCCTTTGCTGATCTACCTATAAAAATTAACGACAAAAATCCTAGAAGAGGGAAAGCAGGTATAAGCCAAACGAGATCAATCATTTTCATCCACCCAAAATCTTTAAATCATCTGCATTAGCTCTAGATCGTCTCCGCATAATTGCAACTACTAGTGCTAAACCCACAACCACTTCGGCTGCTGCTACAACTAACACGAAAAAAACAGCTAACTGGCCACCCAAGTCATTTAGGTGAGAACCAATACTCACAAAAGTAATATTTACTGCATTTAGCATTAATTCGATACACATAAACATGATCAGGGGGTTACGTCGTACTAAAAGACCTGTAGCGCCAATTGAAAATAGAACTGCGGACAACGACAAATACCAGGTAGTTGTAATAATCATTCTTTACCTGTCTCTTCTAGTTCGTCATCTAAAACGTCATCTCCCTGTTCTTCTGAGGTCGATATCAATAAACCCTTTGGGCGGGTTGAAAGAACAACTGCCCCAACGACTGCAACTGTCAACAAAAGTGCAGTCAGCTCTACCGAAAAAACTTGCTTTGAAAACAATGCTTCCCCTAAGAGTTTTGTGTTATCAGCAGCATCTCCAATTGGAATGTTTGCTTCTTGAATCACTGTGGGGCTCCCAACAGCAGCAATCAAAACAGTCAAAATAATTCCAAAAATCGAAACTCCAAGAACTACAGCTAAAGGTCTTTGACCAGAAATTGGTTCGACTCGTAAATCTTCAGCACGATCAACTCCTAGCAAAGTAATTACAAAAACAAAAAGAATTACAATCGCTCCGGCGTAGACAATTACTTGTATCGCAGCAAGGAAAGTTGCTTCTAACAGAACGAATAAAACTGCTACCCCAAATAAAGTCTGAACCATAAATAAAGCTGAGTGAACAGGGTTGTTTGAAAGTATGACTCCTAATGCTCCACTTAAAATAACAGCAGCACTAATTAAAAAAACAACAGTTTCCATTACGTTCCCTCTTCTTGAGGTTCTGAATCACTCTGACCTATTTCAGCTTTACGAATTCCATAACCCAAATCACCTGACCAGGCGATTTGGCCTTCATAAGAAGCATCTCCATTTGGTGAAGTCGCTCTTAACCATCCAGATGTCAAAAGGTCTTCACCTTCACGCCAATCTTCCCATGGTAATTGTTTAGGTTTGCCAGACTCTGAATCAACTAAAAGTTCATCTTTCGTATAAATGGCATCATTTCGATTTGTAAAAGAGAATTCAAACATTTTGCTTTCGGTGATTGCCCCCGTCGGACAGGCTTCAACACAAAGATCACAATGAATGCATCGCAAATAGTTGATCTCATAAACAAAACCGTAACGCTCTCCCGGAGATACTGGATTATCTTTAGGATTATCTGCACCTCTTACGTAAATACAATTTGCTGGGCAAACACCAGAACAAAGTTCACAACCTATGCACTTCTCCATTCCATCTTCATACCTTCCAAGCACATGCCGTCCATGAAGCCTCTCAGGTTTTTCACGTTTTTTTGATGGATAAGGAGTCGTTACACGGGTTTGAAAAATTTGCCTAAATGTAACCAAGAAACCCTTCAAATAACTCATAGTTCTGTCCCCTCAGATATTTCAGAGAGGTCTGCAGCATTAATATTTGAATCCCTAGCTTTTTTGATTGCTCCATTAAGCAACAAGGCAGCCAATGAAAGAACTAACAAACCTATTGGCACTACAAAAAAAGTTGACCAACCTCTGTCTTCTCCAATGTTTAAGGCAGCTATTAGAAGAAACCACCCTAAAGAAGCAGGTATAAGCAATTTCCAACCTAAATCCATGAGTTGGTCATACCTCAACCTTGGGAGAGTCGCGCGAAGCCAGACAAAAGTGAATAAAAACGCCAACACTTTTAAAAAGAACCAAAGTATCGGCCATACCCATGAAATTTGTTTTATCAGAATTGGACCGTTTGGTCCGCCAAGGAAAAGAGTTACAGCTATTGCGGACATGGTAATCATGTTCATAAATTCTGCGAGAAAAAATAAAGCAAAACGTATAGAGCTGTACTCGGTGTGGAAGCCTCCAACAAGTTCTTGTTCTGCTTCAACCAAATCAAAAGGTGGCCTATTAAGTTCAGCTGTTCCTGCAATCACAAAAATCACAAACGGAATTACTCCTGTTGCGACTAGGTTCCAGTTCCAAGTCGCTTGGCCTGCGACTATGCCGCTTGTTGAGAGAGTTCCTGAAGACAAGAAAACTGTTGCCATTGCAAGACCTAGAGCGGCTTCATAACTGATCATCTGGGCGGACGCTCTGACCGAACCTAATAGGGGATACTTTGAGCCTGATGACCAGCCCGCAAGCATGACGCCATAAACAGCTATAGAAGAAAGAGCAAGAAATAGAAGAACTCCTACTGGAGGGTCAGCTACTTGCAAAAGAGTTCTATGCCCAAAAATGGAAACTGTTCCATCTCCACCATTTGTAAAGTCACCACCGATTGGGACGATTGCAAAAGATAAAAAAGCTGGCACCAGAGAAAGGTAAGGCGCCAATCGGAAAACAACACGATCTGCTCGTGCAGGCAACAAGTCCTCTTTGAAGAACAGTTTTATTCCATCCGCCAAAGTCTGCAATATCCCCCATGGGCCTGCTAATGAGGGCCCCACGCGGTTATGCATGTCTGCAACGACTTTCCTTTCAAACCAGATCACAAGCATTACTGAAACCATTAGCAATGCAAAAGCAAGTACAACTTTTAATAACATCACAGCAACTATTGAAAATCCAATATCTGAACTGAGAAGCGGATCAGAAGCAATAATCATCATGTTTTCTCAATCTTCAAATCATTTACCGGTAATGAAGAATCGATAAGTTTTCGAATTTCGGGACCCTCTTGATTCCAAAGAACATGAATGGTTCCGCTGGTTGTGTCTGGATCGGGTATAAGTCTGGTTCTAATTTCGCCTTTTGAACCAATTAAACGAACTAACGATTCAGAATTAACTCCAA
>JASLTU010000003.1:0-46683 GCA_030742755.1 Acidimicrobiales bacterium | reverse complement strand
TGGATCGGGTATAAGTCTGGTTCTAATTTCGCCTTTTGAACCAATTAAACGAACTAACGATTCAGAATTAACTCCAATCTTTTCCATATCTTCTGGATTAACTTTTATCTGACTTCCAGGTGCAAGTTCCTTAAGCGCTGAACTATGTGCGGCAAGAACTCCTTTGTCATACATGCTTCTTGTCGCTATCAGTCGAAAAGAATTAGCCTTTTGTTTAGGGATCTTCACTGAAGTTACTTCCACTTTTCGTAAATCTCTATTTAAAACGACTCCTTCTTTATCAATTTGTTCAACTTTTGTCAGGTCAAGATCTTTATGTAAACCAGAAACCAAAGAAATCTCTTCACACAACTCTTTGAATGTAAAAGGTCCTAAATCAGGATCAAAATACTGAACTAGGTCTAAAGCAATCATCCAGTCTGGTCTAGCTGTCCCAGGAGGTGTGACACTTCTCCTTATCGGACTGATTCGACCCTCAAGGTTAGTAAATGTCCCGTCTATCTCTGTGGTGGTAGCAGCTGGCAAAATAATATCGGCTTGACGCACACTATCTGTTGCAAAAATATCAACTGCGATTACTGTTCCGATTCTCTCAAAAGCTTCTTGAACTAATTGACAATCAGGAAAATCCATTAGTGGATCGGCTCCCAAGAGCACTAGAACGTCTATTTGTCCGTTGATTGCAGATTCAAGTATCTCTCGAGTATGAAATCCTCTATGACTAGGGAGTGTTGGCCAACGACCTTGTAGTTGTTCTGATCCTTCTTCCAATCCACATCTTCCAGGTAACAAGCCAGGAGAAAGGCCCATATCTATTGCACCATTTATATTTCCTCTTCTTAATAAAGGTAAAAAAGTGGCTTCTGGTAAGTATTCCTGCAGTGCAATAGCTCCGTCTTCCAAAATTGAAGATGACTCTGCTAAAGAAGTCCGGCCTACTAAAACAGAAACTGACTTACTATTATTAATAATCTTTCCAGCATCTTTTATCGCTTTAAGAGTCTCTTCATCTAATTCGCAAGATTTACCAGACAATGCTTTTACTGCCTCAAAGGTTTTTCCTGGCGGAATTCTTACTGAATAGGTAGCCAATTTCGAAAGTCCAGTTTTTGTTGGTGTAAGTTCAATCAGTTTGCATTGGTCATTAACAACAGCATGTCTTACACGTAAATAGAGAGAACCTAACTCTTCTTTCGGATCAGCTCCTAGGAGAAGAATTACTCCACCGGGTTTACAAGTTTCATCTATAGTCGACGCATTCAAACTGAGAAGCACTTCTGGTGAAAACCCATCGTCGAGTTGAGCATCGACGTTATCGGTTCCGATTATCCCTTTTGCAATTTTACTCCAGACATACTGAGCCTCATTAGTTAAACGGGATCCACCAATAACAGCTATTCGTTCGGGAGTAGTTTCTTGAAATGCAGTAACACATTTTTCATAAGCTTCAGCCCATGAAGTAACCACAAACTGATTTTTTTTACCTGAAGCTGACTCATCAATTACCAGCGGTTCACTCAGTCTTTTATCACTTGAATATGACTCGAATATGAATCTTTCTTTATCTGTTAGCCAACCCCAGTTAACAGAATCAGAATCAACACCTGTAAAACGCAAAACCTTGTCCCGTGACTCTTGAACAGAAACTCTGTTTCCAAGACTGTCGAAAGTACTTGTAGATTCAACTTCAGTTAAATCCCATGGTCTTGCCTTAAATCTAAAAGGAGCGGCTGTCAAAGCCCCTACCGGACATATCTGAACAGTGTTTCCACTGAAATAAGAACTAAAGGGTTGATCTGGATATGTATTAACTTGAGTCTTATTTCCTCTGTCAATAAAATGTATTAAAGCATCTCCAGCGACTTGATCAGCAAAACGTGTGCATCTATCACAAAGAACACATCTTTCACGATCTAGAAAAACGTTCTCATTAACTGGAATGGGTTTTCTGTACGTCCGTTTTTCTTCGATAAATCGGCTCTCTCCAGCTCCAAAAGCCATCGTCTGATCTTGTAAAGGGCACTCTCCTCCTTTATCGCAAATCGGACAATCAAGAGGGTGATTCACTAATAGGAATTCAAGTACTCCTTCTTGTGCTTTTTGAGTTTTTTCGGATTGAGTATCTACAACCATTTCATTAGTGCACTCAATCATGCAAGATGGTTGAAGAGCAGGTCCCCTACCTGTGTCTATTTCTACTAAACACATTCGACACATCCCAACAGGTTTCATACGTGGATGATGACAAAATCTCGGGATATACGTTCCGCTTCTCTCACAGGCATCTATTAACAATTCACCAGGTTTTGCCATTACTTGTTTTCCGTCAACCGTTATCGAAACTGCAGTTTCGTTAGACCTAACATCTGTCATGTAGCTACCTCTTCAACATCTAATGACAACGGGATAGGATCACGTCTTGTGATGAGAGATTCAAACTCACTTCTAAATCTTCTTATCGCAGACACAATTGGGGCTACAGAAGAAGGTCCTAATGGGCAAATTGTTGTTTGCTTAGGAGGAAACGGAACCGCCTCCAAACCTTCATCTGGATAAGACGCAGCTGGATAGGGGCCAGGGCTTATGTTGTCACCTATATCTAAAAGCAAATCTATGTCCGAAGGCCTTCCGTCGCCATTCAAGATTCTTTGTAGAATTTTTTCTTCCCACGTAGTTCCTTCTCTACAAGGAGAACACTTCCCACAAGATTCGCGAGCAAAAAATCTAACAACATTCAAACAGGCTTTTACTGCATCTGTTGTTTCATCCATAACAACGATTGCGCCAGAACCTAGCATTGAACCTGCAGCACCTACAGCACTTGCTTCGAGTGGTAAATCTAGTTGTTCTTTAAAAAACCACGGAGCTGAACCTCCACCTGGTATAAACATTTTCAATTCATTGTCATCTCTTATACCCCCACAAAAATTGTCTCCATAAAAAAGTTCCCTAAAGGTAGTTACTCCATGTTCGACCTCATAAACGCCAGGTCGTTTCACATGACCAGAAATTGCAAACATTCGAGTTCCTGGCGACGATTCTGATCCAAATTCTTTATAGGCAGAAGCGCCATTATTAATAATCCATGGAAGATTAGAAAGGGTTTCAACATTATTCACAATCGTCGGCTTCCCATATAAACCTATTGCGGCTGGAAAATAAGGAGGCTTTAAACGTGGCATTCCACGCTTACCTTCAAGACTTTCTATTAACGCTGTTTCTTCTCCAACTATGTATGCCCCTGCGCCCCAATGCATCACTACGTCAACAGAAAATTTAGTATCCAAAACATTTTTCCCTATATAACCAGCTTTATAAGCTTCATCAAGTGCGATCGCTATCCGTTCTTGCGCCAAAGCCATTTCGCCTCTGACATATAAAAAAGCTTGAGACAACCCAAGTGCATAGCAGGCAATCAAAACTCCTTCGATTAACTGATGGGGATCCCTTTCCATTAACAAACGATCTTTGTAAGTGCCTATTTCACTTTCGTCTCCATTAACTACTAGATACCGAGGCCATACTCCCTCTGGAGGGAATCCCCATTTAATTCCTGCAGGAAAACCAGCACCTCCACGCCCAAGAAGACTGGCTTCTCTAACTTCATCATGAACTTGACTGGGTGAGAGATTAAGTGCTGACCTCAAACCTTCATAACCATCTGTCGATAAATACTTTTCAAGCGTAAAAGAATCTGTATGTTTGAAACGACTTGTAATAAGTTTTGGACCCTTGTTTTCGACGAAACCAGGTGCATGTTTTACGTAATCAGCCTGTAAAGAAGATTCGTTCATTTAAACACTCTCTTCAATCCAATTTGGAGGACCTTTTATTTCCTCTGGGTGTTTAATTCCCGCACAACGTGATTTAGGTATCTGTTGACGAACCCTGCTTAAAGTTCCATGCTCTGGCATTACTCCTTGATCATCAGCAGAGCCTTTAGACAAAGGACTTTCACCTGCTCTTAGATCTACAACAACTTCATCAAAAAGTTCTTTTGTTGCCCGATGGAAATAACGGTAATTAACTGTGAAACAAGGAGCCTCTGTACACGCTGCGACACACTCAGCTTCTTCAAAAGTGAAAAGTCCATCTTCCGTTATGCTTCCTTCTTCTACACCCAGAGATGTTTTCACATGTTCAAGAAGTTCATCTGCACCTGATAGTTGGCAAGATATATTCGTACACACTTTGATTAAATAACGTCCAACCGGATGGAACTTAAACATTTCATAAAAAGTTCCCGTGCCTAATACTTCTACCGATGTTGTATTAGTGAGTTCTGCAATTTGTTGCATTGCAGGCTTAGTTATCCAACCTTCTTGTTCTTGGGCTAGATGCAACAACGGTATTAGTGCAGACCTAGCCACTGGGTATCGGTCAACAATATCTCTCGCGATTACTTCATTCTCTTCATTGAAAAAACCCATTATCTATCAACTTCCCCCATAATCGGGTCAATAGAAGAAATCACAGCCACTGCATCTGCAATTAGTCCGCCTCTCATTAAGTGCGGCAAAGTTTGTAAATTTACAAAACTTGGTCCTCTAATATGCATACGGTAAGGATTAGGACTTCCATCAGAAACTAGATAGCAGCCCAATTCTCCTCTGGGTGATTCAACTGCAGCATAAACTTCACCAGGAGGCACATGGAAACCTTCAGTGAATATTTTGAAATGATGTATTAACGCTTCCATTGACTCGTCAATACGAGCGCGTGGCGGAGGTGTGATTTTTTTATCTTGAATTCGATAATCACCTGATGGCATCAGATCCAAAATCTGTTCAACTATTCTCAATGATTCACGAACTTCATTTAATCGAATAGCAAAACGATCAAAAGAATCACCATGGGTTCCTACAATTACATCAAAATCAACTTGATCATAGGCTAGATAAGGTTCATCTTTTCTTAAATCCCAGTCATAACCAGTTGATCGGAGTATCGGTCCTGTTGCTGATAAAGCAATTGCCTCAGAGGTATTTAATGAACCTACACCTTGAAGTCTTTTCTGAAAAAGTGGTTGACCTGTTAATAAGTCATCATATTCATCAAGCCTCGGTGGAATTATTTCTAAAAGATTTCTTAGATCAGCTTGCCAACCATCATGTAAATCGACTGCCACTCCGCCTGGCCGGATGTAATTGTGATTCATTCTTAAACCAGTGACTTTTTCAAAAAATCTAAGTACTTCTTCTCTTTCACGCCATCCATAAATCATCATCGATACTGCGCCAAGATCCATACCGTTTGTTGCTTGAAAAAGTAAATGCGAACTGATTCTGTTCAACTCACACATAAGCATTCGTATCCACGTTGCTCTAACAGGTACTTCAATCTCTAAAAGTTTTTCCACTGCTAAAGAAAATGCAAGCTCTGTAAAAAGTGGGGAGGCGTAATCCATTCTTGTGACATTGGTCGAACCCTGCGTATATGAAAGTGTCTCAGCGGTTTTTTCCATGCCTGTATGCAAGTAACCAATTACGGGTTTTGAACGTTCAACCGTCTCACCCTCCAATTCCAATATAAGTCGAAGAACTCCATGAGTTGAAGGGTGCGAAGGTCCCATATTAAGAATCATCCGAGTTTCTTCCGATGGATCTGAAGTCTCAGTAATTTCATTTTTAGTTTTAGAAGTAGCGTCAGACTCACTTATCCTCAACACTGCACTACCTTCGCGAAGACAAACCCTTTCATCGTTGCATAAAGCAGATAAAGACTGGTTGCTTGTCTCCGTAACTTCGGGAGTCATCGTTTTGCCTTGCTAGCTTTGAACTGAACAGGTATTTGTCCGACAGAAAAATCTTTTCTTAAAGGATGACCTACCCAATCTTCTGGCATAAGAATTCTGGTCGGATCAGGGTGGTCAGAGAAGCTAATACCGAACATGTCAAAAACTTCACGTTCCATTGATTCCGTTCCTGGATACAAATCAAATAGAGATGGAACTACAGGGTCTTCTTCCTGGATTTGTACTCTCAGACGTAAACGTTCTCGAGTTTGATGATTGATCATTGAGATTACGATCTCAAAGCGTTCCGGGTTTACATTTTCTGGTAGATCTGCGCGAGTCGGAAAAGACAAGTAATCAACCGCCGTCAAATCAACGACCATATTAAAGCCTTCTTGTTTTAACTCTGTAGCTAAATCAATGAGCTCTTCAACTTTTGGATGCAGAACCTTTTGACCAAACGTCTCAACAGTTGGAACATTCACCGAGACTCCAATTCAACAGGCTGCATTATTTCAGTTGGTGATCCAGTGATCTCTATCGCCGCACCTCCGGAATTTTCCTTACGTCTGCGAGTTAATTCACCTGTTTCTATTTTTTCATGTAAAGTCAAAATTGCATTCATAAGAGTCTCTGGGCCTGGTGGGCATCCAGGTGCATAAACATCGACAGGTACTACTTGGTCCACTCCCTGGACAATCGCATAATTGTTGAACATTCCTCCAGAAGATGCACAAACCCCCATCGATATAACCCATTTTGGTTCCATCATTTGGTCATAAATTTGACGGAGTATTGGAGCCATTTTCTGGGAAACGCGTCCCGCGACAATCATCAAATCTGCTTGTCTAGGAGAAGCTCTAAAAACTTCCATTCCATATCTGGCTAAATCGTAATGTGCAGCTCCCGTGGCCATCATTTCAATAGCACAACATGCCAAACCGAAAGTCGCAGGCCAGCAACTCCGTGCCCGGGACCACTTAACAAGATTTTCAATCCGCGCAGTTATGAAGTTATGTTCAAGACCTTCTAAACCTTCTCCGTTAACTTTCGCAAGATCTCCGATTAGAGGTACTCGTACCATTAATTACTCATCTCTCGATTTTCAAAACTTTCTTCAGTGAAGTCACGGCCTTCTTGACCTACTTTGCGAACTCCAACACGACGGACTGTGTTTGAAACATTTCTTGTTAAAGAAACAACTTCATCTTTTGGTTTTAGTTGTTTGCTTGGACCCCACTCAAGTGCTCCTTTACCAATTAAATAAATGAACGATTCAAAAACTGCCAGAGCAAAAATAAAAACTGCTACTAAACCAAAAAGTCCCAAAGATCTATGTGATAAAGCCCAGGGATAGAAAAAAATTATCTCTATATCAAAAACTATAAAAATCATTGCAACTAAATAAAAACGAACTGGGAATCGTTCATTCGGATTTTCTTCTGCTGGAATAATTCCACATTCATATGGGGCTTGCTTACGATCATTCGGGCTACGCGGTGCTAACAAGCGAGAAGCTACAAAGCTGATAGCAGCAAACAAAACCGCTAGAACAAATAAAGCTACAACTGGAAGATATTGACTAGTCAAATGAGCACCTCCGATTATTTGAGAAGACAGGCTGGGTTATCTTCATCGTTCTACTCGGTCGAAGATGCGAATTCTTGTCTTTTCGCCATTAACTCTTTATCTCTTACATGCAGCCAGTAACAGAGAGCTAGAAAAATAATAAACGACCCAATAGTTACTAAAGCCGGTCGAAGCCTTCTTGTGCCAAGATCACGAACCATTATTGTGGAAACAACAGGCTCATCTTGATCAATAACTGGTCTTGGCGGTGCCATACCAGGAATTGAAGGTTGATCTACCACTCTTTGAAATTGCACAACTGCATATCTGATTGGATGTGTTATTCGTGCAGTGTTAGTCACCCAAAGACTTATCCTGTCCCATCTATTCGGATTATCCTTAAGCTCTGGCTTCCCACCATAGGTATAAGAGTCAAGAACTTTGAAATCAGAAGTACTTCCAAACCCAAGATCTGATTGCGCTAAAATATCAGCGATAGCCTGCGCTTGCGCATCGCCTGATTCTGCTGTTGATAAAAGACGCCATCCATTAAAATCATCAAGACCGTAACTCTTAATCAAATTAGGTGATACAGCAGATAATTCCGAATGAGTTATCGTCTCATTTCTTAACTGCTTGTCAGCTTGTATTTCAGCTAAATCTTCCAAACTTAGTTCTGGATAGTCTGACTCAGTTGGCAGTTTGTTGAACTCTAAGTTTGCAATCTCGTCTTGAGACTGCACAACCATTTCGTAAGCAGATAAAAGATCCTCTGGATCGGGCAAATCCCGTGCCTCTATCAAAGCACTTGATTTAAGGTCACCAACATTGATATCAATCGTTCTCCAACTCGGATCTGCTCCCTTCCATCCAGAACCATATAGCCACCAACTGATTCCCAGAATTGTCATAAATCCCATAAGCCCAGCCAAGGTCACTAAAGTACTAAGTCGCGCACCTGAATTAGTTGCCATTATCAACCAAACAGAACCAATCAATACGACCGTACCTACTGCTACTACAAGTATCCCTCTTACTTCAAGGTCCCAAGAAATGCCGCCTAATGTTGTAAGGAGATCCATCACTACATGCTCCTTTCGTAAGCAACAACCGCATCAATTTGTTCTTGAGTTAACACTCTGCTTCGTGTAACAGTTCCGACCACATCTAGATCATCTGTTCTTCCACCAAATCCAGGCATCCCTCCTGATCCCATTCTTGCATTTCCATAACCAGCACCCAGCTCGGATCCTGAATGGATGAAATTTGCCTGTCGTTCAGGTGTAGAAAAATGAGTTTCTACTCCACTCAAGCTAGGCCCCACATGACCTGCTCCTGGCCTGTAGCTATTTAATATCCCAGACTCAACTAGTTTCGGCCATTCTGCTATTAATGCATCTACATTCTCAACGCTAGTAGCCCCATATGAAAACCCTGGTGTATGGCATCGAGCGCACCCATGTGCACCCTGTCCTGCTTGATTATTAAAGATCAATTCCCCGTAAGCCAAGTAATTATTGCTTGAAGGTAATGAAGCTTCCTTCAACCATTCATCTATAGCGACTTCGATTTCTTCAGTTTCTACAAGATTTGGATTGCTATCGATAATAATTCGTCTCGCGCCGTCTCTAATCCCACTCTCAACCTGTTCTTTCGTTTCTTCTGGATCGAGTTGTATTGACCTTAAATAAACAACCAACTGATGTATCTGTTGCTCGGTCATTGGACCTCCGCCTGGTAAACCCCATGCAGGCATGGGAGATCCTGGCCGCCCATAATTTAAAATATGAGTAACTTCAGATTCATCAAATCTGGACAAAACGCTCGTTAATGCTGGCGCTTTCCACTGAACTTGAGCAACAAACTGGCCATCGGCATCAGACAAAGTAAAGGAAGCGACACCTCCAACACCATTTGGGCCATGACACCCTGAACATGCTTCTTCGTAACTGTTAGATCCGCGACTTTCAAAACGCCCAACCCAACCTCTTGCAGCATTTTCTTGACGAGCAGGTTCCATTAGCCAATAAAGAGGGAGAACTAAAGCAGTTGCCGCAATCAAAACAAAAGACCATCCGAGTGCCTTATCCAAAATACGGGTTTCAAGTTCATCATCATCCGCATAGGGAACTCGGTTCGCCGCTAAATCAATTTCAGATCCGACCTCTTTTTTACCTATTCGAAAATTGAATAGTAAATAAATCAACATCCCAATTGCTACGACTACAGCAAGAACTAAACCAATTGTTCTTTGAGTATTAGCGAAGATAATTATTGGATTCACAAACTTCTCATCTCTCCACTAATGATCACTTTGGCCGATACAGTTCGGGCCTTCAGCTTCTTGACCTGTCGTATTTGTACCGATTGGTGGGCCTTGAATAATCGCACCTGTATTAACTGTGAGAACACCATCATTAACTGTTACAGCGAATCGATCCATACCACGGGGTGCTGGTCCGCCACGTTTTTCACCCACTTGGTTGTATTGGGAACCATGACAAGGGCATTCGAACCATTGAGATGAAACACAATTTGGAACTCTGCAACCTAAATGTGGGCATTTTTGATAGAGGGCAATTACACCTGCTTCAAAACCTTGATCCACCCCAGCAGCCATACCAGAAACTTCACTTGATGAATATGTGCTTCTTGCTTTTTCAACTGCACCGTTTGGATATGCAGTAATCCACATTCGCCCTTCAGGCTTATATAAAAACCCATTGTTAGCTTTAATCTCTGCAAGGATTTCAGGGATATTCCCAACTTTAATTTTTGAACCAAAACCACTTACTCCTTGTGGCCATAAGAAAGCTAACGAAGCTCCACCGAAACCTGCTATTGAAAGACCCATCATTCCGACTATTCCACGATTAAAGAACTGTCTTCGTGAAACACCAACAGCCATAGGATCCGGTGCAACAAATGGTTCAGGAGGAACTGTCTCTACAATTTCTACTTCTTCGTCTTTCTGAGTTTCCAAAGCTGCTTGTTCAAATTCGCGACCTGTTAATCCTTCATCATCTGAAACCAAAGAAGGATTCGGCTTGTCGCGAAGACGTGCTTCTCTAGACAAACCAACAGCACGATGATCCCTTCTTCGCGAGGCGCCAAGAAGTACTAATGCTGCTAAAACAACAAGAATTATGGAAGCAATGATGGTTGCCATATCAAGCACCAAGACTTTTTTTGAAAAATAATTTAATAAGTAACATTTGCATCACAACTCGAAAAACAATCCGCCTTCCCAAGGGAAGACAAAGTTGAAACCAGGACCACGGAAAAAAGAACCGATCATTACTAAGACAGCCCAGAACATTAAATGAACTGTCATCAAAGAAATTGCAAACTTACGATGTTCAGGTTTGTTGGAAGGGTTCTTGTCAATAAAAGGCGCCATGATTAATAAGAAAATCCCCATGCCAGGAATCGTTACCCCAGCGACCATTGGATGGAACATAGTTAATAACTCTTGAAGACCTAGGAAATACCAAGGAGCTTTAGAAGGGTTTGGCGTTCTATTAAAATCCGCTAATTCTAAAAGAGGTGCATTAACAACAATAGAGAAAAGGGTCGTAAAAAGAGTAATTGCTAAAGCTGATAGAAACTCGGCGATCAATAGATGAGGCCAGACATGAACCTTGTCAGTAGGAGTGGTTTTTACGTCTTGAATTGAACCAGCTTTGACAACGGTTAAAAGTCTCTGATTGTGGCCATCGGGACCTTCACCAGCTTGCGGGCCAGCTTGGCTTGGCGTGGCAATTGATGGATCTTCAGTTGGAGGTTGTTTAGAAGCCGGCACCCCTCGGTCAAGTAAATGGGCAGGAATTTTTTCATCCTTTGAGCTTGGGCTTTCCGATGGAGCACTAGTTGTAGTTTCAGTTTCATTCGTCTCATCAGCCGCAGAACCACCTTTAGCGGCTTCTGCTTTAGCTCGAGCTGCTTCAGCTCGTTTTCTTAAATGCTCTGGGATCTCAACCATTTCTTATCCTCGGCTTAAAGGGGTCCAGAAATTCCGCCATCTTTTCGGACACGCCAAAAATGAATAGCAAGAAAAATAACTAAAACAAAGGGCAACATCAATACATGAAGCGTGTACCAACGTAGAAGGGTATCAGTACCGATCTCCACGCCTCCTAGAAGAACAAACCTTACCTGTTCACCAAAAACAGGGGTATATCCCATCATATTTGTTCCAACTGTCACTGCCCAAAGAGCTAATTGATCCCATGGCAGCAAATAGCCGGTAAAAGACAACAGTAAAGTCAGCGTCAACAAAATTACACCAATGACCCAGTTAAATTCACGAGGAGGTTTATACGCCCCATGATAAAAAACACGAGCCATGTGTAAAAAAACCGTCAGAACCATTAAATGCGCTCCCCAACGGTGCATGTTTCTAACCAAAAGTCCAAAACCAACTGCTGTTTGTAAAGTCTGAATATCGTCCCATGCCTGAGCAGCAGTTGGACGGTAGAAAAACATGAGAAAAATTCCTGTGACCGTCAAGAAAATAAATAAGAAAAAACTCAAACCACCCAGACAAAGCGTGTAACTGACCTTTACAGCGTGACGTTTTACCTTTACTGGATGCAGGTGATACAAAACACTGTTCATGATTACATATGAACGATTTCTTGGACTATCCGTATAGCCTTTTCTAAAAATCGAACCAGGTCTAAAAATAGCAGTCCATGTCTGAGAATTTTGAACCTTTTCTCCTACCTGGCCTAATTTCTCTTTTAATGCCTGACCGGTGGCTTTATCACCGTTTGTCTCAGCCATTTATTTTGCTCCCTCTAATAATTTCTTAATTCTGTATTGAATCATGCCAGACGCATCCCATAACCATAACCATGACTTGTTGTTCTCTGATTAGCATCACCTTCTGGAGGTGCATCTGTTAATTTTCCTAAAATAATCACTCCTGTTGGACATCTATCGACACAGAGTGCACAACGAGTGCAAACATCATCATCGATAGTGAAAATTACATTGTCACTTGGATCTCTTCCTGGAATCTCTGTACCGACCGAATCGGCGACTGCATCTGGACTTACCATATGAATGCATTTCCATGGACAAATATCAACACAACCTTCACACATGATGCATTCTGCTTGATCTATATGAATGAATTGTTTTGGCTTAACAGCTGCTTCTAACCACTCGTTATCTACCTGATGTAAAACATAATCATCTACAAAAGTCGGGTGAGGTGGATTGGCATCGGTAACGCTCATATACCTATCCCTTCTTTTATAAGTGGCCTTCCATACTCAGATGTATCTTCCACTTGCTCTTTTTCGACTCCACGGTTCTGCCAATGTCTCCAGCAGACGACATTTCCAGCCAAAAAAATTCCGTAAATCAATACTGCAATAACATCACGTATCACTAAATAAGTCATAGTAAAAGGTAAAGCCCATTCAACGATTCCTTGCTCGCCTGTCCAAGGAAGTTCGGGGCCAACGATGAAACGATCAGGACGCCAATTTAACTCGCTATCAGCCCAAGTAAGCCACTGGTGAGGTACTACTCCATAGACCCAAAACAAAATAAAAAATACGTAAGTAGCAAAAAGCATAGCTTCGCCCCAGGTGAATTCTTTTTCAGCTGGACAGCGATTTAAGTATGCGTAGAAACCCCAAACAAGGATCACCGTTACGATTATCGACACGGCGAAAGCGACCATTCGAACTTTTCCTCTCTGGAGTCTTTTACTGGGTTTTTAATTACGAAAACTTTGTGAAAAATTGCACAAAGTCATATAACCATCTTACAGGTTGACCGAGTCTCGGGCGTACTCGCTACAACACTTTCCCGAAACACTTTGAAGTTTTTTAATACTTAAAAAACAAAAAATTCCTTCTCTGAATTCAAACTCAAACTAAAAATAAAATGGCTATCACCGTCATGTATACCTTCGTCACGGCTATCCTGCCGTCATCGGTTAAAAACTTTTAAACTTAGTACCTAGCACTAAACCGGAGAATAAATTGGTCGAAATACCAGAGCACCTTTTAAAGCGATCTAAAAGTGCACGTGAGAGAATGACAGGGCAAACCCCTTCGAAAGATGACTCATCAGAAGTAGATGAGTCACAAAGTGCTACACCTGCAGCTGAAATCGAATCACCAATTGAGGCCTCAACCCAAGAGAGTGAAAAAACCATTGTTGTTGTAGAGGATGCACCGTATGTCAGTGCCGCAAAAACAAGAAACAAGATTCCTTGGTGGGCAGCATCAGCTTTACTTTGCCTTCCAATTTGGGCGGTTATATATGTAGGAACTCTTGAACGTCCTGATGTTGAAGCTACAGGAGTGCTCCAGCATGGGGCGGAAATTTACGCTCAACGTTGTTCCTCGTGTCATGGCGCTAACGGCGGCGGCGGTGCCGGTTATAAGTTGAATGATGGCGAAGTAATGATTACGTTCCCTCATATCGAAGATATGGCTGAGTGGATAATAAAAGGTTCTGATGGTTTTGGCGTAGGCAATTCTTACGGTGACCCAGGAAGAGGTCGAATAGTAGCTGGAGGAATGCCAGCATTTGGAGACGTTCTCAATGCAGAAGAAATAATCAGTGTTGTTTTACACGAAAGAGCTGTTTTCGGAAATTCAGAAGACGCTGTAATTTTGGCAACTGAACTCGATCATATTATTGAAGCGGGTGAAATGAATCTCGAAATGTATTTTGATGCAGAAACTATAACTAGTTCAGAAATCGCTGAAATTTTTGAGGAAACTCATAATACGACTTCTTAAATAGAAATTTTGATCGAATGTCAGAAAAATCTTATGACTTGTTAGTAATCGGAGGCGGCCCCGCAGGCGCAGCCACCGCGTATTGGGCAGCAAAAGCGGGACTACATACAGCAATAATCGAAAAAAAGGTTTTCCCTCGGCAAAAAACTTGCGGTGATGGACTCACACCAAGAGCTGTTCATCAGCTGTCCGAAATGAATTTAAGTCAAGAGCTTAATAACTATCATAGATACGAAGGGCTCCGGGCTATCGCTCATAATAAAAGTATTGAAATGAAGTGGCCAGATCACCCCACTTTTCCTTCTTATGGGTATGTAGTAAGAAGATGTGATCTAGACACAATGGTGGTTGAAAATGCAGTAACCGCGGGTGCTGATTTTTTTGAAGGAATGGAAGCAATCAGTCCACTGGATAGAAGCAACATCGGCATTGAAGGCGCCTTGGCGTTAGACCACTCCAGTGGTGAAAAAATAGAATTTAAAGCAAAATTCATTGCAGTTGCTGATGGAGCAAACTCCCGATTTGGTAGATCATTAGGAAGTAACAGGAATAAAAAATACCCAATGGGAATGGCTATAAGAGGTTATTTCGAGAGCCCTTTAGACAAAGAACCATGGATCGAATCAGCCCTGGATGTTAAAGATAGGCACGGAAATTCAATGCCCGGATACGGCTGGATATTTCCGGTTGGGAATGGAACCATTAACGTTGGCATAGGTCTTCTTTCCACTTTTAGGGATTATAAGGATGTAAACACAACTCATCTATTTAATGAATTTGCATTAACTCTCCCTGACTACTGGGAAATAAATCCACTTACACCAATAGAGCCACCTACAGGTGGGCGCCTACCAATGGCAGGTTCGGTTGGACCAAAAGCAGGCCACAACTGGTTATTAGTCGGTGATGCTGCTGGCTCAGTAAATCCCTTTAATGGCGAAGGTATCGACTACGCATATGAAACAGGCCGATTAGCGGCTTCTCTTTTTACAGAAGCAAATGCTCAAAAAGACAACACTATTCTTGCACGTTATCCTGACCTGCTTGATGAGGAATATGGCTTGTACTTCAAAGTGGCACGATTATTTGCGAAAATTATCGGTAATCCGATTTTAATTAAAGAGCTAACAAGAGTCGGAATGCGATCACAAACTTTAATGGAATGGGCGCTAAAAGTAATGGCAAATCTAATGAAGGAAAATGACAAGGGGTTAGATGAAGTTGCATACAGAACCATTGCCTCAATCGTTCGAATGATCCCCGAACAAAGAGTTAGCGACTAAAAGAATTGTTGTAATTTCTTAAAAGTTTGTTTTTTAATAGTTTTGAACTAATAAACCAGTGAGAATACCTATATGCATTCTTCTAGCAATAAAACCCAAATTTGGTCCAACCTCGAAGAACACTGCAATGAACTTTCTAAAAAGTCACTTATCGAACTTTTTAATGAAAATAAAAAAAGAGGGAGCGATTTTTCCATACCATTTGGAGAACTTTGGATAGACATATCAAAGCAAGCAATCGACTCTAAAACAATCCAACTCCTTTCTGATCTTGCAGAAGAAAACAAAATTAATCAATTCTTCATCGACATGATGGCTGGAAGCCCAGTCAACTTAACTGAAAAAAAACCTGCACTTCACACCGCACTCCGCGCACCTAAGGATTCAAAAATTCTGGTTGAGGGCGAGAATGTGATGCCAAAAATTACCGAAACTTTAGAAAAGATGGAAAAGTTTTCAAACTATATCAGAAACGGAAAATTATTAGGATCAACAGGTGCGCCAATTACATCTGTAGTTGCTTTAGGAATCGGAGGGTCAAACTTAGGACCCGTAATGGCCCACAAAGCGCTTTCAAAATTCGCTCATCCAGAAATAACAATCGAGTTTTGTTCAAGTATTGATTCTGTAGATCTAGATCAAACGCTTAATCGACTAAACCCTGAAACAACAATTTTTTTAGTAACTTCGAAATCTTTTAATACGCGAGAAACACTTTTATTAATGGAAAATGCTAAGAAATGGCTCGAAGAGTCAATCCTTACTGCTGGATTGTCTAAACATCTTGTTGGTATCACTAGCGCTAGAGATAAAGCAATCAAATACGGACTTGAAGAATCTATGATTTTCGATCTACCTGATTGGGTTGGAGGAAGATTTTCCTTACCCTCTGCAGCAGGTCTAGCTCTTATGATCTCTATAGGATCAGATGAATTCTCTAATCTCCTTTCAGGAATGAACAAAATCGATAACAAAACCGTTTCTGAGCCTTTCGAGTCAAACGGTGCTTTACTTCTTGCTTTAACTGATATTTGGAATCGGTCATTTCTTGATCATCCGACTATGGCAATAATTCCTTACAGCAGTCAAATGTCATATTTTCCACCCTATTTACAACAACTTATGATGGAAAGCTTAGGAAAAACCCACCAAAACGATGGCAATGGATTCAGCAGCTCAATTGGATCAGTGATTTGGGGTGCTACTGGAACTGAAAGTCAACATGCATTTTTCCAATTTCTGCATCAAGGTACTGATGTAGTTCCTTGTGAAATGTTGGGATTCTCTAATTCTTATAAAAATTTTCATCAAGAACAGCAAGACAGTCTTTTCGCTAATCTACTCGCTCAGTCTGAAGTTCTAGCTTTCGGTTCTGACACTGAAGAAGTTCTTATACCTGAAAAAAAATTAGAAGGGAATCGCCCCTCAACTGTTATCTTGGCTCCGGAACTTACACCTTTCATTCTTGGTCAGTTGATTTCACTCTATGAACATCGAACTGTTGCATCTGGAGTTATTTGGGGAGTAAATCCTTTTGACCAATGGGGAGTCGAGCTAGGCAAAAGTATTGCCAATGATATAGAACTAGCACTAAACAATCGTCCTTCAGTAGATAACAGTAAGAGAAACTCTTCAAGTGAAAAACTTTTAGAAAAGTTTAAAAATTTCAGAAATAATTAAGATCCTCTAAGTTCAATTTCTTTCACAACATCCGAAGCGATCTCAATTGTTTCATCTATCAGTTTTTCTGAATGAGCTAAACTTGGAAAAAGAATTTCATATGGGCCAGGTGCTAGAGCAACACCACGCTTAAGCATTCCATGGAAAAAATCTGGATACAGGCCATTTTCTGCTATCGGTTTAACTTCGTCAAAGTTGCTCGGACTCTTATCACTGAAAAAAATACCAACTAGTGGACCAACTTTTGGTGTAGAAATTTCAAGATTACTGTTCGAAGCAACTTCTTTTAACCCTTCGGCTAAACGATTTGCGATTGCATCCAAATATTCATACTCAGAATCACCCAATAATTCAAGAGTGGCTTGGCCTGCGGCCATGGCCAAGGGATTCCCTGACAAGGTTCCTGCTTGGTAAACGCCACCAAGTGGAGCTAGATGACTCATCAACTCTTGTCTTGCTGCAAAAGCTCCTACCGGTAAACCACCGCCAATGATTTTTCCAAAGCACCATATATCTGGAGTTACTCCATACCAGCTAGAGGCACCACCATAAGACAAACGAAATCCTGTAATTACTTCATCAAAAACAAGAAGAGCTCCTGCCAAATCACAAGCCTTTCTCAACTCTTGCAAAAAATCTGAGTCAGGTTCGACAAGGCCCATATTTGCTGCAACAGGCTCGACAATTACAGCAGCAATTGATTGATCTACTTCTGGCACCTGATTAAATGGAACAACTACCGTGTCAAATACAGCACTTTCTGTAACTCCATCGCTCCCAGACATACCTTGAGTAGCAAGACCGCTTCCAGCAGCTGCTAACAAAGTGTCAGAATGGCCATGGTAACAGCCTGAAAATTTGATTATTTTGGACCTCTTTGTAACACCACGAGCCAACCTTAAAGCTGTCATCGTTGCTTCTGTTCCACTATTCACAAAACGAATGGATTCAATGCCTTTAACTCGATCAATGATTGTCTCAGCGAGGATGATCTCTTTTTCAGTTGGAGCACCATAGCTAGTACCACATGATGCTGCTTTATTTATGGCCTCTATTACAGCCGGATGTGAATGTCCTAAAATCATAGGTCCGTAAGACTGCACGAAATCTATGTACCTATGGCCTTCTTCGTCCCAGACATAAGGCCCCTCTGCATTTCGCACAAAATAAGGAACCCCACCTACAGAATTAAATGAACGAACAGGAGAATTGACACCACCGGGAATAACTTTTTTTGCTCGTTCAAACAAAGTTTGGTTTTTATCTGACACTTACTTTCAACCTTGAATAATCTCTGCGGCTTGCTTTGCTGCGTAAGTAAGTATTATGTCAGCTCCTGCTCTTTTAATAGAAAGTAAGTGTTCCATCATTACTGAGTCGCCGTCTAGCCAACCATTTGCTTGAGCTGCTTTAACCATGGCGTATTCACCACTTACGTGATATGCAGCTATTGGAACTTCAACCTCTGCTCTAGCTTTTGCAATAACATCTAGATAAGCCAATGCTGGCTTGACCATTACCATGTCGGCTCCTTCAGATATATCAGCTTTAATTTCAATTAAAGACTCTCGCAAGTTCGCATAATCCTGTTGGTAGCCGCGACGATCTCCTCCATCTTTTATAGTTACATCCACGGCGTCCCGAAATGGCCCATAAAGAGATGAAGCATACTTTGCAGAATATGCAAGGATAATAGTTTGATTGTGTCCGCTTGAATCTAATGCATTTCGAATCGAGGAAACTTGTCCATCCATCATTCCCGAGGGTGCACATATGTCAGCACCAGCATCTGCCTGGGCTACAGCTATTTGATTATAAATCTCAAGTGTTGCATCATTATCAACCGTTCCATCTGAAGACAAAATTCCACAATGACCATGGCTTGTATACTCATCTACACACAAATCTGCAATAAGCGTCATTTCATCGCCAAAACTTTCTTTTAACTCTTTGAGTGCTAACTGAACTACACCATCTGGATCCCAAGCACCCGAGCCGATTTCATCTTTTGACTTCGGAACACCAAAAAGAATTACACCTGGTATTCCGCGTTTTATTAATGAGTCAACTTCAATCTTTAAGCTTTCAAGGGTGTGTTGATAAACACCCGGCAATGAAGATATTTTTTGCGGCTCTTTGATATCTTCCCTAACAAAAAGAGGTGCAACTAAATCATTGACAGAAATCTGCGTTTCTGACACCATTCTACGAATAGCGCTCGTACGTCTTAGCCTTCGAGGCCTCCTTTTCGGGAACTGTGCATTAGTACTCATACCCAAAGCCTACGAAGGGATTCTCACGACCCCGCCCATTGTTTTACAGCTTCAAGAAGATCTTTTATAGATTGTTCCCTCGCTTCAAACACTGTCCAGCCTAAATTTCGAGCACTCTCACCAGTAATTGGACCGATACAGAAAGCATTAAGCGGTTGAGAAGCACCCACTAAATCATGGTAACGATTAACTGCTGATGAGGCTGTAAAAATTATTGCATCAGCATTTTTTGCTTCATCTAATACTGTCGTTTTAACATCAACGTTGACATTTCGATATGCAACAGTCTTATCTACCCTCCAACCTGCATTTATTAGCCCATCAAAAAGAAGAGATCTAGCTTTTTCAGCTTGCACTAAAAGAACTTTGTCATCTTCTTCTTCTGGAGCTGGAAACACCTCGAGAAAACCTTCAGAAAAGGTTTTTTCAGGAACCAAGTCAACTGCAATTCCAGACTGCTTAAAAACTTCGGCAGTTGATCCGCCGATTACAGCTACTCTGGGCAAATTCTTCTTCTCTGAGGCTCTTACCGTCTCTAAAAGTCTCATTGCCCCATTAGGAGAAGTGGCTATAACCCATTTATACTCATCAAAATTTTTTACCTTTTCTTCAAGCCCTTTCCCACCATCTATAGGATCTGCAATAGCTATCAATGGAATTGAAATAACCTCTGCCCCCGCACCCGTCAGATCAGAGAAAAGCGGTTCAGATTGCTCAACCGATCTAGTTATTACAATAGATTTACCCAATAATGGTTTTTTTAAATTCACAAATTCTCATTCAATAAATGGCTGCCACCTTCTTCATTTAAAAGCTTATTTGCGATTTTTAGCCCTAGCTTGTTTGCATCAGATCCTGAGCCTTCTGCTTTTAAAAGCGTCATACCGTCTTTTGACGCAATGGAAGCTTCCAAGAAAATTTCTTCTTCTTTCAGAACAGCATGAGCTGCTACTGGCAAACTGCAACCTGATCCAACTTCAGCAAGAAATGACCTTTCCGCGTCAACTGCCGCCCTAACTTTCTGATCTTCTATTCTTTTTAACATCTGAATTATTTCAAGATCTTCCTCGCGACACTCAATACCTAATGCCCCTTGTCCTACTTGTGGTAACAAAACTGAGACGGGTAAAGGATCCATTTGTTCTGGATTCAAATCAAGACGATCTAAAGCAGCTTTTGCAATCACAACAGCATCTACTTCGTCAATCCGCAAAAGCCTAGTTTCAATATTGCCTCGCAAATCTTGAAACTTTAGATCAGGTCTTAAATGAGATAAATGTGATCTTCTCCTAATTGAACCAGTTGCTATTGTTGCACCCTTGGGTAAATCAACCCAAAAAGAACCCACGAGAGCATCTCTTGGATCTGCTCTTTCAGGAACAGAAGCAAGTGTCAACCCTGGGCTTGTCTTTGCAGGGAGATCTTTTGCGGAATGCACTGCTATATCTGCCTCTCCTGAAAGGACCGCAGATTGAACATCAGTAACAAACACTCCTTGCCCGCCAAGTTCTTGTAGTGAAGTTTTTTTGTCACGATCACCAACAGTGCTGACAACTACTGTTTCTATCTCAATTGCCGGTGACGCTTCTGAAAGCAACTCAGCTACGCGCTGTGTCTGTCTTAAAGCTAATCGACTACCTCTAGTTGCAATCCTCAGTGTCAAAGCTAACGATTCTATTACAAGTCGAAAAGGTCTTGCATCGCTTCAGATAAGCGTTCACCTCTTGGAGTTCCCGCTGCATCTTTAAGTCTTGCAGTTGGTTCATGCATGAGTTTGTTAGCAATGGAGGATGTTAAAATTTCAACTCCTTTTAGTTGTTCGGGAGTTAATTCAGGAAAACGTCTAATAAGTTTCTGAAACTCTAAGTTCCGTATCTCCTCTGCGCGCGAATACAGTTCTGTAACTATTGGGGCTACCGATCTAGCTGAGAAAAGGTTAGAAAAACGTTCTATCTCTTCTTCTATAATTTTAACTACAGAGATGACTTCTTTCTCTCTTGCTCTTACACCCTTTTCGGCGAACTCTCGTAAATCATCCATATCCAAAAGCGTTACCCCATCAAGTTCACCAGCTGCGGGATCAACATCACGCGGAACAGCAATGTCTACGATCAATAATTCTTTTCCTTTTCGTTGACGCACTGCTTCATCAAGGTCTCCGTACTCGATAATTACCGATGTTGCTCCAGTTGAAGTAAACAATAAATCAACCTCTGACAAATTTTGTGGCAGCTCATCAAGCCTTACAGGTTTTCCATTAAGTCTGTCAGCAGTTTCTAATGCACGATCCCAAGTTCTGTTTGCTACCCGCAACTCAGTAATCCCGCTTGAATGCAAAGACTTAGCCATGCCTTCACCCATTTCTCCGGCACCAACAATTAAAACACTTCTATCGACTAGTCCATCCAACTGTTTATCAGCCATAGCAACTGCTGCTTGAGAAATAGAAGTGATATTTCGCGAAATTGAAGTTTCAGTTCTTGCCCTTTTACCAACCTCCAGTGAATGTCTAAAAAGTGAATTCAGCACAGTTCCGACTGACTGTTCTTTAGTTGCAATTTCCCAAGCTGAACGAACCTGACCTAAAATCTCATGTTCGCCGACAACTGCTGAATCAATTCCAGAAGACACTTTAAACAAATGTTCAATCGCATCAGGACCGAAAAGACCAACAAGGTGATCAGAAAATTCTTCAGGAGCCACGTGTGAAATTTCGGAAAGAAAATTTCGTATGTCCTGATAAGCCCCGTGGAATTTCTCGGCGTAAGCATAAATCTCAATACGATTACAGGTTGACAGAATTACTGATTCGCTAATGTTTTCGCGCGAGGAAAGATCAGCCAATGCTTTTGGTAATTTTGCTTCCGGAACCGTCATCTTCTCAAAAAGATCAAGAGGAACAGTTCGATGGTTTAAACCAACGACTATTACCGACACAAATAAATCTCCTAAGCTGGGTTTTAGTAAGTAATCATAAAATAAAACTTACTAACTGATTTTTCCTTAATTTCGAGTCTATTGCCAACCTTTTGCAATGAATATTTTCTGGTATTTAGTCACCTGAATCTCTCAATCAAATTTTCGAAGATGGTCATAGTAACCAAGGATCTGAAGCTCAGTTGCTAAATCAACTTTTCTGACTTCAACTTCCTCAACAACATCTACGACCACAGGTGCAAAATTCAAAATGGACATAATTCCCGCTTTCACTAAACAATCAACGACCTCTTGGGCTGCTGTTGATGGTGTCGTTACAATCCCTAACACTGCAGACGTTTGAGCGACAAGCTCTTCCATTTGATCTAATCTTTTAACCTTCAAACCATTAATCGTTTCTCCTACGACATTTGGATCTGTATCAACAAGACCTACAATCGGAAATCCACTAACCTCAAAACCTTCGTACTGACTTAAAGCCCTTCCTAAGTTTCCGATTCCTACTAATACTGCTGGTCTCGGTTGGCCTCCACCCAGAACAACGCCTATCTCTTTAATCAAACGATCAGTTTCATATCCCACTCCACGTGTTCCATATGAACCCAAATATGAAAGGTCTTTCCTAACTTTTGATTCGTTACTTCCAGTGATTTCAGCTAATTCTCTAGAGGAAACTGTCTTTATGTCTGAATCATTTAATTCAACCAGTGCTCGTTGATAAATAGTTAGCCTAGAAAGCGCCGCTTCAGGAAGATTTAAATTTGACACACTCTAATTAGATAACACCGTGATTCATAAAGCAAATAACATCAGATCGAAACATTTACTTCATTCAAAAACGCAATGAATTTAGTCAACCAAAAAAACAAACTGTATTAAAGCTGCCCCCAAAATGGCTAATAAAAGCAGCGCCATCACAAAAGTTGTACCAAAACGCACTACACATCACCTTCAATTTTCTCATCTAATTGTTTTAAAACAACTGGCACAGACTGAGCAGAAGAATTTTCAGCATAAGAAATAATTACTTGGCTTCCTGTATTAATTTTCATCTCTTCTGCTGCAGACCCTCTAGCTATTACAAACGCAACCAAACCATATTCATCAATTATTAACCCAAGTTCACCTGCGCCTAGCTCTTCGAAAGTTTCCACCTTCTTAGCTATTCTGGTTTGTCCCGAAATTCCAATTTCAAAATGATTGATTTCAGTTTCTTTTATATCAAGTTCCGTTGGATCTAAATTAATCTGAGCGTTTCCATACTGATCAACCCATAAAACTTCAGTGTGAAAACCATCACTCTCTTTAGAACTTATTGGTATAAGACCAGGAACTAAACTTGAAACCTCAACTGCATCCCCTAATTCTGATAGATCCACTCCCGAAGCAATATGTGCTGCAGCTGGACCAAAAATATCACGACCAGCATTCATTGCTCCAATAGCCGGAAGTTGATAAGCGGTTTCTGTAAGTGAAACCGCCCGATCTGCACCTCCTACTAAAGCAACTGTGGGTGCAAGTAGCCCATTATCAGGACCTACTAAAACTGACTCTCCGCCACCAACCTCAACTGCAACAGCACGTCGTTGTGTTCCTACACCCGGGTCAACAACTGCCAAAACAACACCTGGTGACAAATATTGAGCACTGCGTGCAAGAGCAAGTCCACCTGAACGTATGTCGTAATGCGGAATCCCATGGGTGACGTCTATTACCTTTGCAAAAGGAGCAATTGAATTGATTACAGAATGAACTACTCCTACAAACTCATCAGTTGTCCCAAAGTCTGACAAAAATGAAATAGTTTCGTATTTTTTACCTTTAGTCATTCATCACCAAGCTGCAAAGAACGTTCAGTCGCAGCAAAAACTGCTCCCCTGATAGTGTCACGAAAACTAGCGTTTTCGAAAACTTCTATAGCGGCTGCAGTAGTGCCCCCCTTAGAAGTAACTTTTTGTCTTAAAGCTTCAGCAGGATCATCCGATTCATATAAAAGTGCTGCCGCACCTAAAAGGGTTTGTTCGACAAGAGATTGTGACTCATCTTTTGATAATCCAACTTCACATCCCGCATCAATTAATGCTTCGGCTAAGAAAAATAAATAAGCAGGACCAGAACCTGAAATACCTGTGACTGCATCTAGTTGACTTTCTTCGACAACTATTGCTGAACCAACGGCTGAAAGTATCTCAACAGCCCAAACCAGATCTTCATCAGTAGCACTTGAACCCGCAGCTACACCCGCAGAACCCTTCCCGATTAGAGCGGGGGTATTGGGCATAGCTCTTAAAACTCTTACTTTTTCGCCCAGAATTTTTTCCATAGAAGAAACTTTTACTCCTGCTGCTATAGAAAGAACTCTGGTTGGATTTAATTTTGACAAAATTTCTAATACTTCTGGAACCTTGTCTGGTTTTACAGCGACCAAGGAATCCAACTCTGATAATGGTTCTTCTGAAATCGAAATACCAGGAATTGTTACAGCTAAATAGTCTCTGCGTTCAGACACTGGTTCCACAACATGCAATTCGTCTTCAGATGCCCAATTATTTTTAAGCAATCCGCGCAACAAAGCTTCACCCATATTGCCGCCGCCAATAATTTGTAATCGGAAACTCATCCGTTGAATCTACCAGTTTGAGGGCCTTCTGAAGAAACAATAAGTGTTCGGGTGATACTTGCTAAACCTGAAATAACCAGCATTGCTATACCTGCAGAAATAAGTACCGTAGAAGTAGAAAGTCCCATTAAGGCAAGAGAAACTGATACTGGTCCCACTGTTTGTCCCAAACGGGCGGCCCCTGTCCACATTGCTAACAATGCCCCACGAAGTTGTTCAGGAGCATTTTCTGCTACTAAATCTTGAAGAGTTGGAATCATCAAACCTTCGGATAAACCATAAATCATTGTTGCTAATACAAGGACAGGTAATGACCCAAAACCCATCATGAGAAAAGCAATGCCCCAAATTAGTAAAGAAGCATAAATAATTATTCCACCTTGGACTCGCTTTCTAACTCTTGCAACTGCCAAGGCAGATGAAGCCGCCACAATAGCTGGAGCTGCGGCAACTAAACCTCTTCCAGTTGGAAGTAGCCCAAACTCACGTTCAAGATGAACTGGCAATAAGGACTGAAATAATCCAAAAATCGCCATAAACAAAATCATTACGATTACAAGGTTCGTGGCTATAGCCGGTTTAACAACCTCTGAAAGCGCACCAGAAATTTGACCCCTGACTGATCCATCGATACCTGGTTGATGATCCTCTAAATTTTTTGAAACAAAATAAGCAACTACTAAAGGAGCTAAAAAAGCCAAGAAAGTCCAACGCCAACCTATTAGATCGGTAATTGCCCCCCCAAGCACAGGATAGACCGCTACTGAAATTGTTATAGCAGCAGCATTTTGTCCGATCAAACGAGCTCTGTCTAAACTCACCCAATTGTCGCTAATGATCACTACAACTAGATTTATTAATCCTGCACTTCCTAAACCTTGAAAAATTCTTATAAGTAAAAACCAAAACAAAGAAGGGCTTAAACCTACTAACAGACCGAAAACTCCATAAATCACAAGACAAGGTATTAGTACTTTTTTTCGACCAAATCGGTCTGCCAAAAAACCTATTAAAGGCGCCACAACTATCCCCGGAACTGAACCAGCGGCGATCAAAAGCCCCGCTAGATTCTCTGACTCTCCAAGAGATCTTAGAATCTCAGGAGTTGAACTAACGAAAATAGAATTGTGTAAAAGACCCACAGCCGTAACAGAAAAAACCAAAACTTTTGATGGAAGCCGATTAACTTCGAAATCAGATTTCACTTATTTTCTTTATTTATTTCAGCAAATTTGGATGCAAAACCAATTTTAAGAAGGGATTTGAAATTTTGTTCCACTGCCACCCATAAAGTCCCCAAAATGCGATCAAGCTCGTTTGGCTCTACCGTGCTTGCTGGAATCGCCCCTATTAAAAAAACAGCATCTTCTTCCCCTAAACAAAATGTTGCACCTACAATTTTTCTATTCCTAATAAGGATATTTTCAAAAAATAATTCCTTATTCTCATCAGGAGCAGGCATCACATAGGTTTCATAATGCAACATTCTTTGCCGGAGCATAAAACGCAAAGTAAATGTGTCCTTTTCTTCACCTAAAACTCTGATAAACCATCTTGATTCACCAGCCGGCTCATCAGAATCTCTTTCGAAAGCAGCAAACAAAGGATTTTCTTTTAAAGACAGATCAAGCCATCTTTCTATTTCCTTTTCAAGATTTTCAAGCTCAATTTCTGTTAATAGTCGAGCGACTTCACTATCCGGCACTATGCGCAATCAACTAAAGACCGAGACTGTAAATCTAAACAAATCCGTCGAAGTCGTGCAGCAGTAACCGACCAAGTGAATGATTTAGATTTATTAACTGCTTGTATAGACATCTCTTTAGCTTTTTCCGTGTCACTAATAATTTTGTATACATGATCCGCATAAGAGCAAGGATCGCGATCATCGATCAAATAACCAGATAAACCGTCTTCAATAATGGTCTGCAACCCACCAACTTTAGAAGCTACAACTGGCACACCAGAAGCAGCAGCTTCTAAAGCTACAAGACCAAATGATTCAGATCTGCTTGGCATTAGTACAACATCAGCAGCTCGGTACCAATCAACCAATTTTTCATGAGACTGGGGTTCAACAAATAAAACTCTATTTTTTAAACCTAGTTCTTCTACCATTTGCCTGATCCGTCTTTCTTCAGTTGGCCCGTCTGGGCCACTGGAACTGCCAATCAAAACCAATTGGGCATCTCTATGCCTCAGCTCAGACAACGTAGAGATTGCTAGATCCACTCCTTTCAAAGGTTGAATGCGCCCAACAAAAAGAAGTGTTGGTTGTTCTTTCAAATTTAGAAGTTGACGTGCTTCTTTTTTTGATGCAGGACTAAAAATCGAATGGTCTACGCCAGGTGGGACAATTTCTATACGCGAAGGGTCAGCGCCGTAGAGAGTATCTAGCTGCTCCATTTCAAAAGAACTGTTCGACAAAATTACGTCTGAGCAGCCTATTAATTCAGTCTCTATTTTTACGCGTTGTTCGTACCCATGACTCCTGTCACCTGAGGCAGCTTTAACTCGAGCGAGTGTATGAAACGTAGTTATTAAAGGCAGCTGAAGACTATGTTTTAACTGATGAGCAGCGGCACCTGAAAGCCAATAATTTGCTAGCAGAGCATCATGCTGATCTTCATTAACTAAAAAATCTTCTACACCATTCTTAAAGTCATTAATTACTAAGAACAAATCTTCTTTACTTAAAGAAAAATCTCCAGCATCAATTTGAACAACTTTTAGTCCATTGCCAAATGTCATAACTTGTGGCGTCTCGCTATCAACTCTCCTAGTGAAAACAGTTGAACTGATTCCGGCTTGCTCAAGTGCTGAAGAAACTTCACGGACATACACATTCATGCCTCCACCATCACCAACACCTGGTTGAGCCAAGGGCGAGGTATGCATTGAAAGTACAGCTAACTTACGCACGTTCAACCTCCTGAAACAGGCGGTAGTAGTGCTATCTCATCATGATCACTTACAGGAGTGTTTGTTTCAGTTGGATTTCCGTTTAACCAAATTCGACAATTCTTTGCCATATCAGTGAACTCAGCTCCATATCGTTGAGAAGCTTCTTCAACTACATCAGATACTGTTGCCCCTGACAAAATAACTGAACCTGTTCCAGCCACTTGCTTTATTGATGCGAAAAGACGAAGAACTGCCATAAAAGTAGTCTACGGAAAGTATTAGCTGAGTCCGAATAGAAGTTGAAATAGATACCGTCAAATTATGACTAAGTTGTTAATTGTCCGCCATGGTCAGTCTGAATGGAATGCTCTCGGTCGTTGGCAAGGACAGGCTGACCCTCCTTTAACAGATGTGGGAGAAAATCAAGCAAAAAAAGCCACTAAAAAACTTGGTTTGTTTGACTCAATCGTGGCATCACCTCTTCAAAGAGCAAAAAATACTGCTGTCATAATTTCAGAAATAACAGGGATTGGTCCAGTAACTACTGAAGATGGCCTGATGGAAAGAGACGCAGGTCCTTGGCAAGGTCTTACACGTAGTGAAATTGAAAAAGGTTGGCCAGGTTTTTTAGATTCTGGACAGCGCCCAGACGGTTATGAAACTAATTCAGACATTTTGTTGAGAATCTTTGAAGCTTTAAAGAAAATCTCTAACAATTCAAAAGAGTCAGATTCGATTCTTATTATTTCTCATGCTGGAATAGTTCACGCTTTAGAAAACCTTCACAACAAACCTTCAATGAAAGTTCCAAATCTTGGTGGCCGTTGGTTGGAACTTGTTGACGATGAGTTTGAAATGGGTAAAAGAGTTTCATTGATACCTGAAGACCCAACACCTAATCTTTTGTAATTAGGTTTGTTAAACCTAAACACTACGTTTCAGTAATTTCAGCTTTTATCGTTTCGTATGCTTGAAAATCTTCTTGCTCAATCTTCTCCATTGCTGTTTCTATGAGAGCTAGTTCATCTTCTAGTTTCTTTAATTCCAAATCTTCTTCATCAGGTGGATTATGTGTTTCGTTGGAAATTGGATCATCCATGAATACAGACTACTTGAATCTGCTAAGGCAGAGGCCCAAGTACTTTATCTAAATAAGGATTTGAAAAAATTCCTAAAGGATCCATCAACGCCCTTACATTTTGAAATGTTTCCCATTGGGGGTAAATCTTTGAAAGAGTTTCATGATTTTGAAAATGAAGTTTCCCCCAGTGAGGGCGTCCGTCATAGTCGGCCATTATTTTCTCCACACCCTGAAAGTATTTGTCAAACGACGTATTTCGAAATACATGGACAGCTATAAATGCAGAGTCTCTGTCGCTCGCAGTAGACATTGGTATTGAATCTTTTCCGAGTACTCGGTACTCAACTGGAAAACTTATGTAATGATCTAAATCTCCTATTAATTGAACGACTCTTTGAAACGCTTCTATACCTGACTCAACGGGAACTGCGTATTCCATTTCATAAAATCTGACCCTTCGTGGACTAGCAAAAACCTCATAACTTGTTGTTATGTACTCTGCTCTGCCGCTTTCTCCAGTAACCATGGAGTTAAGTTTTGGAACTAATGGAGGGGCAATCTTGCCTAAATGATTCATCGCTCCGAAAAGAACGTTTTGTTTTATTTCTTCGTTCTTAAATCGATTCCAACGCCTTTTTAATGCATGTCTTTTGTTCCTTGGCCGTGGAGGTTCTTCGAGAGTTCTGGTGTTCCTTTTGAGTAGAGCTTTGTCGGTATTGGGCATCCAGAAAAATTCTATGTGGTCAGTCGTTGTAGACCAGTGGTCAAAATTATTTGTTACTTCTCCTATTGGCAGAATTTCTTCTACTGCATGAAGATTGAATGCCTCTACGCATTGAATAGTGACCTCCGTGATTACTCCTAAAGCACCTAAACCCACTCTTGCTGCATGGAGTATGTCTGAATTTTGTTGCGTGTCACACTCGACAACTGAGCCCTCACCATCAACAATTCTCATACCGCAAACTGCTTCTGCGATAGTTTTAAACTCCAAACCAGTTCCGTGAGTTGAAGTAGAAATCGCTCCCGAAATTGACTGGTAAACAATGTCACCTAAATTTGGTAGAGCCAATCCAGATCTTTGCAATATTGGATTAAGATCACAAAGTTTTATTCCTGCACCGACACGTACTGTGGAATTTTCAAAATCGACGTCTCTAATGTCAACTATTTCATCAAGGCTAATTAAAACTTCATCTGTAACTGCTATTGCCGTAAATGAATGTCCTGAACCGACAACTTTTACTTTTAACCCACGTTTTTTTGCTTCTTTAACTATGCCTACGACTTCTTGTTCATTTCTAGGTTTCTTAATACTCAAAGGGTTGCTCGTCTGATTTCCAGCCCAATTACTCCATGTATTTGATGATCGAGTCTTCAAACGTTTACCATCCTCGCAAATCAATTTTTAATTTTTCTATCAATTCTGTATCTAAACTTTCTTCAATTTCTTCTACAAGATAAATATTTTCATGTTTTGAAATAGTCGGATCAATATGAGAAGGCCGTAGACCAACTTTTTGTCCAACTGACCAAGAACCGTTAGTGATAGTTGTGTGTTCATCAGAACAGAAAAGGACTTCACCGTTACCTAATAATTGCGGATTTCCACTATCAACTGATAATGCTTTCAATCCCCCATCTAAAACTGCATAACCAGACCTGCTTGTAGATATCACTGTGGTTAATAAAAGCAATCCTTCTTGAAAAGGAAGGTCGAGTTTAGAATAGTCTCCATCCATCAGAACATAACTGCCAGCTTGGAGTTCTGTCACAGCTTGGTTGCATTCCCATGTTCCTGTTCCGCCACCAGAAATTACATCTCCTCCGACATTTTCGTGAGCGAAAATTAATTGTTCCATGGATTCGTGAGTTTTTTCAGTACGTCTATCAACATTAGGGTCATGCATCAAATGTCCTTCGTATCCCATTACCCCTCTTACTTCTAGTCCCGAAGCTTTTGCTTTTTCTGACAGAAAACCTGCTTCATCTGGACTGCATCCACATCTTTGGAGGCCAACATTTACATCTATTAATACTTCTTTCACACCTGCCGATACAGCAGCTGCAATAGTTTCCAATGAATCGACCGCAATTGTAATTCGACATTTTTCGTTCAAGAGTAGATTCCCGATTCTTCTAGCATCAAGTGTTTCGTTTGCTAAAAGAAGATCGTTTCCGAGACCGGCTTTTACCATTCCTTCTAATTCACGAATTGTTGCGCAACAAAAAGTCTCGTGTCCGGCTTCAACAAGTTTTTTTGCTATTGCTGTTGATTTAAAAGCCTTTACATGTGGTCGAAGTGCTCGTCCGGGTCTCTTGGAGGACATAGTAGCGATGTTCGCATCAAGAATTTTTGAATCTGCAATTAGAGCAGGAGTTGTAAGATCGCTTGTTTTCATTTTTTAAATTGAATCAAAAACTTTGTTTATTGAAGATGTCACGATCATTGTATAAGTATCACTTATAGCTGTTTCTCTATATTTTTTTTGCGCTTCTATACGTTGAGGGTCTTTAAGAACTTCTTGAAATGCTTTACGACTTGGAAAAGTATTAAAACGAACCTGATTCCATTTTCTTTCATCACCTAAAACAGTATTTTCTACTTGAAACCACCCATCGATATGTACACCATTTGGTATCGCGCTATCTCCTGCTATTAAAGAATAATCATCCATTTTCTCAATCTGTTCGTTTAGCTGTAGCACATGAACAACTGTTATCGCTCCATCATTTTCACTTGGAGGATTTTCTACTTCTGCCCAATCTTTCCTTTCGTAAGTAGGAGTTTCCATAGGAATACAACCCATGACTATTGTCATTTGCATACCAGCTTCTTTATGAACATGTTTTTCTTGGAAATCTTTCCGCAGTGACATCTCTACAAATGATCGCCTTGTCGGATATTTGACTACCGCCACACGATCCCATTGAGGATCATCTCCAAGAAGTTGTATTTCCACATCACCAAAAAAAACTATTTCTGCACCAATATCTGAAAGTATTTCTATTGGTGCATAAAGATTGTCAGCCTCTTTACCGGTAATAGTGGCTTCATGGCTACCTCCATACTCAGCAGTCTCACGATATTTCATAAGATTAACCATCCAAATTGGACCGTCATCTTCAGCTGATATTGAGACCATCTCAGCTGCATAATCTTTGTTCAGGGTTGCATATCTAGGATTTGTAGTAATAATTTCTTCCATGCTTGAACCGTAGTTGAGAAAAGAGTTTGTCTTTTGGTCGGGCTTACTCCGCCTCATAGGGCAGACTGTCTTAGTGCCCCACCAGAGATCTCAAATAAGCGTAGTTTTTTATCTTGCTTTTCTTAATGTTCTAACCGCTTTTGGAATTGATTCTTCACTTCCTGCCTTCGATGAGATCAGACCAGATATAGGTCTACTCGACGAGTCCAACAAAATATCTTTGATAGTAACCATTTTTATAATTGGAATAGCTATTGGCCAAGTCATCAGTGGTCCTTTTATGGACAGGTTTGGTCGAGGGACATCTTTAAGATTTGGTCTTATTCTTTTCATACTCGGAACTCTGGGGTCTTTACTTTCTCAAAACCTTCTATCAATGCTTATCTTTAGATTTTTGTGGGGCTTAGGAGCGAGTATTCCTGCAAGTATGAGAACCGCTGTTTCTAGAGATCTTTATTCTGGTGACGAGATGGCAAAAGTAATGTCTAAAATCATGGCTGTCTTTCTTTTAGGGCCAATCATCACGCCACTAATTTCGGAATTATTTTTGTCTTTCACAAGTTGGAGAATCGTTTATCTACTAGGGGTTCTGTTAGCGATCGTAGGATTTTTCTGGAGTATAAAGTTTGGGGAAACTTTGCCTCCTTCGAACCGTAGAAGCTTAAATTGGGAGAACACATCTAAGGCTCTATACAAAATTTTTACAACAAGAATTACTATCGGTTATGTTTTAGCTGTCACTTTTGGACAAGGAGCTTTCGTGATCTGGTTGAGTAGCTCACAACCAATCTTTGATCACGTATATGGGAAAGCAAATCAATTCGCTATTATCTTCAGCATTCTTGGTATACCGATGGCACTAGCATTTTTTGCAAGTAACACCTTTATTTCATTTTTCGGAGCCAAAAGAGTTGCTGTATTTAGTATTGTCTCCTCTTTCCTCCTGAATATCACTTCCTTAATCGTCGCACTGCTCAACAGTGGAGAACCCAACTTTTGGATTTGGCTTGTACTAATGGGGTTTTCGAATATTTTCTTAAGCCTCTTAACTCCTATAGGTCTTTCATTAGCTCTAGAACCTATGGGGGCTTTAGCAGGAACAGCTTCGGGAGTCGCTGGTGCAATCTCCCTGGGTGGAGCAGCTCTCTTAGCAACAATTTTTTCTTCACAAATAAACGAATCTGTTACACCTCTAATAATCGGCTATTTGGTTTATTCATTAATTTCACTCCTATTAATCTTTTTCGCGGAATCGAAAAGAGATCTATCTTTTTATTAAATTGGTTTTGATTCAGAAAGAAGGAATTAATACATGGAAAAAAAACAGTCAATCACTGCGATTGTCGCAGCTCTTGTTACGGGCTTTCTAATAATTCTGGCATGTAGCAGCAATGGCGTAAATGCCTCCGGAGTTCGACTATTTACCTTATGTGGTGTTCTTGCTTTTTTAATTCAATGGATTTGCTTCACTCCTGCTTGGTTTTTTCATTCAGAGCGTTTTTTCGACCTAATAGGTTCGGCCACATATCTAACAATCACAATCGTTGCCCTCATAGCAATTCCAGAAATTGATACTAGATCTGTTGTATTAGGAGCAATGATTTGCCTCTGGGGATTAAGGCTAGGAGCCTTCCTCTTCGCACGCGTGCAAGCAACGGGTCATGATGTCCGCTTTAATTTAATAAAACATGATTTCACTTGGTTCTTGATGACTTGGACAGTTCAAGGTCTTTGGGTTGTTCTTACATCTTCATCTGCATTAACAGCGATTACTTCCAGTCATAAAAAAAGTTTTGGTTGGATTGGAATGATAGGGATAATCATTTGGTTATCAGGTTTCGTAATCGAAATTATTGCAGATGAACAAAAACGTAGATTTAAATTAGACCCTTCCAACCAGCATTCTTTCATTAACAAAGGTTTATGGTCTTGGTCTCAACATCCAAATTATTTTGGCGAGATTATTTTGTGGATAGGTGTAACGCTCGTAGCTCTACCTGCATTATCCGGCTGGCAATATTTAAGTCTAATTTCACCAGTTTTTGTTTTCTTTCTTTTGACGAAAATCAGTGGCATACCGATGCTTGATTCTGCAGCAAGAAAACGTTGGGGGGATAATCCTGACTTTCTAAAATATAAAGAGACAACACCTGTTTTACTTCTTAAACGTCCCTAATGAAATCTTCTACCTAAACGTAAGGAAATGTTTTGAGTGACACGTCTTCTCCGGAAGTAGTAATTGTTGGTGCAGGAATTGCTGGATTAACAGCTGGAAAAATCTTGTCGCAAAAAGGTAAAGAAGTTCTACTTATTGAAAAATCTGATCAGGTGGGCGGACGTGTACGTACTGACCATCACGAGGGTTTTCTTCTCGATCATGGTTTTCAAGTTTTATTGACCGCATATCCAGAATTGACTAACCATGTGAACATTGATTCACTTGATCTAAAAAAATTCGACTCCGGAGCTGTTATTTTCAGAAATGGGCGTTTCTCAAAAATTGGTGACCCATTCCAAAACCCTACTTCTATATTTTCAACTACTTTCACAAAATGTCTTAACACCCAAGACAAATTAAAGCTTTTGAAATTGAGAAAGGATCTCATTAAAAATAACCACCCCTCTCTGGAAAGAGCTGATGATGAAAAAATATCTACAAATTTAATGCGATTAGGTTTTTCCCAGAAAGCGATCAATAGTTTTTTCAAACCTTTACTAGGTGGCATTCAACTAGACCCAGATCTTAAGGGTTCCGCAAGACTTGGTCTTTTGGTTCTAAGAATGCTTTTTATCGGAAAGGCAGCAGTTCCAAAAAATGGGATGGGTTCTATAAGTCAACAACTTCTTCATCAAATCGGTGAACAGAACATAATTCTAAAATCTCCTGTTGAAAGATTAGAAGGTAAAAAAGTGATACTTGAATCTGGAGATTCATTTTTACCATCTAAATTAATTATCGCTACAGAAGCCCCAGCAGCAGCTAAATTGACTGCTTTTGAAAGTCCATCTTCTCGATCAGTTTCGTGTGTTTATTTTGCGTCTCCCGAAGCCCCAACTAAATCAAAGGCAATTCTACTCAATGGCACTGACGATGGGCCTGGACTTAATGTTGCCATCATGACAAATATTTCACCTTCGTATTCCTCAAATAATGAGGCATTAATAGCTGTAGTGGTTCCAGATAATAACGCCTCTGAATTAGTTGAACCTGTCCTTGAACAAATGAAAAGTTGGTTCGGTAATACCGTTAACTCTTGGAGACATCTAAGGACATACTCAATTGAACATGGACAACCCGATTTACAACCACGAGATCCTTTCAGACGCAAGGTAAAAATTAGCGATGAAATATTTCTGTGCGGTGATCACAGGGATACTCCTTCAATTCAAGGAGCATTAGTTTCGGGAAGAAGAACTGCAGAAATGTGTCTATTCTAATATTAAGAAGCTAGTCCGGCGCTTAAAAGTATTTTCGAAACAACCATGGTGATAGTTCTCCTATCTGATCCACGATCTTTAGGGGGTGAGTATCGTCCGGCATAACGTGAAATTGCATCGGTGCAAATTTCCGGATCATCCGTGACGGAGCAAGTCCCTTCGAAAGTAACCCATCTGCCACCATCAACTTGGGAAATGGTTCCAATAAGATTTTCTTTCTCAAGAAGACGGGCTTTTAGACTTCCAGACCAAGTAATAATTCTGACTATTTTTTCTTCATCATCCCACATGAAACCAACTGGAGTTGAATGAGGTCTGCCGTCTGATCTAACTAAAGTGAGAATTCCTAAATGTCGTTCAGCCATAAAACCATTCATTGCTTGAGTCGTTTGATCAGGTGAAATAACTGCCATAGTTTTCCTTTAAATTAATACTATTTAGTTGAAACTTTTGATTTATAAATCAAAATAGCTTCACTGTGGTCAACAATAGGTTTTGGATAGTTATTTTTTTCTCTTGTGGCTAAATCAGGGTCATGTATCTCTTTAGGAGGAAGATCTTTCAACTCTGGAACCCACTTTCTAATGTAATTACCTTTAGGGTCGAATCTTTCACTCTGTCGAGTTGGATTAAAGATTCGATTAGGGTTGCTATCAGTTCCGGTCCCGGCAACCCATTGCCAATTTAGTTGATTGGAAGCTATATCCCCATCAACTAAATACTTCATGAAATGTTCAGCTCCGAGTCTCCAGTCTAAATAAAGATCCTTTGTTAAAAATGATGAGACAACCATTCTTGCTCTGTTGTGCATAAAACCTTCAACTTTTAGTTGACGCATACCAGCATCTACTAGGGGAAACCCAGTTTTCCCCTCTTTCCAGCAATTTAGAGTTTCTGGACTTTTATTCCAAAGATGGTTCCGATCTCGATAGTCATTATTCGAAACTTCTGGTCTTGAATTCAAAATCTGTAAGAAAAAATCTCTCCAACATAACTGACGCACAAATGCATCATCATTACTTTCCAAGGCCTGTAAAGCTACTTCTAAAGGCGAAAGGCATCCGAAATGAAGATAGGGAGATATCCGGGATGTTCCATCACTTTGCAAATCATTTTGTGCGTGTTGGTAGTTTCGATTCTCTTTACTAAGCCAATTATTGAAATTAGAAATACCTTCAGATTCACCACCTTTAGGAATAAGAGGTGAACACTCTTGCAGACTAAACCCGTCCAATATTTTTTTAGACATATCGTCTAAATTTAATCCTTGAATCGCTCTGGGTGCTTCTGTAGGTTTACGCCACGCTGCCTCTAACCAACGTCGGTAATAAGGTGTAAAAATTTTGTACTCTCTGCCATCTGCAGGTGACAAAAGTCCAGGCTTTACAATTGAAACTCCTGAATGAGTGAAAACTTTAAACCCATTCAATTCTCCGGAGTGTCTTAATGCCGTTAAACGTTTTTTTGCAAAAAGACTGAAATCATCTGAAATATGAATCTGTTCCGCTTTGATTTCTTTAGCAACGCTGCTTACCTCTTCTACCCATTTACCTTGCCTGATTACTAATTTTGCTCCTATTTTTCTTAAGGATGAATCAAGATCGCGCAGTGAATCAATTAGAAAAGCTAAACGATTTAAGCTTAAATTTTTACTATTTACGATGAAGTCGTCTATAACAAAAAGAGCCAGTAAGGGCCTTCTGCTAGAAATCGCTTCAACTAGTGCAGGATTATCTCTAACTCTGAGGTCTCTAGTAAAAACTATTATTGATGGGTTTCCCATATTTAAGAACAGATGCCTTTAAATCGTTGACGATTTTTCGCTACTAACCAATAGATTGCGCTAGCGATGAAAGTGAATGGAAAAATCGAAATTATTGAACCTAAAATTTTCCATTTAAAATCCATATGTTTTAGAAGTTCAGCTATTGCGTTAGCACCTTTACTCTTTTCAGAATTTGATCTTATTAACCATACATATTTGTCTAGCTCGGTTTGATCTAATCCATAACGCTCATGGTCTATGAAGTTGGAATCAACAAATTTAAAATCACCAGAAATCTTTTTTGATGCCCAGTCGGCCAATTGTTTACATAATTCACAATTTTCATCGTAAATAACCAGGTTCTGGTTAGCTGTCATTGTCTTGAATCACAAAATTTAGTTTCTATAAAATTTCTTCAACTACAGATCTGACTGGTAGTCGTTCAATTGCTTCATTTCTACGGTTTTGTAATGCATTCCAAGTTAGTGTTTTCTCAGTATCTCGGAGTCCCGCAACTCTTCTAAATGACTGATCTGAAATATCATCAGTTGTTACTGAAAAACCGACTTCGGTAGCCACTCTGACACCATTTCTAGTAAAAAAACCTGATGAAATTTTTTCAAATTCTTCAAGTAAGTCCATTTCAGGACTGAGATTTTGTATTACTGAAGAAAGGTAAGCAAAATTTTTGACAAAAAGCATTAGTTCTTTAGGAATTCTAGCTCCGTGCGTTAAAAGGTCTTTAACTAGTAGACGGATCTCTTCGACAAATTCTTCTTCACTCATTTCTAATGGATCGAAATCGTCGCGTTCTAATTTAAAATCTTTGATAAGCGTTTCAATATCAGAATCAGGGGGAAACGCGCCAAGGTCACGTAAACCAGAAATTTGAGCTTCTACATCACCCGTCATTAGACCTACTACGTAACGAAGAAAAGCAGTTCTTCGTTCACCATTTAATCTCCCAGTGATTCCAAAATCTACAAGACCTATTCCTTTACCTTGCTCTAGAAATACGTTCCCAGCATGAAAATCGCCATGAAAAATTCCGTGTATCACAGCACCTTCTAGTAATCCATCAACCATTTGACGGAAAACATCAGCTACTTCCTCTGAATCCATTTCCATTTCATTTGCATTCCCTAAAGAAACTCCCTTGATCTCGCTCATAACGATAATTTTTGAAGTTACGTAATCAAGATTAGGTACTGGAAACTTCCACGAGTTTTTCGAGTTACCTCTTAAAGCACGTTCCAACTCGAAAAGGTTTGCTACCTCTAGTTGGAAGTCGAGTTCTTCACAGATTGTTTCTGCAAATAATTCAACTAACGCAGGTGGATTTGTTAATGCGGCAATTGGAATTCGACCCACAAATTTTGGAGCTAACCATGCCATAACTTTTAAATCACTTGTCACTTGATCTTGAATTTTCGGTCGTTGAATTTTTATAACTACAGAAGAACCATCATTTAACGTTGCTGAATGGACCTGAGCGATAGACGCTGCAGCTATTGGGACAGGCTCAACTGATTCAAAAATATTTTTCAATGGGCCTAACTCATTCTCAATAGTCTTTTTTGCCGTATTCCATGGCTCTGCCTGCACTTCATCGCGACACTTTTTGCACTCTGTGATTAATGCTTCCGGAAAGACTCCTTCAGCTGCAGAAATCAACTGTGCGAGTTTGACATATGTTGGTCCGAGGTTTTCCGCGGCTTCTCGAATCCTTTTATATAAGGCGACTTTTTTTTCTTCGTCGTTTTTACGCGCATCAATAATTTTCCAAGCTGTAAATGCTTTGCCAAAAGTAAAAATAGTTAATAAGAGCCTTCGAATAGGGGGAAATTTAGGTCGTTGAACCAAATTAGGTATTGATTTTTGAATTTCAGTACGTTTTTCAGAAGAATCACTAATCAATAGATCTTCTCTTTTTTCTGAAACACGGCCTGAAACTTTTACTGTCTTATTTTCAAAGTTTGTTCCAGCTGAAAACACATCACTAATGGAACTGTCTTGAAAAGCTATTTCAAGACGGCTGGGTCCCCAAATTCCCATAGATAGTGGTTTCCATTCGACAGGGTTTACCAACTTTATATTAGGAACTTTTTCAACAAAAACAGATAAAGCTTCTTGCAGTTCCGCGCGAGCCAAAAATGCACCTAAACAATGATGCGCTCCACTCCCGAAAGCCATATGCGGGCATCCACGTTCACGTAAGATATTGAACTCATAGCCATCGTAATCATCTGTCTCTCCAAGACTCGCTGCGTGAAGACCTAGAAAAACAGTAGTTCCAGCAGGGAAAATTTTTCCATCAAATTCAATATCTTCAATGGCCAAACGAGCTGTTGTTCTAACGGCACCTATGTATCTAAGCGATTCCTCGATAGCCGCTGGAACTAAATCCTTGTTACTACGAAGAATTTCATACTGTTCAGGATGGTCAGCGAGCACTGCGATGACCGCACCTAGTTGATTTCTAGTTGTATCAGTTCCTGCTAACAAAATTGCTTCCACCATGGCAATGAGTTCGTCAGAGCTGAGAATGTCCCCGTCTACTTGATTTCGAATGAGTTCTGAAATCAAGTCATCTCTAGGATTTTCTAATCTATCTTGAATCAAATTTTCTATATAATTTTCAAGTTCTTTTTGTGCGTTTGCAACTTTGTCTAGGCGACCAATCACAGCATCGGTATCAGCATCTAAAGCGGAAAAAATAATATCAGCCCAGTCATCAAACAACTCCCAATCTTTATCATCAGCACCTAAAAGTCGACATATTATTGGTATGGGATAAGGGCGGCAAAAATCTTGAACAATTTCACTTGTTGGTTTTTCAATTAAGGACTCAATTAGTTCAACTGCATATTCTCTCATGAACGGTCTCAACCGGTCTGCATTTTTTGATGTAAATGATGAATTAACTAATTTTCTAAGACGACGGTGATCGTCACCCTCTACTGACAAAACATTCGGCCTGATATTGAAATTCGTAGGAATTTCAACACCTGGGATTGAACGACGAGCACGCTCAAACAAAACATTCAAATCAGATGCAGTTGACTCTAAAGAGTCAAGCATTGAAATTCCAGATAATACAGAAATCCATTTTTGATCACGCAGTATTGATCGGACTTGCTTATAACCATGGACTAACAGACCTGCAGGAGTTTGAACAACCCAATCAGGACTTTCTGCAAGTCTTTTGCTTGAAGAGACAATTTGAGTGAAATTCTCTGGTTGTAAATCAACATAGGGAACTGCCCCAGGATCTGTAACTACCACAAGATTATTTCGTTCAATTGTGTCTGAATCGATACCAAGATTTGAATCTGTCATACCCGTTTAAATTTCTGTTTATCTTTTCAACCTATGAAGTATGGATTCTTAAAACCATTAAAGCAATATGAAATCTGACACTGATACAAGACCACTATTGAAAGGGTCATTATTCCAATCGCTTTTTATTCCTATCATTCACAGTAGATGCATCCCATTCGACATCTACAACCTGTTGATCAACGTTCTTTTTGGATCCCCATAAAAAAACCTCACCTTTTTCTATCTTCTTTACAAAGCGTCGTGTTAAGAAAGACCGCAACATTATCCGCGTCAAAGGAAAGAGTAAAAGTAAACCGATTGCATCTGTAGCAAATCCCGGTGTAAGCATAAGAACACCTGCTAAAAGAATTAGTAAACCTTCAACTATTTGTTTGCCTGGAAGTTTTCCATTCACAAGTTCAATTTGAGTTTTTCGTATTATCTCTAATCCTTCTCGCTTTACCATCCAAGCACCAATGACGCTGATAAATACAAGACCAATTAAAGTGTTCCCAAAGCCAATTTGATGAGAAACCTCAATGATTAAATACAACTCAATCGCAGGAACTAATAAAAAAGCTGCAAATAGTAATAACAACATAAATTTATGCTACGTCTTCGTAACCTTAGAAGTAGATAAATAGCTTTCTTTCCAAACAAATAAAATGTCGAAAAAACTTGAAACACCTACAAATAGACCCCCTTCGATAGATCAAATCGCACGCGCAATCTCAGATTTAGATCTACCGCACCCACTTCTAGTAGACGCAGCACGTGAAGCAGTAAATAACTTCAATGGGGGTGATGTAATCGAAGAAGCTCGGAAAATTGGCGAAGTTGCTTCTCGCTCACTTTTAACTGATGTTATTAATGCCACCGGAGTTCTTTTGCATACAAATATGGGTCGTTCTCCAATAAACATCACAGAAAAGAATAACCATTTTAGGTTCTCTAATCTCGAGTTTGATTTAGAAACAGGAGAACGCGGTTCGAGGCATGACAGATCATCAAAACTAATCGCTCGTGCTTGCGGAGCAGAATCAGCATTAATTGTAAATAACTGTGCCTCAGCAGTTCTTTTAGTGATCGCGGCACTTGCTGAAGGACGCGGGGTTGCAGTTTCAAGAAGTGAACTAGTCGAAATTGGCGGAGGATTTCGAATACCCGAAATTCTCGAACAGTCAGGAGCTCATTTAGTTGAAGTAGGTACAACAAATCGAACACGCCGGAAAGATTTTGAAAAAGCTATAAACAAAAAAGGTGTTTCTTTAGCTTTAAAGGTTCATCAGTCGAACTATAAGATCATAGGTTTTACAAAAACGACTGAGATTTCTGAAATGGCCGACTTGGGTATTCCTCTTGTTGCCGATATTGGTTCAGGCTTGCTTGATTCTGCATGTCCTTGGTTGGAAAACGGTCCGCCAAAATGGCTGATTGGTGAACCAGCAGCGCGACAAAGTCTTGAATCTGGCGCAGACATTGTCACATTTTCAGGAGACAAACTGTTCGGAGGGCCTCAAGCTGGAATAATCGCTGGGAAAGCCGAACTTGTTGAACTCTGCGCACAACATCCTCTAGCCAGAGCTGTTCGACCAGGAAGCCTTACGATGTCAGCATTACAGGATGTCGCCATCTCTTACCTGGAACGCAAAGGGTCTTCAATCCCTTTTTGGGAAATGGCTACCACTTCAATAGATGAATTAAAGAGAAGAGCAGACAAAATTTATCCAAAGTACACAACTGAAACCACTGCAACCCCAGGTGGTGGAACTTTACCTGGAGTTGAAATTCCTTCAGCAGGGTTAAAGTTTGCAGGTGATCATGTGAAATTTTTCCGACAACAAAACCCTCCTATTATCTGTCGAGTTGACAATGACCAAACTGTTATAGATTTAATGACAGTCCATCCAAACGATGACGTATTTATCGATGCTGCGATTAAAAAAATTAACTAAGAATTTTCCAATTTAATCATGAACATAGTCGCTACAGCAGGTCACGTAGACCATGGAAAATCTACTCTAGTTAAATCTTTAACTGGCTCGGATCCTGATCGACTACTTGAAGAAAAAAACCGAGGTTTAACTATCGACTTAGGTTTCACTTCAACAACTTTGCCATCAGGAACAGTTCTGTCAATTGTAGATGTACCCGGTCATGTTCGTTTTCTGAAAAATATGCTCGCTGGTGTAGGCAGCATTCAAACATGCCTCTTTGTGGTAGCTGCAACAGAAGGCTGGAAACCTCAATCTGAAGAGCACCTCAGGATCTTAGAGTTGCTTGGGTTTAAAAACGGAATAGTTGTTATTACAAAAATTGATCAAGCTGATAGTGATCTTACTGAAGTGGCCTTGTTGGAAATTGAAGAAAAAGTAAAAGGAACTTTTCTAGAAAATTCTCCCTTAGTTAAAACAAATTCATTAGACGGGACAGGAGTGGACGTTTTATTAAATGAAATTTCAAAACTCTTGGAAAACGCACCTGAACCGAAGGATTTCCAGCGACCGCGACTTTGGATAGATCGCTCTTTTTCAATAAAGGGAACTGGAACAGTTGTAACTGGAACTCTAACTGGAGGAAGTTTAGAAATTGAAGATGACCTAGAGATATGGCCTTTAGGTGGAAAAGTTAGAGTCAGAGGTATTCAAGCCCATCATCTAGAGCAAAAAAGGATCCTACCCGGTAGTCGTTGTGCCTTAAATATTGCAGGAGTTTCGCATAGTGAAATTTCTCGAGGGAATGTACTTATTAGAGCAAAAGAATGGCATTTAACAAAAATATTGGATGCTTCTCTTCAAGTACTGAACGAAATTGATCACCATGTTTCACGAAGGGGTGCATTTATTGCTTATTTCGGATCTGGTGAATACCCAGTTAAGTTGAGAGTTCTTGGCCCGAGTTCAATCGCACCTGGAGAAAAGGGATCGATAAGATTATTCCTACCAGAACCCCTTCCTTTATTGCCAGGCGATCGATTTATTTTGCGAGAAAGTGGACGCGACGAAACAGTTGGTGGAGGCGAAGTACTTGATGTTGACCCTCAAGAGAAAGCTTCAAAGGCAAAACCTGACCGCTCAATAGAACGGATTGTAAAAGAGAGAGGCTGGATCGATAAAGAAGAATTAAAACTAATCACGGGTGAAAATATTGAACCAGATATAGATAATTGGGTTGTCGATCCAGTAACTCTTCAAGCAACAATTGAAACAGTCAAAGAAGCAGTCGAATCTGCTGGACCTACAGGAATTGAATTGTCTTTGCTAGATCAATACCAAAGAGCCACTGTTTCCTTGCTTAAAGACACGATCATAGACAGTGGAAGATTAAAACTTTCTATCTATAAAAATCAAACTTCTAATCATCCTTTTGTAGAAAAATTGCAGAATTCGCTTTTTGCACCACCTGATCCTGTAGAAGTAGATCGTTCTGAACTTAGAGAATTGGTTCGTAAAGGAATAGTTATTGAAGAAGGTGGAATCTTTTTTTCTTCAAATGCTATTGAAGCAGCTTCTTTCCTAGCTGCTGAACTTCTTTCAATTAAGCCAGAAGGCTTTACGGTTTCAGAATTTAGAGAGGCGGCCGGAAATACTAGAAAACATGCAATGCCTTTGTTGAATCATCTCGACGGACACGGGATTACACGTAGACGAGATAACGTTCGTATCGCTGGACCTCGCCTCCCTCAGATTTGAAATCTAGAAATAACTAGATAAACGCAAAATTTTAACCTTTGCTCCCCTTACGTTCCCTGTAGTCGCGGGCCGCTCCTTCTAAAGGCTCCACATCTAACTGAAACCCTTCTACAGCGGCAACCCTAATTTCCTCGTTTGCTTTTATAGGAGTAGCTCGATTTGTTTGAGCTTTCCAAATTGCCCCTTTAACTTCAACAGTCCCATTAGGATTTATCTCTTCAAGAGCCATACCAAGTTCACCAATAATCCACTCACGACCGATAGTAGGCGTGGCAAAACGTGTACGAATCATTGCTGGCATTCCTGCAGACATACAAATCACAGTTAATAAAATGCCAAATAAAAGAGTAAGCCAAGAGAGAGAAAGCCCATCAAACAACAAAAACGATCCAACTATCAAACTTATAGTTGCTACGGCACTCCAAAATCTAGGTACTCCAGTTTGAACATCCACTGCAAAGCTAAGCATTGAAAAAATCAAAAGTGCTATACCCCAAGGATTAGAAGGAAGAACAGCTAGTCCATAAAAACCTAATAAAAGGCATAAAGAACCCAGAACTCCAGCTATGCCAACGCCAGCTGTATAAAGTTCGAAAACAAGAAGTCCCATGCCAGCCAAAAAAAGTAAATAACTTATGGCCGGGCTTCCTACGCTATGAAAAAATTGATCTGGAGGATTCATTTCTTCAAATCGGGTCTGAGTTAATGGTTTGATTTCTCCTGACTCAACATCTGAAATCACTTCGAAACCTTCTAGACCAACAAGGTGTTCTAATAAAACTGGTGAACTTCTAGCAATTCCTTTTTCTACTGCTTCTTCATAATTAAGGGTTTTCTCATCTATTTGAAGTTTCTTATATAATTCAGAATTATTACTGGGAAAAATACTCTTACCGATTTTTCCTATTTTTGAACCTGGTGAAATTCCTATGTCCCCACTTATAAAAGCTAATTCAACTATTGGGCCTTTCGCTCGCGCTCCTGAAGGACCAACCCAAAATGAAACTGGTACCTGTGAGGAACTAATTGCGTTACCTAATGCAACAACACTCGAATCTTCAATAACACTTCCAGTAATATTTATTTGAAATACTAATGCAATAGTTTTTGCAGGATCGACTTCCACAAGTGTCTCCTCCATCATTCTCACCAAAACTGGATCCATCAAACCTGATGCCTCCACTACAATCACATCTCTGCCCAGGTCCTTTGAATTTGCAGTTGATTGTGCAAGAGCAACGGGTGAAAAGAAACTGACTACAGAGACTGAAGAAATTAAAAGGAGCGCACTCAAAAACAGTCTTTTTGAAGTTTTTATATTTGTCATCTTAAGATTCGCGAAATGAGTAAACGTAACTAAATTGCTTCGGGATCGTTTAAAGCTAAAACTGCTTCCTCTACTGTTTCACGAACAGGAACGATTCTGTCAAAACCTGTCGTGTGAAGAAGCCTTACCAATGCAGGTCGATTACATGCAACTGAAACATCTCCATCATTGTCTCTAGCTCTTCGAATGCCTCCAATTAAAGCTCCCAGGCCTGCCGAATCCATAAAAGGAACATCAGATAAGTCAACCAAAACAAATTTTTCTTCGGTAAGTTCCATCAATGCCTCACGGAACTGAGCAACGGTATATGCATCAAGTTCTCCAGTCGGTCGGCACAACACATAGTTTTCATTTCTTTCAACAGTTATCTCAAGCATGTTTTTACCTTATTTGAAACTTTCATAAAGAAGTTCGTAAATAGAAGATTACAAAACTCAACACAAAAGTAAACATTGAGTCAGTAATTCCTACGCTACGATCGCATTATGCTCGAAAAAACAAACGTTTTACTTGCAACTACTGAAGATCATATTTTTCAAGAAATTAGTGCTTCTTTAAGCAAAAACCATCAAATTATAAGGGTTTCAGAGGGAGCTAACGTTCTAAAAACTTTAATTTCAAGCTCTCCTGTGCTAATTATCCTCGACCTGCAAATAGGAAATATGGGAGGAATGGCTACTTCTTTAGACTTGAGGCTTGAACAAAGAGCTGGTCGAATTCCAAATCAAAAGATATTAATGCTTCTGGACAGAGAAGCAGATGAGTTCTTAGGAAAACGTTCTGAAGCAGATTGCTGGATTATTAAACCAATAGATCCACTTTCACTCAGCCGCCAAGTCGCTGAGCTTTTAAAAAGTTAACTTTCGGGTAGTGGCGCAGCTTGGTAGCGTGCCTCGTTCGGGACGAGGAGGTCGTGGGTTCAAATCCCGCCTACCCGACAATCCCATATCTATCCGACAAATGTTTTAAAGTTACTCATTAAGGTGTAAGTAGATATGGCAACAAAATCTAACTCATTAATTGTTTCGGCTTCTAAAGAAGAGATTTGGAGTGTTCTTTCAGAATTCGACCAGATTGTTAACT
>JASLTU010000039.1:0-11775 GCA_030742755.1 Acidimicrobiales bacterium | reverse complement strand
TCACGAATATCTATTGCCACTACAGAAGGATGATCCAAAACGATTCCATCACCCCGTACATAAACAAGTGTGTTTGCTGTGCCCAAATCGACCGCTATATCACGGCCGCCAAAAAAGGTGCTGCTGCTTACCTGTTCGATCTGAGCATTCATTGCCATTTACTTTCTGATTTTTTGGCTTTTAAGAGTATTAAAATTATGTTTTCAATATTTACAGTTAAGTACATAACTTTCACTAGACGTTAGCCGAAGTAAAACGTTTTTACCACTCTGAGCGCATCTGTAACCACACAGAGCGTGATTTATAGTTCTGGGAAAAAGATAGAAATCTCACGTTTCGCAGATTCTTCAGAATCTGAACCGTGTATTAGGTTTTCAGGCATCTCGGTACCTAGATCACCCCTTATAGTTCCTGCTTCCGCCTGTGCAGGATCTGTGGCCCCCATCAACTGTCGAGCAACAGCAAATGTTTCTCCTTCGCCTTCCAAGACCATAAGCATCGCAGGTGACCTGGACATGAAAGTCACCAGGTCATCATAAAACGGTTTCCCTACGTGTTCTTCATAATGCTGTGAAAGAAGTTCGGGATTCAATTTTCTTAATTCCGCAGCGATGATAGTTAAGTTCGCTTCCTCGAGACGACGGATTATCTCACCGACAAGTTTTCTCTCTACAGCATCTGGTTTGCACATTACAAAAGTTCTACTCATGAGAACATGCTATGACCTGGAGAGAAACTTAATTGCAGTCTCTTCAAATTTCAGACGTTGTGTGTTGAAAATCTTCAACAGCGCGTCGAACTTCGGAAATATTGTAAAAAGAACCTGCAGCAACTATGAGGTCTTCTTCATCGCCTATTCTCAACGCCTTCAAAGTCGCTTCATACGGGTTCTCTGCTCTCTCCACTTCCAATCCAAGTCTCATCGCAACTTTTTCTAATTCGTTGGGGTTAATTGCCCTTGGAGAAGGTGCAGCACAAACGATTACAAGTTCAGGTGAAATAGTTTTAAGCTCTGTAAATATTTCCTCAGGAGAATGAGGTTCCAGTGTTCCCAGAATTAGGATTCTTCGACTCTCTGGGAAAACGTCGTTAATGGTCTCTGCGAGATGGTTTGCTGAATCCTTATTGTGCGCTCCGTCTACTAGAATTACGGGTCGGCGCGAAAGGATTTCTAAGCGACCTGGAATTACCAGTTCACCAAAAGCGCTTTCAACGACTTCTTCTGGGATTGGGCCTTCTAGAAAGACTTCAGCAGTCGCTAATGACAGTGCAGCATTTTCTGCTTGACGGTTTCCATATAGGGGTAGAAAAATTTCCTCATACTGGCCAAAAATCCCTTTTACATTTATCACTTGCCCTCCAACAGCAGGAAGAGAGTCTTCAACTGAAAAGTCTTTCCCGTATTGGAATATGGGATCTGGGTTTTCTACTTCAAACAAATCAAAGACATCTTCCTCGGGGTTACCTAGTAATAAAGGTTTACCCTTAACAATTATCCCAGCTTTCTCCGCTGCTATTGACCTTCTCCAACCTTCCGATCCGTCGGTGTGGTCTTTTCCTATGTTTGTTATGACAGCTACTTCTCCTTCAAGGACATTAGTTGCGTCAAAGCGTCCAAGTATTCCAACCTCGACAACAGCTGCGTCAACGCCCTCATTGCTGAATAGTAGAATTGCAGCTGCAGTCAGCAGTTCAAAATAGCTAGGTTCTAATTCATGGCTTTCCACATATTGAGAAACGTCAAAAATTATTTCCGAGAATATCTCTTCAGTGATCTGAGAACCCGCAAGAGTGAAACGCTCTCTAATTGTGTCAACATGCGGACTCATGTAGGACCCGACTCTTAATCCTTTTGAAGAAAGTAGAGATTCAGTCATACTCACAACGGAACCTTTTCCATTTGTTCCAGTTACGTGAATGGTTCGCAAATCTTTATGGGGTTCACCCATGCATTCAACCAGTTCTGACATTGCAGCCAAGCTCAATCCGTGAATACGCCCTGCAGTTGCTTCTCTGTTTATAAAACGATCTAAGTACTGCAGAGCTTCCCTAAAATTCATACCTCTTTAGGATATTGCTAGTGAACTTAAGAAGCGGCGCGATCTGTCTGTTCTTCATCTCTTGGTTCAATTTTTGGGAGCTCTCGTTGAATAACTGTTTCATCATCTACAACTACACGGCCTGCGGTTTTGTCGCCAGGCAATTCATACATGGGGTCTAGCAAAACTTCTTCAAGTATTGCCCTCAAACCTCGAGCTCCTGTTCCTCTCTCAAGAGCCTGTTCAGAAATAGCGTTCAGAGCCCCTTCAGTTACCTCAAGTTCAATGTCTTCGAACTCAAAAATTTTCTCATACTGTTTTATTAGAGCATTTCTAGGTTCGGTCAATATCTTTTTCAAGGCTTCCACATCAAGTTGTGAAACTGTGGCCACTACTGGAAGTCGTCCAATAAATTCAGGTATCAAACCGAACTTGACTAAATCCTCAGGTAAGACTCCTGAAAAAAGTGTTCCTAAATCTTTCTCTTGAGCGGAACGTATATCCGCACCGAAACCAACACCAGCACCTCCAAGACGTGCTTCTATCGTTTCTTCAAGTCCAGCAAAAGCACCACCACAAATAAACAAAATGTTTGTTGTGTCGATCTGTAGAAACTCTTGATGAGGGTGTTTTCTTCCACCTTGTGGTGGAACGGCAGCTTTCGTGCCTTCTAAAATCTTCAATAGAGCCTGTTGAACACCTTCACCTGAAACATCTCTTGTTATTGAAGGGTTTTCGCTCTTTCTGGCTACTTTGTCAACCTCGTCTATATAGATTATTCCTGTTTCAGCTTTTTTAATATCATAGTCGGCGGCTTGAATGAGTTTGAGGAGAATGTTTTCTACGTCTTCGCCTACGTAGCCAGCTTCGGTCAGGGCTGTAGCATCTGCAATAGCAAATGGAACATTTAGCATTCTTGCGAGTGTTTGCGCCATCAAGGTTTTACCACACCCAGTCGGTCCTATGAGAAGAATGTTCGATTTCGAAACCTCAACATCTTCAACTGAAAGGCTTGCAGTTTTTATTCTCTTGTAATGGTTGTATACAGCTACAGAAAGAATTTTCTTAGCCTTTGATTGACCAACAATGTATTCATCAAGAAAAGAAAAGATTTCACGAGGCTTAGGCAACTCCGTCAGTGTGAACTCCGAAGTTTCGGAAAGTTCTTCTTCGATTATCTCATTGCAAAGATCTATACACTCATCGCATATATAAACTCCAGGTCCAGCAATTAATTTCTTTACCTGCTTTTGTGTTTTGCCACAAAATGAACACTTAAGGAGTTCTCCGCCTTCTCCAAACTTGGCCACTTTAAATCGCCCTTTCCTGCATTCTCTTAACTGCTATCACGATCAGGTAACTGCCGAAATAGCTCCGCTGTTATCCGCAAAATTTCTTGAATCGATTACTTCATCAATTATTCCATACTCCACCGCTTCGGATGCAGTCATTACAAAATCGCGATCGGTATCATCGTGGATTTTTTCTGCCGACTGTCCTGTGTGTTTGGCTAAAATTTCCTCCAACTGGGTTTTCAATCTTTGGATTTCTCTTGACGCTAGTTCTATATCTGACACCTGTCCTTCAGCACCGGCATAAGGTTGATGGATAAGAACGCGAGCGTGAGGAAGAGCTAATCTCTTTCCTTTAGATCCGGCTGCAAGTAGTACCGCAGCTGCAGAAGCAGCCTGACCGAAACATATTGTTGTTATGTCAGGTTTTATGTACTGCATGGTGTCATAAATAGCGAAGAGGGCGTTTATGTCACCTCCAGGGGAATTTATATAGAGACTTATATCACGGTCAGGGTTTTCTGACTCTAGGTGTAAAAGTTGCGCAGAAACCAAATTTGCTACCGCGTCATCTATGGGTGTGCCTAGAAAAATGATGTTCTCTTTCAGAAGACGTGAATAGAGATCAAAAGCCCTTTCCCCTCGATTTGTCTGTTCAACAACCGTTGGAACTAGATAATTACTGATACTTAAGTCAGCAAGAGTCATAATTCATCATCTCCGTCATTGTTTTCTTGGTCGACGATTTGATCATCCATCAAATCATCTTCGCTCAGATCGTCCGCACTTACACCATCATTTTCGCTTATTTTTGGGGTAATGTCAGGGATATCCGGTTCTTTAACCTCCAAAATTGCTGAATCCACTTGATTTCCATCCTCATCTAGAAGTTTTACTCGATCAAAAATCCATTGTAAAGCGGCTTCTTTTGCTATATCTGCACGAACATCAATTAGTCTTCCTGACTGTTTCAAAGCATCATGAAGTTCTTCTGCCTTCATCTGCATTTGTGTAGCCATATTTCCTAAGTAGTTCTCGAAAGCTTCTTCCTCTTCATCTAAATATTCAACATGAGCAACCGCTCGTAGACCTAAATCGATACGAGCTGAGACTTCTGCAGTCTCACGAAAGTCTTCTCTTATTGCTTCGATTTCTCCACCGGTTACTTCCAGATATTTGTCCAGTTCAAGACCTTGCGAATTAAGTCTCATTTCTAAGTCCCTGATTCTCCGATCTATCTCTGTTTCTATTAATTCTTCCGGAAGTTCAATATCTACTAGATCACCTATTTCTTTCGCTATGAGATCACGAGCTAGCATTCCAACCTGTTCAGATTTTGTTTCATTCATTCGATGTCTGAGATCTACTAGCAGTTCGTCCGCTGTTTCGAATTCGGACACTTGAGAAGCGAACTCATTGTCAACTTCGGGCAAAATGCGGATCTGCACTTGTCCTACCTTTATGGCTATAGAAAATGAACTGTCTTCTTCTGTGGGATGTTTTGCCTCAAACTCGAGTTGATCTCCTTCTGAGCTGCCAGTTAGATACTCATCAACTTCAGGTAAAACCGTTCCGCTGCCGACTTCGTAAAGATATTCAGTTGCACTAAGGCCAGGCACGGCTTCACCATCTTGTGTTCCCTCTATATCAATTGTGACAAGGTCACCTTCTTCAGCGGGTTTTTCAGCCTCTTCAAGTGTTGCTAAATGTTTTCTCATTGAATCCAGCTGTGTTTGAAATTCTTCTTCCGTTACTTCTGGTGAAGGAACCTCAACTTCCAGTGATCCATGTCCACTTATCGAAGGTTTGGGCCGAATCGGGATAGTTGCGTCGAACGTAACGGAACCATGACTTATATCACTCGTGATTTCAATCTCTGGAGGACCAATAGCATCCACTTCGTTCTCAATCAGAGCTCTGCCATAGTAGGTGGGCAATGAATGCTCAAGGGCGTCTTGCCTTCCAGCGGCCGGTCCGAGCCGGGCTTCAATTACCTTCCGGGGAATTTTGCCTGGTCGAAAGCCAGGTAGTTTTATATTTTTCGAAATTCGCTTTAAAGCTTCGTCAACTTCACGGTCGAATTCTTCGTCTTCTATTACGACACTTAGTTTAATTTTGTCGTCATCTTGAGTTGTAATTTTTGAATCCACAGACATGGGAGTGTATCGCCACACTTAGTTCTCTAAACATCATGATTCTCTCTTATTTACACCTCAGAACAAACTCTGACCGCTACCATCGATACTGACTGCGGGTGTAGTTCAATGGTAGAACCTGAGGTTTCCAACCTCATGATCGGAGTTCGATTCTCCGTACCCGCTCAAAACCACAGGTCAGAGCGTTAAAGACAAGCTGTGACAACTAATTAACTCTCAATGTTAAAAAAATTTTGTTTTTTTCACTCGCATCGCTCTAACATCACATTGTGTTAATTGCTCAAATATCTGACATTCACATACGTGACCATCTAGGAATGTTCGGCGGACTCGTAGACACCTCAAAAACTTTAGAAAAAGCAATCCAGCTTTTAAACGCTCTTGACCCTCAACCAGACGTCGTTCTGGCAACAGGTGATTTAACTGATGATGGAACCAAAGAACAGTACTCTCAGTTTCTTGAAATCATTTCCGCTCTAAATGCTCCTCTCTTACCACTTCCCGGTAACCATGATGATTACTCGGAATTTCTTAACGCTTTTTCCTCGACACTCCCTGATGAGATACCAGAAAAGCACTGCAGTTACGTAATCGATAATTTTCCTGTGAGGCTGATCGCTTTAGACACTTCTCTTCCTGGACAACATGACGCTCTTTTCAGCGAGGACCATGAACTCTGGCTCTCCAGGGTTCTTTCACAAGAGAAGGAGAAACCGACGCTTCTTTTTACCCATTTCCCACCATTCGAAACAGGTATTAATTTTATGGACCTTTCAGGTTTGAAATCTGCTGACCGTCTCGAAAAAATAATTCGAAACAACCCTCAAGTTAAGTTGGTAGTTGCAGGCCATGTCCACCGACCTATTCAGACATCTTTCGCTTCCACATTGATCTCAGTATGTCCTTCAACAGGCAATCAGTTGAAACTTGATTTAAATCCTAAAAACGGCTCTGCTGTGGATGAACCTCCAGGCTTTCAACTTCACTTATGGAAAAATGACCGTTTCGTAACTCATACCGGAATTATCTGGGATGGAAAAGAGTTAGACATGTCTCAGTACGTCGCATATGTGAACGAGAAAATTTCGAAAAACGAAGGCATTATAAAAGACTGAAATATCGCCTTTCAGGGGCAACTTATTTGTAGAGTCAATACCTATGTCTGAAATTCAAATCACTGAGCACCCGCGCCGAGATCAGGTTTTCACACCGGAAGCAACAGAATTTATTACAAACCTAGTTAGAGAATTTCGTGACGAGCGGAACGAACTGCTTGATGCTCGAAAGGTGAGACAAAAAGATTTTGAATCTGGTGTAAGACCGGACTTCTTAGAAGAGACTAAAACAGTTCGCGAGGGAGATTGGAAAGTGTCCCCTCCACCTGAAGACATTGCTGATCGTCGAGTTGAAATCACAGGTCCCACAGAACGCAAAATGATGATAAATGCACTTAATTCAGGTGCAAAGGTGTTTATGGCTGACTGCGAAGACTCCTCAACCCCAACTTGGAACAACGTTCTAGAAGGTCAAATAAATATACGCGATGCTTTTCGCCGTGAGCTTGCTCTCGAAACAGAAGACAAGAAATACCGACTAAACGATGAAATAGCAACACTGTTCATAAGACCCAGAGGATGGCACCTGTCAGAAAAAAACGTTGCAATAGATGGACAACCAGCACCCGCCAGCTTGATTGATTTTGGGCTCGTAATATTCCATAACGCACAAAATTCAATTCAACGTGGCACGGGACCATATTTCTATCTACCTAAACTTGAAAGTCACAAAGAAGCACGTCTTTGGAACAAAGTGTTTTGCTTCGCTCAGGAAACTCTAGGAATACCTCATGGATCTACTAGAGCAACCGTACTCATCGAAACAATTCTCGCAGCATTTGAGATGGATGAAATACTCTATGAACTTAAAGACCATTCCGCGGGTCTGAACGCTGGAAGATGGGATTACATTTTCAGCGTTGCTAAAAAATTCTCGTCAGACTCAACTTTCGTTTTACCTGACCGTTCCGATGTCACTATGACAGTTCCTTTCATGCGTGCTTACACAGAACTCATGGTTTCCACATGCCACAATAGAGGTGCACATGCAATTGGTGGCATGAGCGCATTTATACCAAACCGCAGAGACCCCGAAGTAACAGAAGAGGCCCTTAAAAAAGTTTCAACAGATAAAAGCCGTGAAGCAGCAGATGGATGTGACGGAACATGGGTTGCTCACCCTGACCTAGTGGAAATCGCAGTTGAAGAGTTTAATAAAGTTCTCCAAGATAAACCCAACCAAATCGATCGACTGAGAGATGATGTTTCAGTATCTGCTGAAGACCTACTGTCAATAGATCAAACAGGCGGAGCAATAACCATGGAAGGGTTAAGAATCAACGTGGATATAGGTTTACGTTATATTGCCTCTTGGTTAGCTGGCACCGGTGCAGCTGCAATCAACAATCTTATGGAAGACGCAGCCACTGCCGAAATTAGTAGAGCACAAGTATGGCAATGGGTTCGCCACGGAAAAGAACTAGATAATGGTGAGACTGTGACTACTGACCTAGTTAAAAACATTATCGAACAAGAATTAACTGCTATAGAAGAAGACATGGGAACAGAACAATTCAACGCTTTTCCTTTTGATCAAGCAAAAAAAGTTTTTGAGGAAGTAGCTTTAGCGGATGAATTTGTAGATTTCTTAACCTTGCCGGCTTACGAAATTATCGATTAACAGCCGCCAGATTATTAACCAGAAAGGCAAAAATGAAAGAAAGTTTCAAGAAGCAGGTAGAAGATCTTGAACAAGATTGGGCGAACAACGAACGCTGGAATGGGATCAAACGAGATTATTCAGCAGAGGACGTAGTTCGACTACGAGGATCGATACTCCCCCAGTACTCTTTAGCAGAACATGGAGCAAAATTACTCTGGGAGAGGCTCCACGACATGGATTATGTGCATGCCCTGGGAGCTTTAACTGGTGGGCAAGCAATCCAGTACGTTAAAGCTGGCCTTCCTGCAATCTATCTATCTGGTTGGCAGGTAGCCGGCGATGCTAATTTGTCTGGCGAAATTTACCCTGACCAGAGTTTGTATCCCGTAAATTCTGTTCCTTCAGTTGTTGAGCGGATCAACAATGCGCTTAGACGCGCAGACCAAATTGAATGGACTGAAAACAATGGTGAGGCGACTCGAGAGTGGATGGCCCCAATTGTCGCTGATGCTGAAGCTGGTTTCGGTGGAGCTTTAAACGTATTTGAGCTGACTAAAAGCATGATCGAGGCTGGTGCTGCCGGAGTCCACTTAGAAGATCAACTTTCATCTGAAAAGAAATGCGGGCACATGGGTGGCAAAGTTCTAATACCTACCCAACAGCACGTGCGAACTCTCACAGCTTCACGTTTAGCTGCCGATGTAATGGGTGTTCCCACAGTTTTAATAGCCAGAACTGACGCTTTAGGTGCCAACCTAATAACCAGTGATATTGACGATAGGGACAAAGAGTTCCTTACCGGTGAGAGAACTCCAGAAGGTTTTTACGCCACAGAACCTGGAATGGCCACTCCGATTATGAGAGGTTTGGCTTACGCTCCTTACGCTGACTTAATCTGGTGTGAAACAAGCACACCAGATCTGGACGAAGCCAAAATTTTCGCTGAAGGAATCCATGCAGAGTTTCCAGACAAAATGTTGGCATACAACTGTTCACCTTCATTCAATTGGAGGTCACATCTAGACGATGAAACAATCGCTAAATTCCAAAAAGAACTTGGCGCTATGGGCTATAAATTCATCTTTATTACTCTTGCGGGATGGCATGCATTGAACGCTTCAGCTTTCGATCTCGCTGTCGGATATACAGATAGCGATATGAGCGCTTATGTGGATCTGCAGGATCGCGAGTTTGAAATGGAATCTGACGGATATTCTGCTACACGCCACCAACGTGAAGTAGGAGCAGGTTATTTCGACGATGTCTCAACGGTTATAACAGGCGGGTCAGGTTCAACTCTGGCACTGTCAGGTTCAACAGAAGAAGAACAATTCTGATCAAAAGTGGCACGAATGCAAAACCTGAACTAAATAAATAAAGTATGAAATTGTCTTCGAAAGTATTTTCTCGCTACTTCCTAACGACTCTTTCTATTATCTTTTCCATTTCACTAGTAGGTACTCTTTCTGCTGGCGGTTCGACTTCCTCCTTGGGAGCAATAGTCGAAAATGGTGTAATTTTTCCAATTATTGAAGATACGGAGTTGGGAAAAATAGTTACAACTCCCTGTAATACAGAAATTATTCATAACGGTGGGGAGTTTTTAGAAACAGTTGATGTGCTACTTGATCCAGGTCACGGAGGTCCAGAAACTGGTTCTGTGGGAGCCAATGGACTTGTTGAAAGGGACCTGAATCTAATAGTCGCACTTCTAGTTGAAAAAGAACTTTTGTCTTTAGGCTACACAGTTGCCCTAACTCGTAGAACTGATCTTCATATGCCTATCCGTCAAAGAACAGCGATTGCTAACTCTCTTTCACCTAAAGCGTTTGTTTCAATTCACCACAATGGAGGCGCTCAAAGAAGATCAGACGTTCCCGGTACGGAAACCTTTCATCAAATAAACAGTTCTGAATCGAAACGTTTAGCCGGATTGTTATTCGAAGAAATTTTCGAATCTTTCAATAATTTTTGGGTTCCATGGGTTAATACTGTTCATAATGGAGCATCTTCAAGGCTTTCTGAACCAGGCCGTGATGCTTACGGCATACTTCGTAATACTCCCAATGTTCCTACTGCTATAGCTGAAGCTGCGTACCTTTCGAATCCCCCTGAAGCTCAAGTTCTGATTATGCCTGAAGTTCAACAAGTTGAAGCTGAAGCTATAGCAAGAGCGATACATCGTTTTATTTCAACCACAGATCCCGGTTCAGGCTTCAAACCTTCTTTTATCGACGGAGTCATGACAGGAACAGGAAGCGCTAGAGGCTGTATAGATTCAAAACATGGAGAAGATTTAAGAATAACTGTTGCTTACAGTAATGAAGAGTTTGAATCATTAATTTCTGCGGCGAAAAAAGCTGGTATGAGTATTGAAGAATTGCAATTGTTCGGCGTGCATGCTCTAGATCTTTTCTTACAACTTGATTCAGATGTCACATCATCAGAAGAAAAGATTTCACCCCCTACCGTTTCTGGTTCCAATGTTTCGAACGTCAGCTGGCCTGCTGAAAGTCAGCCAGCACTTGTGAGAGTTGCTAGAGCATATGGTTTTAGTTTTTCAGAAGTTCAGAAACTTGGAGCTACTTTGATGGTTTTTCTAACCAGTTTGGAGTGAATAACCGCTAGTTAATCTCTGGAGGTTTTCGGTCTGCTTTTAATTTTGATCGGTGTTTTTTTACTTGAAGTCTTTTTTCGTTAGAGCTTCGACTTGGTTTCGTCAGTTTTCTTTTTTTCTCGGTCTGGATAGCTTCAACAAGCATTTTTTCCATTCTATGTATCGCTTTTTTCCTATTTCTGTTTTGTGAACGAGTTGAATCTTCAACAACTCTCAAAGATTCACCAAGTTTTGCTATAAGAAGACTTTTTGTGTGGTCATCAATTTCAGTTAAACCGATTATGGCTAGTTCAGCCTCTACGCGTGTGTTTGATTTGTTAGCGTGTTGACCTCCGGGGCCACCTGAAGGATTGAAACTCCAAACGATCTCTGAAACTGGTATACGGAGGCCCGGTTTCATGAAGAGGTAATTGTCTTTCCCAAATGACATACTTCCAGATTAGAAGTTCTCTGAAGGTCATGGAGGGATCCGGCGCTTAGCACCCCCGGCAGGATTCGAACCTGCGGCCAGCGGAATAGAAGTCCGCTGCTCTGTCCGGACTGAGCTACGGGGGCTAAATCATTTCTTGTGTTTAAAGGTTATCGTCACCTTGAAGGGTGCTGAGGTAGTTTTGTTTTGATCTCTTATTTTTTTCTTAGACGCTCCGGAGATACATCTGCGTAGTTTAAACCTGTTTCGTTGAAATGTTCAGACGGTTTTCCCTCTGTTATCAAATCTGATAATAGTCTTCCAGCTCCAGGGGATGTCATGATTCCTGTTCCTCCCTGTCCCACAAACCAATAAAATGAACTCTCATCAGGGTCAACTCCTATGACCATTGATCGGTCTGGAGCGAAAGTTCGTAAACCAGTCCAAGCTGTTTGAACACTACGGATATCTAAGGTCGTTGCTTTATTAATACGCTCTATCGCCAAGGCCACATCTGCTTCATCATGTTTCGCGTCGCAAGGTT
>JASLTU010000038.1:0-13500 GCA_030742755.1 Acidimicrobiales bacterium | reverse complement strand
GCCTCTTGAACCACTTCTGTAAGCTCATTTTCAGAACCTTTATTCATCATCACATAAGAAACTCTGCTCATTAGATCTTCGCCAAAACGAATTTGTGGATTCATAACTCCGGCACTTGATAGAACTTCACCTGACAAAAGTTCACATAAATGTCCAGCAATTGTTGTTGATCCAACGTCAATGGCTATTCCAAATATTTGGTCTTTAAAGCCTGGCCAAACTGCAACTAATGATTTTCCATCTCTAACTACTGCTGTATAAGTACCGTTTGAAGCAGGTAGTTCATTTTTTCTGATTTCGTTAGTTAAGTTATCTAGCCCCCATTGTTCTTTAAGAGAGAGAAGTAGCAAATCAAAAGAAGCGTCATCAATTTCATTTTCAATTTCTACAAAATGTAAAGAAACTAAAGGTTCAATCGTGAGATCAGTTAGATCTACTGTTTTTCGAACAACCTGTTTATGTATATGACTATCTGGCGGAACGTCTATTACTAGATCACCAAGTATTTTGGCTGAGCAAGCGAGCCGTCTACTCTCTTTAATTTCTTTGCGGCCCTTGTAGTTGACCTCTACATCACCTGGGTCACTGATGTTTTCTTTGTGTGCATTTATTTTGTGTTTTGCGAATTCCCCGAAAGCTGGCTCAATCTGGCAACGACCGCAAATACCGCGTCCTCCACAAACTGAATCAAGATCAACTCCGAGTTTTCTGGCTGCTTCAAGAAGAGTTGAACCATTCTCAAAATAGTCGCGGTGACCAGATGGAGTAAAAACTACAAGACTTTCTTCTTTACTAGTTTCCATAAGTTCGGTTTTTCTTTTGGCCTGCGTTTAACTTCTTCTGCGTCCACTTCTTCTTGTTCTTGTAGATGCGTCCGGATCTCGATGTGTTCCTATCCAGGCTGCACAATTTGCATCTTGCCCAGAAAGAACGTCTGCAGCTTGGATAGCGGTTCTTACTTCTTCGTGGAGAGGGTTCATAATTGCTGAAGTCATTCCATGGGAAATAGCCATGGCTAAGAAGGCTCCTGTGATCGAATGACGGTTAGGGAGTCCAAAACTTACATTAGAAGCTCCACAAGTTGTATTTACACCGAGTTCTTCTCGTAGACGTCTCACTAAAGTAAAGACTTGATTTCCTGCACTAGCCATAGCTCCAATAGGCATAACTAGAGGATCAACTACGACATCATGTGCAGGTATTCCATGGTCGGCAGCTCTTTCTACAATTCGTTTTGCAACCATAAATCTGACTTCGGGGTCTTCAGAAATTCCCGTTTCGTCATTAGAAATAGCTACTACGGCGGCTCCACTAGAAGCCACTAAAGGTAGAACCCGTTCAAGAACTTCTTCTTCGCCAGTCACTGAATTGATGAGAGGCTTCCCTTCATATGCAGCTAAACCAGCTTCGAGCGCTTCAATAATTGAAGAATCGATAGAAAGAGGAACGTCGGTAACTGCTTGAACGGTTTTTATTGCTTTAGCAAGTAAAGCGGGTTCATCTGCAAGAGGTATTCCAGCATTTACATCAAGCATGTGTGCACCTGCTTCAACTTGTGAAATGGCATCTGCTTCAACTCGACTAAAGTCATCGGCTTTCATCTCTTCTGCAAGGAGCTTCCGACCTGTTGGATTGATTCTTTCGCCAATCATTACAAAAGGTTCTCCAAAGCCTATTACTACCTCTTTCGAAGCCGAGCTGATTATCGTCTGAGTCATTTTTCTCCTTTAGGTAGTGACTTCTTCGTCATTAGTTTCAACACCACCTTGCTTTACAAGTTTTTCAAGTCTTTCAGCAGGGTAGTTGTCTTCTATTTTTGAAGCTTCTTTTGCAACTGCTTCTGCCATGTCTCCTTCGCATGCAAAAGTTCTTCTGTTCCATTGAGCAATATAGCTATCCGTATCAGTTAAACCTGCTACAGCTGCTGCACGGTCAATGGCGTGTTGAAAACGTGCTTCCAGAAGTGCTTTCTCCCTCACGCGCCCTTTTTGAGCCGTGACTTGGGCTGGGATGTCGCGCCAGTAAATAGTGATTAGTTTAGAAGACATTCAGTTCAACTATTTTCTGAACCTAAGCTAATTAGTTGAGGGTTTTTTTCGGTGTGGATTATTGAAATAATTTCAGTTTCCAAATCTCCATAACCATTTCTTTCAACTACAAGGTCTAAGCCTAATTTTTTTGCTGCTTCACGTGCTAATTTTTCAAGTTCTGGATCGTTGGTTTGTGTTAAATAGACAACTTGTGTGTAATTGCCGAAGTATTCATTTAGAAGTTCTGGGTGTGTGTCTAACCAGAGAGCTTTTACTACTAGACGTTCGAAATGTTTGACTAGAAAATCTGTTAAGTAGAAAGAGCCGATATTTTTTTCTTGAATATTTGCGAAATTTTCTTTCCCAGCGAAAAATTCATAACAGTGAGCTCCTGAAAGTCTTGCCAATCCATACTTTTCACAAATTTCGTCGACTTTTCCACCTGTTCCACAATCTGCATATCCAACGAAAATTTGGTCGTAGGTAGTTGAAGTCTTTAAAACCCGTTCTTCTAGAGCGCCAGGTATTTTCTCGGGAGAGTTGTGATATGAGGCGGGTAGGCATTCAACATCTATATGTTCGAGTTTGTTAACAGAAATGACTTCAGACAACTCCCGTGCAAGTGCGCCACAGGCAATAATTAGAGTCCTTCTGTTGGTCGACATTTATGGATCCAGGTCAATTGGCACTAAGCAGAAGCAGCGGCTCGACGTTCAGCAATCAATCTCTGAGCTGTGTCAGCAGCGACTGCTGCATCACGACAATATGCATCAGCACCTATAGCATCACCGAATTCTTCATTTAGTGGAGCTCCACCAACAATTACAAGGTATTCCTCTCTAAGACTTTTTTCTTCGAGAGTTTCAATAACCACTTTCATGTAAGGCATCGTGGTCGTTAAAAGGGCTGACATGCCAAGAATGTCTGGTTTATGTTCATCTAATGCACCGATGAATTCTTCAACGTCAGTATTTATACCTAGGTCTATCACTTCAAATCCAGCGCCCTCAAGCATCATCCCAACCAGGTTTTTACCAATGTCGTGAATGTCTCCTTTTACTGTCCCTATAACTACTTTTCCAATAGGCTCAGCACCTGTCTCGGCTAAAAGAGGGCGCAGAATAGCCATGCCTACTTTCATTGCATTTGCGGCTAAAAGGACTTCAGGCACAAACAAGATCCCATCACGAAAGTCCTCTCCGACTATTTTCATCCCAGCAACTAAGGCTTCATCAAGAACTTTCTTTGCATCCCAATCTCTTGATAGCAAGATATTGGTTCCTTCACCAATCTCTTCGCCTAATCCGTCATAAAGATCGTCGTGCATCTGCGCAACTAAATCATCATCAGAAAGACTTGATAGGTCAATATCTTCAATTTCAGATACGTCGTTTTCTTCGCTCATTTGAACTCCGATCTATATTTAAAACAAATTTTCCAGTATGTGGGAAAGCCCTATTAACTACAAATTTAACAAATATAGAACCACGGAGCCATGTTTTGTCAATTTCTTCCCGTATAGTGGGAAACCAATTTAGAATATTTTAGAAGGAAATAGATGACTAAAGTCCAGAGCATTGATAGGGCTTTTTTACTCCTTCAGGAGATAGCCGAGAAATCTGGTGGGATAAGTGATTTATCGAGACGCTCGGGTTTACCGACCTCTACAGTAGCTCGTCTTCTAGCTGCACTTGAAGAGTCAGAAGTCATTGAGAGAATTGATGACGGTTATGAGTACAAACTTGGTTCAAGAATTCTTCAAATGGCATCTCAATCAAATAAAGGAGAGACCCTTTTAGCTATTGCTAGACCTCATATGGTCAATTTGGTAGATCAACTATTTGAAAATACTGGTTTGTCAATGCCGTCAGGATATGAAGTCCAGTACGTCGGTCAAGTCAATTGCGCCAACCCAGTTCAAATACGTGATTGGACCGGAACCCGCCTTCCTATGCATGTAGTTCCATCAGGTTTAGTAATTTTGGCGCATTGGCCAAAAAAAGCTGTTCAGAGTTTTTTAGATCGAAAACTTGATCGTTATACACCTAATACTGTCGTTAATAGAAGCGAGATAATCAAACGTTTAGAAAAAATAAGGGATGACAGATTTTGCTGGTGTTTAGAAGAATTCTCTGAAGGCATAAACTCTATCGCCTCTCCAGTCTTTGCAGAAAATGGGAATGTCATGGGAGCACTTCATGTTCATGGTCCTAGTTACCGATTTCCTTCTGATTCGATGAAGAAAATAGTGTCGGACCTATTAGTTTCACAGTCGGAAAAAATGAGTAAAGAGCTAAAACATAAATAATAAATACTTGTTGCCGGATCGAATGTATTCTCGATTAATTAGGTAACATTTCTCGTTCGCTTCATAAAATTTTTTGACTTTAATAGTCATCTCGACAGATTTATTTACAATCGTTAGGAGTAAATAGTGAGTGATTTCCCTGAAAATGCAAAGGTATTAGTGATAGGGGCCGGCATAGTAGGTAATTGCTTAGTAGGCCATTTATCTGATCTGGGTTGGACAGATATTGTTCAAATAGACAAGGGTCCTTTGCCAAATCCTGGTGGTTCGACAGGGCATGCATCAAATTTCATTTTCCCAGTTGATCACAACAAAGAAATGGCTTTTTTAACAGCAGAATCGCAACAACAATATGGAGACCTCGGTTTACAGAATGTTCCAGGAGGAATCGAAGTAGCGCGTGACGAAGTCCGTCTTGAGGAATTCAGGAGAAGGATGACTTCGGCTAAGGCTTGGGGGATTGAATCGGAGTTGTTAACACCTGAGCAAGTAAAAGAATTAGTTCCATTTATCAATGAGGAAGTAATTATTGGAGGATTTTATACTCCAGGAGTTTCTGTTGTTGATTCATTGGAAACAGGAACTCAAATGAGGTTAAAGGCTCAAGAAGCTGGCAATCTAGAGGTCTTTGCCAATACTGAAGTTTTGGATATAGAAACGACCGAAGATGAGGTAGGTACAAAAAAAGTAAGTGCCGTGGTTACTACCAGAGGCAGAATAGAGGCTGAATATGTAGTAATAGCTTGTGGAGTTTGGTCAGATCGTGTGGCGAATATGGCAGGAGCGACAATTCCCTTAACTCCTGCAGTTCATCAAATGGCTGATGTTGGACCAATAGATGTACTAGCAGAAACTAATAATGAAATTGGTTATCCAATTGTTAGAGATATGGACACATTCTGTTATGAGCGTCAATCAGCAGGTTCAATGGAAGTCGGCTCATATGCCCATAGGCCAATACTCCACCATCCTGATTCGATACCGTCGAATGAAGAGGCAGCCTTATCACCAACAGAATTACCACTTAGTCAAGATGACTTTGACCCTCAGATGGAACAAGCTATTGAATTAATGGACATGCTGGGTGATGCAGAAATCAAATATGCAATCGATGGTCTTCTTTCGTTAACTCCTGACGCTATGCCAGTACTAGGGGAGACAGTTGAAGTAGAAAACTTGTGGTCAGCAGCAGCTGTTTGGGTTAAAGAAGGGCCTGGAATAGCTCAATTAGTTGCAGAGTGGATGACATATGGTTATCCACATATAACCGACCCGCATGGTTCTGATATAGCTCGCTTATATCCCGAAGAACGAGATTACGATCATGTTTGTGCTCGTGCTTCAGAACATTTCAATAAAACTTATGGAATTGTTCACCCAAATGAACAGTGGGAAAGCAACAGAGGAAAAGCTAAAAGCCCGTTTTATTCCCGTGAAGAAGAACTAGGAGCGGTTTTTTATGAAGCTCGCATTTGGGAACGCCCTCAATGGTATGAACATAATGCTCCGCTAGTTGAGAAATATGGAATTGAAGAAAGGCATACAGAGTGGGATAGCAGATGGTGGTCTCCCATAATCAACGCAGAGCATTTAGCGCTTCGAGAAAATGTTGGAATGGTTGATCTAAGCGCATTTCAGATCTTTGACATTACAGGGCCTGGAGCGATTGAATATGCCGAATATCTAGCAGTTAATAAAGTTGACGTTCCAGTAGGTAGGGCTGTGTACACGCCTTGGCTCACTCAAAATGGTGGTTTCCATTCAGATCTAACGATGATGCGTCTCGGGGAAGATCATGTAAGAGTTGTCACCGGCGCTTTTGACGGAGGGCGAGATTCTTTTTGGATGCGTAAACATATGCCAAGGGACGGTTCAGTAACTGTTACTGACAAGACTAGAGACATATGCACGATCGGTCTATGGGGACCTAATGCTCCTGAAGTTTTACAACAGTTGACAAATGTGGATCTAACCCAAGACGGTTCTCCATATGGTCATGTGGTTAATGCAGAGGTAGCAGGAGTTGATTGCAGTCTTTTCCGAATTTCATATGTTGGAGACACTGGATGGGAAATCTACACATCTTGGGAAGATGGACCAGCTTTATGGGATGCACTCTGGGAAACAGGTCAAGATCATGGGATAGTTCCAGTCGGTATTGGAGTTTATGGTCTCACAGGAAGAATGGAAAAGAGCTACAGGTTAATGGGAGCAGAACTTGAATCTGAATACAACCCAGTAGAAGCCGGTTTAGCAAGACCGAAGGTGAAAGCGGCTGATTTCATTGGGAAAGATGCTTATTTAAAAATGCGTGATGAAGACCCTGCTGCAGTTCTTTGCACTCTTACAGTCGAAGATCTGACTGACTCTCAAGGACGGAAGCGTTACATGCAAGGAGGCAATGAGCCAATTCTGACTCTTGACAATGAACGGATAGTTGACTCAAAAGGTCGAGTGTCGAGAGTAACGACAGCTGGGAATGCTCCATCAGTAGGAAAATATGTTTTGATGTCTTATTTACCTCCTGAATATGCAGTAGAAGGAACAAAACTCCGAGTTATGTATATGAACGAGATTTTTCCTGTAGAGGTTGCGGTTGCAGGACCTGGTGGAATATTTGACCCAGATGATTCAAGGATGAAAGGCTGATTTGAGTTGAAAATTCTTGTCTGTGTTAAACGGGTGCCGGCACCGGGAGCAAGAATAAATGTTACTGAAGATGGTCGCGAAGTAGATTCCACACATTTAGGATTTACAACAAGTCCACATGAGGAATGTGCAGTTGAAGAAGCAGTACAACTAGCAGAAAGCCATGGCGGAGAAGTAACAGCAATTACATTGGGGCCTGAAGTTGCTGAAGAACAACTTAGGTACGCTGCGAGTGTTGGAGTTAACAATTTGGTTCTCTTACCAATAGACGAACCAGATTGGGACCCTCAGAAAACAGCTGATGCGTTAACTAAAGCAATTGCCGAAATTGAATCTTCCGAAGGTGTATTTGATCTAATTTTATTTGGAAATGAATCAGCAGATGCTGGTGGTTTTCAAGTGGGAATACGCGTGTCGCATCAACTGGGAAGACCAATCGTAAATGGTATTAAAAATATTGAGATAGCCGATAATGAAGTAGAAGCTCAGAGGGAAATAGATGGCGGATTCGAAGTTTATAAATTGCCAATACCGGCAGCATTGGGAGTGAGAGAAGGAATTAATTTACCTCGTTACCCAACTATGAAAGGTAGGTTGGCCTCGAAGAAAGCAGAACTCAAAACACTCGAATTTTCAGCTGAAGATGGCGGCCAGAAAAGGAATAAGCTCCATCGCCCCGAAGAGCAAGTTAGTGAAACTGTTATTTTAGGCAACGGCCCAGAAGCAGCACCAGCAATAGTTGACCTTCTAGAAGAATTGGGGGTATTGCAATGACCCTGTTAGTTCTTTGCGATCATGATCGTGGTGTCATATCAGATTCAGCATTTGAGGCTTTAACTTTTGCAAGATCTATTGCCGGTAGTGAAAATCTTTCCTTGCAAGCAGTTCTTATTGGACAAGGATCTGAAGAAGCAGCGGAATCGGTTATTTCTTTTGGTGTCGAGACTGTAAACGTAGCCTCCCACGAATTTTTGATTGATTATGGACCAGAGGCATGGGGTGAGACTTTAACGCAGATAGCTAATGAAACTTCAGCGAAAATTATTGTTTCATGTGGAACGGATCGCGGCAACGAAGTTTTAGCCCACGTTGCAGCCCGTTTAGAGATGCCTTTTTTGGCTAATTGTCGAAAGATCCAAATAGAGAATGATTCATCTACTGCAACAAGAATTCAGTGGGGCGGGTCATTACTTGAAGATGTAACGTCAAATGCAGGAGTTCAAATATTTTCTGTTGAACACCATTCGACTGAACCCGAGGCTGACGCTTCGTCGGGGAGTGGCAGAATTGTCGAGTTTAAACCCGATTTAGATTCTGTATTGACGAGAACACTTGTTGTCGACAGGGTTGTCCGTACACATGGGATCACTTTAACTACTGCACCAGTAGTAGTAGGTGGAGGCCGAGGTGTCGGATCCGCAGAAGGCTTCGCTCCACTCGAAGAACTTGCAGAAGAAATTGGTGGAGTAGTGGGCTGTTCACGTGCAGTAACCAATAATGGTTGGCGTCCACACAGTGATCAAGTGGGTCAGACTGGAAATCGAATTGCACCTGAAATCTATATTGCAAGTGGTATCTCGGGAGCAATTCAACATTGGGTGGGTGCAATGGCAGCGAAAAATATACTCGCAATAAATACCGATCCTGAAGCGAATATGGTTACTAAAGCTGGTTATGCGGTTTTAGGTGACCTTCATGAAGTTATACCCGCTATTACAGCTGAAGTTCGCAGTCGACGAAACGCTTAATAGATCAAATTTTTATTGAATAATTTTTTCTCTGTTCAGATCTCGAACGAAAACTCCGGATCTGGGTTTGGGCATTAGGTATGAAGACTTTGGTGGCATCAACTCACCTGCTTCTGCTACCCCCATCAGATCTTTGATTTCCAATGGGTGCATTACGAATCCGACCCATGAATCATTATCACAACGTTCTTTTACAACATCCACCCCTAGAGGTCCTGGAACGTAGTCAATTAATTTATGAGTTCCAGGATTAACAACTCCAAAAAATGGGAAGAGAATGTGTTCCTGTAATCTCGCGACATCAAGCTGATCAACCAAATTGTTACTGTTAGATTTTGGGAGAATTATTTGGTAACTCTGACCATCTAAATAGAGTCCAACTTTTCCAGTTTGTGCAGGTGTAATTTCGTCAGATTTCTCTATTTCACATACTGAACTAATAGTTTCTAACAGGTCTTGACTTTTTCTACTTTCTGGGTCACCTACTCTTCGATGAAAAGGCAGGACTAGCATCTCATCATCGGGGAACAGAACTGCCAGTGTTGATTTCAGAGGTTCATATTTATTGTCTGATTTTTTGAGAGCTTCTTCAGCAGCAGCCATTCGATGGTGCCCATCAGTTATGTACAAAGTTTTATTGCTTACAAGTTCAGATAGTTCTTTCGCAGTTTCACCAACAACCCTCCAGATAGTTTGCTTCATTTCACTATCTTCAGTGATAAGAACCGGTTCATTAGAAGTGCAATCAGTTATTGCTTTATCTAGTTGTTCATTATTCTTATATGTCAAAGAAATCGGACTGGATGAAGCTCCAACTGCTACAAGATGACGTGACATCAGATCAGAACGCTGAGGTCTGACTTCTTCATGCTTAAGAATTTGAACACTTTCAGAATCTTCAACTGGCACTAGACCCACGATTCCTGTTTGTGAATGGACGCTTCCATCGTAGGGGATGTCGATTCTGTAAATAAAAAGAGAAGGTTCATCAAAAGACTGATACACGTCAGCTTTGTAAAGACGTTCCATTGCTTCTTTACAATCATTTAAGAGTCCTTCCACATCATTTCTTTTTTCAACGGGTAGATCTTCTAATGATCTGGTGATATTAAGAAAACTCAATTGATTTTCAGAAGTGATCATTTGTCTTTGTTCTGGAGTGTAAGAATCGTATGGTCCGGTCGTTACTTCTTCCACCCAATCAGACTTGACAACAAGACCTGGAAATCCTTTTAACCTAGACATGATTAGCGATTGCTTAATTGAACGTGAATTATATGATCTATTTCTCTTAGCTGTTTAAGTGCAGATTCTGAGACGTCACCAGAAACGTCAATAATTGCTAGTGCAGCTTTTGAACCTTCAAAAATTTTGTTTTCCATTGTTTCTACGTTTAGTTCTTCTTTTCTTAGAATCGCGAACACTTCAGCTAAAACTCCGACCTTGTCATAATGTCGGATTGTCAGTGTTGAACTCCCCACACGCTCTTTAGCCATGTTCACACAGTTAATTACATTCCCTTCGCGAAATGCATCTATGACTCGTATTGTTTCCTCTACCGTTGCATTTTGAGCTTGTTGTGTAGAGGCGCCAATGTGATGTGTGCCTACAACGTTTGGATGTTGAGCCAGCTCAGATAAAAAATCTCCAGTGCTGGTAGTAGGTTCATCGCAGAAAACATCTAGACCTGCTTTGATGTTTTTTTCATTTATGGATGCAATCAAGGCAGTTTCATCAACAACTTCTCCACGACTTGTATTAATTAGGATTGAATTAGGTTTCATCAGCTTAAGAAAATCTTTGTTAACGAAATTTTTTGTTTCAGGACCGCCCGGAAGATGCATTGAGATCACATCAGATTCCGCAATTAATTCTTCAAGAGTGTCGACGAGCTTAATGCCATTTGCGCGGACTCTTGATTCGGTCTCAGGCTTGCGTTGAGCCTTTTTTGCAAGCACAGTCATTCCGAAAGAACGAGCTCTTTCTGCTAGTGCTAAACCAATTTCACCTAGACCTACAATTCCGAGAGTTTTGCCAAATAGACCTTCAGCATCGCTGTAGATTTTTTTGTTCCATTTACTTTCTCTCAGGTCAGCTGTAGCAGATGGGATGTGACGATCGATTGAAATAATAAGACCCATAGCCAATTCCGCTACTGCGATTGAATTTGTTCCAGGCACATTGCAAACATAAATTCCTGAGTCAGCTGCTCCTTGACAGTCGATTGTGTTAATTCCAGCGCCTGAACGGACAACAAGTCCCAGACAGTCAGACTTCTCAAAAACCTCAGATATCACTTTTGTACTTCTGACTACAAGAATTTCAACGCCAGAGATCATTTCTGGAATCTGCTCAGCTGTTAGGTCAGGTTCAACAATGCATTCATAACCCTTTTGACGAAGGACTTCAATTTTGTCCTCTGGCAGTGCATCAGCTATAAGAATTTTCATTTTTCCTCCTCAGTGCGCTGCAACCGGCAATAAAACGGGAAGCAGGGATCCTCGGGTTAATGCCAGTCTACTTGGTATCTGAGGCTTTCTGAATTAGTTTTACCGACTACGTGGAAGGCCAAGATGCCTTTCAGCAATGTTATTTCGGTTTATTTCACTCGTCCCCCCATAGATAGTTGTAACTGGGGCATGACGAGCGTCATAGTCAATCCACCCAAATGCTGCTGCATCCTCTGCACCAAAACTTAAAAGCCCTTCAGCTCCTGCCATTTGTTGGAACCAGCCGACCACCTTCTGATATTCCTCAGAGGCATATATTTTTGCCATAGAACCCTCAACTCCTGGCATTCCTCCAGTTGCGGCTATCCACGCAGCTCTTAGAGTTAGTAATTGTCCCACCTGGTTTATTATGGCTGTGCGGGCTATTCGTTCTCTCATGAGATTGTTATTTATCATTAAGCTTTCGTTTTTAGAAGGAGTAGTTTCAGCCCAGTTGAGTACATGTTTCAGAAGAGGCACCGCAGGGTTTGTTCCTCCCATAACACCTCGTTCCAAGGCTAAAGCAATTCCCATTACTGACCATCCATCATCTATTTCACCTAAACGCCACTGGTCTTCTACTTCTACATTGTCATAGAAAGTCGCATTGGTTCTTTCTGAAGCCATAGTAGGAACAGGTTGAATTTCAATTCCTGGAGTGGCCATAGGAACGAGGAACATTGTCATCCCTTTATGTTTCGGTACCTCAGAATTAGTCCGAGTCAATAAAAGAACCCAGTCTGACTCGTGAGCCATAGTTGTCCACATCTTTTGTCCGTTTATTATCCACTTATCTCCGACTTTCTCCGCTTTTGTGGTGATTGATGCAACATCTGACCCGTAATCTGGTTCGCTGTAGCCAAGACAACAATTATGTTTCCCAGTAAGTAACTTTTTAAGTATCTCTTCATGGTGAAATTCTGTTCCAACAGCATTGATGATTCCAGCAACCAGCATTGTTACTGCTAGACCGTCATATGGTGCACCAGCTTTTTCGAGTTCATTGAATAGAAGGTACAACTCCACTGGGTCACGATCTCCGTAACCTGGCACCGCTCCTGCCAGTAAACCTTCTGAAGCTAGAGCCTCATTAAAACTTTTATCATTGAATGTCCCTGTTTTATGCATGTTTGAAATTATTTCTGAAGTCAGATTATTTTCGATGAATTTTTTAACCTGAGATCGGAAATCAATTGCTTTTTCAGAGAGTTCGAAATCCATTATTCAGCCCCGCTATCTTTTAGGAGAAGGTCAGCTAGGTTAAGACATTCCTCTGAAGGACTGTTAAGAATTTGAGACCAGGCTCTGGCTCTGCGGTAAAAAAGTTGTATGTCGTATTCTTCTGAGAAACCGTAACCTCCGTGGTAATGAAGGCCGCGATCTGTTGCATGTATTGAGGTTTCCCCTGCAAAAACCAGCGACATAGAGGCGAGAGTAGCGAAATCAGAGATTTCATTATCGGTTAAATTTATTACTCCGTCTATTTCCTTGTCTCCTGCCCACGCTGCTTTGTTTACGAGTAGGCGAGCTCCATCACATAAACCTGGTAAATCTGCCAGTCCATGCTGAACAGATTGAAAACTACCAATTGGTTTTCCAAATTGGTGACGATCTTTTACGTATTCAACGGTTATTTCGATCGAACTGCGAGTTATGCCAACGAGAAAAGCTGAAATCAGAGTTTTCCATTCGTTCAAGGCTCTATCGAAAAGCTCAGTAGCTTCTACTCCTTCTGCAATGATGTCCGCATTTCTTATTACACGATGGGCGATTGGAAGATCACCATGATTTGGTAAGGATTCGTTAGGCGGTTCATCAGCAAGGAGCAGCAGTTTGTCTTCATTTAAAGCGATTAATCTGTTTGCTATAGCACCTGTCGGAACTGATTTAGCTACACCGTTTTCCACTGGCCTTAGCACCAGACCAGCTATAAGAGTTCCAGTCAAAACTTCTTCTTCTAGTAAGTCCAACTTTTCCAAAACTCTTGATGCTACCACATGATCAATAATAGGAAGAGGTGCAATTTGGGATCCGGCTTCCTCAGCAACAATTACAAGGTCGGATAATGAAGCGCCTCCACCAGTCGGCGGTGAAACCCCCATTCCGGGTGCTCCGGTTTCTGATAGACGTTTCCATGCTTTTACGTCAAAGCCTAAAGGCATTGAATTCCTAGCACTTTCAGATCCGGTTTGTTCAACAAAGAAACTAGAGAAAACGTCCCTAATAGCTTCTTGGTCTGCACTCATTCCTAGATCCATAGATAAATCTTATCTAAG
>JASLTU010000037.1:0-14039 GCA_030742755.1 Acidimicrobiales bacterium | reverse complement strand
ATCCAACCATGTACCAGCATTCACACTGAATCCATGAATGTCGCCGTAATCAGCAACAGCCATATCAACAGCACGAGACATAGGTACACCTAAGAACGCAACATCGCCAGAAATGGCATGCAACGAACGGATCTGGATATCTTCACCAGCACCAACTTCAACAGTGCCCAAAGATCCGTCACCAAGTGACGAACCAGAAGACGAAGGTGCAGCAGTGGTAGCAGCAGGTGCAGCAGTAGTAGCTGTCGCAGCAGAGCTGCTAGCTGAACTACTCGCACCATCATCACCGTCAGACCCGCAGGCCCCGGCAATCAATCCAAGCGCCAAAACAGCAGATAAAATCCGCCAGCCTCGACGCCTAATAAGCGTTTCCATAAAGGAAGCCCCCTCCATTTTGTTTACAAATATTTTGAATACAGATATGTATTCAAGAATCATGAGTGTAAGGGAATTTAGAGGTAAACGTCAATGTCGGGATTGTTACAAAAATGCGACAAAAAAAAACCTTTAAATAAGCGAAAAAATTGCTTATTTAGCCTAAAACAGAGCCTGTTGTTGAGAATTCTTCACGGTTACGTGAAAAAGCGCTTAAATCAAGATCTAAACCAGTGTGTGAACATTTTATTGTTAGTGGGTTTGCGTCATGGTCGTGGCCATTTTCACTAGAGGAGATAATTTCACGCATGATTTCGCCAACAAGGGGAGCGTTTTTGAATTGATTGCCAGAAGTTCCAATAGCTACGTAGAAGCCTGGTAGTGAAGTTCGGTCGTAAATAGGAACCCAGTCTGGCGTTACGTCATAGACACCTGCAATTCCTAGAGGACGATTAGGAATTCCAAGCCCTGGGACTCTTCTAGCTAGTCGCCAAACTTGTGCTTCAAATCTTGAAACAGTGGGGTTAAGGGACACTCCATCTGGATCATCGACCCATTCCAAGGGGTCGCAATCTGGTTCAACGCCTCCAACGTAAAAAGTGCCTCCCATTTTTGGAACTGCATAATATCCGAGATCAAGATCTGTTAGTAGAGGAGCTCCAGAATCGAAGTTGAAGTTGTCGGGAGCTTCAGCTGCGTGAACTTCTTGTCTCATGGGATTTGTCTTAATTGCCATTTCAGACTCCACGCCAGCAATTCGATTGAGTGCTGAACTCCATGGTCCGGCGGCATTTACAACGATTGGAGCATTGATAGTTGTTCCATCTTTGAGTGCGACACCTGACACTCTTCCGTCTTGATTGAGAATTTCTTCTACTTCGGTGTGAAGGCGGAGAGTGGCACCGTTTCTTTTTGCAGCATCCATAAGATTTACAGCTGCCAGTTGAGGATCGTCGATGAAACCCGCATCTGGAGTGATCCAACCGTTGAGATTAGGTCCTGGTTCATTGAAGAAGTCTTCATCATCAGGCAGTCTTGGAGGCCAAAATCTACCAAGATCGAGAGAGGGAAATTTTTCTGCTAACTCTTTAGTGTCATAAGATTCATAAGGAATGTTGAATTCGTCTAGTAAATCAAGAAAGATTGAACGCGGGAAATCAGGTGGTTCTAGAAAAAGCATCCCAGTCTTATGGAACTTTGCTAAAGGTTCTTGATGGTTTTCTTCCAAACCTAGATGTTCCGCCCAGGACAACCATCTTTGCCTAGACTCCCAGGCGGCAGTTACACCAGCATGAGTAGAATAATTGAATCGAATCACTGCTGAAGAAGCACTCGTTGAGCCGCCTCCGACAGCTTCACCCTTGTCTAAAACTAGAGTATCCAAACCTGATTTTTGAAGCTCATAGGCGATTGAGGATCCCATTACTCCCGCACCTATAACAATTGCATCTGGCATTCGTAAACTCTACGTTCAAAGAGCAAGGTTTGCTAATTTATTAACGAGTAACTCCAGATGTATCTCTGAAACGTATTCCGGTAGGACGTTTGGTTCCGCTTCTATCTAAAGCCGCTGCCCATGCAGGTGAGAAACCTAGAGCATACCGTAGGATTTTTGTAAGAAATTTTCCTGCTGTTTTTGCTCCTTTTTTCGGAGTGACTCCAATGGCTTTACGAAGTTCTTCAGGCATAGTTGCGACAGCTGCATTGAAAAGAATTTTGTAAGCAGCGAGAGTAAAAAAAGGCAATGGAGGTTTTCTGAGGAAAGTGACTGCTTCAGAACCTTCTTTAGATTTTCCGATTTTTGGATTATTAGACAACCAAGAACTCAAAGATTCTGAGTTTTCAGGCAGGGGAGATGCCTTCATTAGCTTTCCTAAATTTGTTTGTTCGTAAACGTAACGATTTGTTTCTTCATGTTTTAGAGAAGATGGACCGAAGCTCTGATATGAGACTAGAAACGAATCTATTAATGCGTTATGAACCCAAGCAGCCATCTCAGGATTTCCAGCCGAGTACTTTTCTCCTCGGCTTGAAGTGCCTTTAACAGGACGGTGAGCTGAAGACACCATTTTTATTGATTTTTCAACTTCTGGCATTGCTCCAAAGGCAGTTGCAGTTACGTAAGAAGCGGTTCGAGAGAGTCTCCCAAGAGGGTCATCACGGTAAGTCGAGTGGTTTGCAACTCCCGCTGCCACTTCAGGATGGGCTGCCTGGATTAAAAGTGCTCTTATCCCACCTATAAAAGAAGAGACATCACCCATTACTTTCCATGTAACCGAATCAGGTCCAAATAGCCCAGGGTCATTTGGATACTGAAAAGTTTCTTCCAAGGGATCAGGGGCATGACTAAAAAGTCCTACAGCAGTTTCAGTTAGACGAGCTTTCCAACCTAAAGATAAATGACCGTTAGTTGTAAGTGGTCTCTCACCCTTAGTCCCAAAAGTATCCATACAGATATTTTGCCAACTTGGAAAAGTAATCTGTCATTTTGTGACAAGCGTCAACGCTAATTACTTATGATTTTCTTTTCGTCAAGTTCATTTCGTTCAACACATTCAGAACAAACTCCAGTTGGTTGAGCTGAGGCACCTGCCCTGTCGCAAACAAGACTGGTAAGCATAAGAGGAACTACTTGCCTGCATCGTACGCAAAGTCCTTTTCCTGCCATTAAAGCTCCTCGCCTTTGAGTGCTCATTAAACACGCGCGAATCGATTAGAGATTCACAGATGTTTAGACGACACGTCCTAAATACATTTTACAAAACATTCTTTGGCACATCAGGGATAGTGGGCTCTTCTTAGCAGAAAAGAAAATTTCCTTAATTAACAAGCATTTACGGCTTCAGGTTGAGGAGGTGCAGGGATCCCTTCTTGTCCTTCTGTTATTAGTAGGAATTCAATTCTTCTATTCGCAGCTTTACCAGATTTACTCAGATTGTCAGCGATCGGATCTGTATGCCCCATTCCTGTGGAGGTCAGTCTTTCAGCTTCGACTCCACGAGCAAGCAATTGCGCTCTTACGGCTTCCGCGCGTCTTTGTGAAAGTATCAGATTGTCTCCCGGACACTTCTCATCGCTGTCTGTATGCCCCAGTATCTGAACTCTTATTTCTTTTTCATTGGATAAGAAATAAGCAAGCCTTTCTAGGGTAGGTAGCGATTCAAGAGTCAAAATATCGCCTCCAGATTCGAATTGAATTCCAGAAGAGGCACCAGCAGCACTCAGTCGTGTTTGCAGAAGTAGATCTGTTTGATTAGCAGGTAGATCTGGAGTGGTAGTGGTAGTTACTTGATTTCTAGGTTCTGGTACTTTTAACAAATTTTCAACGCTTATAACGCCTGGTTGGGCTTGAGCTACTCGCGTAGCAGCCTCCTTCAATTCTTGAGTCTTTACGACTCCTTCAAGCACAACCGTTGAGTCGATCATTTGTATTTCTACTGTCGGTAAACCTGATCGAATCATAGACTCTTGAACTGTTGCGGCAAGTCCTAGATCTTCTTCTGTTTGTTCTGAGTCGCTACTTTGACCTATTGCAATAATTATTAAAAAAGAAAAGACAATTACTGCAATTACTACATTTCGTTTCGTAAATAAAGAAGAAGGGAATCCGTTTCCCGGTCTGCCGAGAGATTGCCGACTTGAGGTAAGAGGCGTAATCGGTACCCTTGATCGCATTCCTGTATTGCTTCTCCAGCTTGTCATCAGATTGTTTTACCGGCTTTCACCTTTGTTTCATTAAGCAGTCTAAAAGTTAAAGAAATTTTCAGCTATCAGACTTCAGATATCGGAAATTTTTGAGACGACACGCTCACCGAATTCTGCCAATTGTTCTTCTGTGTTATTTAAAAACATTACTGATGGGACAATAACTCTGGTGACTCCTTTAGATTTCAGTCGCTCTGCAGCGGCAATAGGGTCATCACCCATTATCCCAGTATCACCCCAGCTGACCTCTATTTCTTTAGGATCACGTCCATTTTTCTCAGCTGATTCATTCATAAGCTTTAGCATGTGTTCCAAGTCGCCATTCCCAGGGAAAAATCCGTTACCTATACGACCCGCACGTCTTGCCGCTGCATCACTATGACCTCCGATTGTTATAGGGACTGAACCGTTTAATGGTTTTGGGTTTGAAGAAATGTTTTCGAAAGAAACAAACTCACCGTCGAATGAGACTTCATTGTCACTCCAAAGTTTTTGCATCACAGCAACATATTCGTCGGTACGTGCACCTCTACGCTCCCAAGGAATTCCTAGGGCATCAAATTCTTCTTTAAGCCATCCGACTCCAATTCCAAGCTCAACTCTGCCACCGCTAAGAGAATCTAAAGTTCCTAATTCTTTCGCCAACACTAAAGGGTTTCTTTCTGGAAGGATAAGAATTCCGGTTCCCAGTCTTATTGAAGAAGTATTAGCAGCTAACCAAGTAAGCCAGATTAGAGGGTCTGTAAGATCTGTATCAGGCGCCATGATCATTTTGCCGCTCGTATCATATGGGTATTTCGAATCGTAATTTGAAGGATAGATGACATGTTCAACTGTCCATAGAGATTCAACTCCTGCTTTCTCTGCAGCTTGAGCGAATTGGATACTTCCATCTGGAGTGCCGAAATTTAATATATTTGCAAACGCAATTCCAACTTTCATTTACTTTCCTTTCTTAACTACTACATACTGCCTAGAAATTCTCATAGATGCGAGTTGGGTAACAAAGGTCTAGAATCTGATGCAGGAACGGAAAGAGATTTCTATATCCCGGAGGACTAAATGGCGATAACAGAACCTGTAAGTGAAAGTTCTAAAACTGAGATTCCAATGATCATTAGTGTTGATGATCACCTTGTTGAGCCTCCACATCTTTGGGAGACGTGGCTTCCAGAAAAATTTAAGGAAAAAGGACCAAGGGTTGAACGTCGCCGGTTAGGTGAGATGCTTTGGGTGGGCGGATCTAAGATGTACGAGTACGAGTTAGATGCTCCAGATGCTCCTTGGTGCGACATATGGTTTTATGAAGATCTCGTACATCCAAATAAGAGGCATGTAGCGGCAGTTGGTTTTCCACGTGAAGAAATGACCATGTCACCTATTACTTATGATGAAATGAGACCAGGTTGTTATGACCCAAAGGCTCGTGTCGAAGACATGATTTCTAATCATGTCGAAGCCTCTCTTTCTTTTCCAACCATGCCTCGTTTTTGCGGTCAGACGTTTGCTGAAGCTAAAGACCGTGAACTCGCTTTAGCTTGTGTTAAGGCATACAACGATTTCATGGTTGAAGAGTGGTGTGGTGACTCTAACGGTGCTCTTCTACCTTTGATAATTATTCCTCTTTGGGATGCTGAGTTAGCTGCCGAAGAAGTTAGAAGGAATGCCGAACGTGGATGCCGAGCGGTTTGTTTCTCCGAAATACCACCAAATTTAGGTTTGCCATCTATACACACAGGTTATTGGGATCCTTTCTTCCAAGCATGTCAAGACACCGAAACAGTAGTTTGCATGCATATAGGTTCTTCTTCGAAGATGCCAGCTGCCTCTCCTGATGCGCCACCAGCAGTTGCGGCATCTTTGAGTTTCAATAATGCAATAGCTTCTTTGAGTGACTTTTTGTTCTCAGGTGTTCTTGTACGTTTTCCAACATTAACTTTGGCATACAGTGAAGGCCAGATTGGATGGCTTCCCTACATTCTAGAAAGAGTGGATGATGTGTGGAGAGAACACAGGGCTTGGGGAGGCGTTGCCGACATCGTGCCCGAGCCGCCATCAACCTATTACTACCGTCAGGTTTTTGGATGTTTCTTCCGTGACAAGCACGGTCTTAATTCATTGAATGAAGTGGGAGTAGACAACATCACTTTCGAAACTGATTATCCGCACACTGACACTACTTGGCCCAACACTAAAGAAGTTGCCCAAGACATGATGGGACACTTACCGCAAGATGTTGTTTGGAAAATTGTTAGAGGCAATGCCGCGCGAATGTTGGGAATAAAAATAGAGAATCAGCCAAAATCTTCTTAACAGTATTTTTATTCACAATTTTTTCTAAAATTATATTATGGATCGATTATCTGAAATTCTTCTCGAGGAAGATTGTGCTGAAGGCTTGTGGACTTCTGTGGAATCAGGTGAGATGGACGACATCATTCCTGAACTGTCACGGCTGGAAATGGAACAAGACCCCATACATAAGCACAAGGACGTTTTGGCTCATACGATTGCGGTTGTAAATAAAACAAAACCGGAAATAGTTGTCCGACTGGCAGCTCTTTTCCATGACATCGGAAAACCTGATACAAGGTCATTCTCGCATGGAGGGGTCACTTTTAGGCATCATGAAGAAGTTGGCGCGCGAATTGCGCGCAAAAGACTTAAAGCTCTCGATTTTCCAGAGGAGATCGTTAAACAGGTAAGTGAACTGGTGAGACTTTCTGGACGTTTTAAAGGCTATGTAGATGGTTGGTCAGATTCGGCTGTGCGTAGATACGCAAGAGATGCTGGACCCTTATTAGGTCAGTTAAATCATTTGATCCGTTGCGATTGCACTACGCGAAATCGAGTCAAAGAAGAAGGTATCCAAGCAGCAATGGATGATTTGGAAATACGAATTAAAGACCTAGCCGAAGAAGAGAGGATTAAATCAGAACGCCCTGGTTTAGACGGTGATGAGATAATGGAGTATCTGGGTCTAGAACCAGGCAGGGAAGTAGGTCAAGCTTTGAAGTTCCTCTTAAAGATTAAGAGGGAAGAGGGAGAAGTTGAAAAAGAAGAACTGAAACAACGTTTGAAGAGTTGGTGGTCAACAACAACTTAGGAAAGTTTTCACTTAGTTTTGGTTGAGATTACGTCGGTGATAAGCCAGTCAGCTACTTCTAAAAGCCCTTGTTCTGTTAAGTGAACGCCATCATCGCGTATTTGTTTTTCTCTGCTACTGCCAATTTCACCAATGAATTCCTTATACGGAGCAATAGTCACATAATCAAGATCTGAAACTGAATCAGCCACCAATTCATTCAGAGAATCTATGCGATCAGGGTGATTTTGAGGTTTTATTTCACGACGTAAATGTGCCCCTTCCAACCAGTAAACGTGAGCGCCTGTTGACCCGAGAGTTTCAGTACCGATTCGATATTCAGATGAGATGTAGTTGTCGTACTTATCGGTGCCAACCCAAACCCATTCTTCACCCAAAGATGGGATTAAGCGGTCTGTCACATCCCAAGGAGTTATATGTCCGATTACCACGTCAGGTTGAAAAATTTCAACGGCAGTAGGCCATGACACTATGTCTCTATCTAACATTTCGTGTGAAGGTACTGGGTCATTCCAAGCCGAACATAGTTCTCCCACAGGGCCTTCAATTCCTTCTGGGATACGTTTCTGCCCGTATCGGCCAACAACGCATCCAAGATGGGCTTCATTCATGACTACTATTTCGCCTGGATTTTCTAGCGACCAACCGCATAGGGCTTCAGCAATTTGTACTGATACTGAGTCTCCAACAACAAGAATTCGTGTTCTTTCATCGCTGGGCGGTGGGAGTAGTCCTTGCTGGATGCACACACCTCCGGCGGCAGAGAAGTCTTCGCTGGCGTCGGCTGGTCTCGTGTTGACCCAAAGCAGACCGAACAGGATGGCTGCGATTCCTATAGAAGCAGCGACTGTTCCTGATAATGCTGATGTGGATATTTTTGTTAAAGGGAAACGGCGGTTCTGAAAAGGTCGTTCTATCAGGTGGAAACTAGCGGAAGCTAAAATTCCTGTGATCAACAAGTGGCATAAAAGAAGAGATACTCCTTCGATTTCATTTACTCCAGGAAGTAGACGAGAAAGACGGTTACCGGTTACAAGCATGTAAACAGGCCAGTGGTACAGGTATAGGCCGTAACTTATACGTCCTAGGTATCTGAGCGGAGAGGATTCCATGAATCGATGCAAAGGACTCCATTCTGCTGAAACTGTCAAACCATAAATTATTAGAGCACTCATAACAGCAATTAGTAGAAATCCACCACGTTCAAACATCCATTCATTCTCTTGAGAAACGAAAAGCACTGCCCAGAGATGAAAGGCGGTAGCTGGGTATGCAAGCAGGGCAACTAGCTTTGTGGTCATTTCAGATTTTGGTGGTCCTATTTTTCTTGCAAGGAGAGCCAAGATGATCCCAACAAAAAGAGCTTGCGCTCTCGTGTCTGTGCCGAAATAAACACGAGATGGATCAGTGCCAGGCTCATGGAGTATTGCCATCCAGCAAGCTGAAGCTACGGCTCCAGCGATAGCGAACCATAAGAGTAATTTTTCGCTCTTTTTTAGAATGCCTAAACCTACGATGATGAAAAGAGGGGCGAAAATGTAGAACTGTTCCTCAATTGAAAATGACCAGATGTGTTTCAGTGGAGATGGGGTTCTGTAGTGCTCAAAGTAAGAAATATCTGCGGCTATCTCATGCCAGTTTGCGCTGTAAGTGAGTGCCGAAACGATCGCACCGGTCCAGCGACTTACTTGAGATGTTTCTCCGAAAAAAACTAGATAGGCAGTTAGGCCTACGAGCGCTACCAGTAAAGCAGGAAGAAGTCTTCTAGCGCGTCTCCCTGCATATCCTTTCAGATCTATTTTGCCAGTCAGATCCCATTCTTTTAGAGCGATAGTGACAATAAGAAAACTTGATAATACGAAAAATAAGTCAAGAGAGAGAATTCCCCCTGGAACGATTGAAGGGCCACCAGGCACATTTTCAGGTCGAGCATGATAAAGGAGAGGTCCCAGTATCACCCAGAGACCACGTGCGCCATCCAAACCAGGCATGTGCCTGATTTTTGGTCTTGGCGAATCAGACATTTTTGTAGATGTCCTTAAATCTTTTGACAGTCACGTGACTTTCAGATAATTGTGTCATTTAGCAGTCAGCTGGGATTGGGTTTGTGACTGTGTGGGTTCCTGATCGCAAAACAACACCTGGTAAAGCTTCAGTGGGAAGGCCTCCATTTATGGTAAGAATTCCGTTAACAAAAACTTTGTCAATCCCTTCAGCTCCTGCATAAAGGCGAGGACTTTCTCCAGGTAAGTCATTTAGAATTTTTAGTTCTTGTGAATTGATTTGATCAGGATTGAAGATGACTAAATCAGCATAAAAACCTTCTTCGATTCTACCTCGATCAACTAAACCAAAAAATTTAGCCGGAATATCTGTCATGTGTTCAATGGCTTTTTCGACAGGTGCGAGCTCTCTTCCGGTAAGGCAGTCTTGGATCCATTCCGTTGGATAAGAGGCGCCTGCCATGCGGTCAAGGTGAGCTCCAGCATCCGAACCGCCAATCATTACCTCTTCGTGATCCCAAACAGTTTGTCTCATCAGCCAACTAGCCGGATCATCATCTGTAGGTCCAGGCCATAGAACTGTTTTGAGATTATCTGCTAGAACTATGTCGAGAAGAGCATAAAAATCTCGTGTTCCTCGTTCTCTGGCAATATCAGAAACCAGTCTCCCATCAAGTCCTTTGTTCTCTTCAGAAAAAGTTTCACCAATCCGATATTTTCCCCAACCTGTAAGCCGTGAAAAAACACCTGCTTCTGGCGAAGCCGCATTTTCTTCAAGGAATTTTCTTACAGAAGGATCAGCTAATTTTTGCATTTTCTCGTCTTCAGGGAGAGTCATTATTTCGTCCCACCCTGGAAGCTTGTAAAGAGCGCAGAAGGAATGAAAATGCATTGTCATTCCAACCAGAATCGGCATGGTCAGCGCCATTGCTCTTCCACCTTCTTCGGCTACACGCTCACATGCATTTATTTGATTCTTATAGTCATCTGGACGAGCAGAATCAACAGTCAGAACGTTCCAGTTAAGGGGACGTCTAGCGCGTAGAGACATTTGGGTCATCAAATCAACTTCTTCATCGGAAAAACCGTTCATGCATCCATCTGCTACCCATTCAAGTGTTGTGCCAGGGTACTTCTCACAAACTTCTGCTAGTGCTAAAACCTCTTCTACAGATGCAACCCTTGACGGGACCGGTAAACCATCACCATCTGTGTGTGTGAATGAACGACTCGTGGAAAAACCGAGACCACCAGCTTCTAGAGCTTCCCCAAGAAGGTTTTGCATTTTCGCAATCTCATCTTCGGTAGCTTCGCGTTTCACGGCATCTTCTTTCATAACGGTTCGTCGAAGCGCACAATGGCCTACCATCGCAGCGACATTAATTCCCACATTCCCATCTAAACGTCCTAGATAATCCCCGAAAGAATTCCAATTCCAATCAACACCTAGACGAAGCGCTTCAGCTGACATACCTTCTACTTGAACTAGCATCGCTCCCAGATATTCAGCATCAGAAGCATCAGATATTGGAGCGATAGAAAAACCACAGTTTCCCATAACGACACTTGTAACTCCATGAAGATTAGAAGGTGAGGCGTGAGGATCCCAGAAAAGTTGAGCGTCATAATGGGTGTGGGGGTCAATAAAACCGGGACAAACGATCATGCCTTCCGCATTAACAATTTCTTTTGCTTCACTTGAATCAAAGTTGCCAATATCTGAAATTCTCCCATCAGATACAGCTATGTCAGTCTTCACACCAGGTGAACCAGTTCCATCAATTACAGTGCCATCTTTAATTATTAAATCGAACATAAAGAAAAGGTTACTTCCGAGATCATTCACTCGCATTTTGTGAATAGATATATCTTTCAAAACCCCATTAGCAAAATTTGCTCTTGTAGGTTAAATATCTATATATGAGTAAACGCATAGATGACTTATTAGCAGAATTGACCCTCGAAGAGAAGGCCGATTTGATGTCTGGAAAAGGAGTATGGGACGTTTTTCCTGTAGAACGTCTAGGAATACCGTCACTCAAAGTAACGGACGGCCCTGCGGGTGCAAGAGGGGCAGGTCTTCTGGGCTCAGGTACACCGGCTTTGTGTATTCCTTGCGGTTCAGCTTTAGGGGCGACTTGGAATCCAGATTTAATTAACCAGTTAGGAAAAGCATTAGCGCTTGAAACCCGCGCAAGAGGTTCACATGTTCTATTAGCTCCAACCGTCAACATCCATCGAACACCACTTGGAGGAAGAAATTTTGAATGCTACTCGGAGGACCCTTTTCTTACTTCGAGTATCGCTGTTGAATTCGTAAAAGGTGTTCAATCCGGTGGGGTAGGAACAACAACAAAACACTTTGTTGCTAACGATTCTGAATTTGAAAGAAACACAATTGAATCTGTTGTGCCAGAAAGAGCATTGCGAGAAATTTACTTAGCTCCATTTGAAGCTGTAGTAAAGGAAGCTCAAGCTTGGGGGATAATGGCTTCATACAATCGCCTAGATGGTGTTTATGCATGTGAAAATGAAAGAATTCTCACCAAAATTTTGCGAGAAGAATGGGGTTTTGATGGGATAGTTGTTAGCGACTGGTTCGCTACTAGATCAACTGCAAATTCCGTTAATGCTGGACTTGATTTAGAAATGCCAGGACCTGTTGAGCACTACGGAGAAAAAATCGTTGAACTGGTTAATAACGGAGAGATTGATGAAAAGACAGTAGATACTTCAGTTCGAAGGCTGCTTCTTTTACTTGAAAGAACAGGTGCCTTTGAAGACCCTCTTCAAATTCCTGAAAGAGAACTCGAAAATCCTGACGACCATATATTGGTACGACAAGCGGCTGCTGAATCAATGGTTCTATTGAAAAACGATGGTCTGCTTCCTTTTAAAGAGGAGGAAATAAAGAACATTGCCTTAATAGGCCCAAATGCTGCAACAGCGATGATTATGGGTGGTGGATCAGCTCAGCTAGTACCACAATATGTGGTGTCGCCATTAGAGGCTTTTAAAAATAGATTTGAAAATTGCGAAATTGTTTATGAACCTGGAACGGTTTCAGACAGAACTAGCAGACCGATAGCGCGGAGAATCCTGAGAACAGAAAAAGGTGAACAAGGTTTTTCGATTGAATACTTTAATGGTTTCGACTGTGAAGGAACCTCAGTAGCGGCGTCATCAAAACCTGATGGCCGATTACTTCATTTTGAAAAAATTGAAGGCGTTGATGACATTTCTGATTTCAGTTTCCGGGCTAAATCGCAATTGACATCCGATCAGGATGGTAGCCACACTTTGACTTTGATACAGGCAGGAAAAGCGAGAGTAATGGTCAATGGTAAGACGCTTATTGATGGGATCAGTGACCCTATTCCTTCTGGGGAAGCCTTTTTTGGTCTCGGAAGCGAAGAAGTATCGGTTCCTTTGGAACTTAATCGTGGAGAAACCGTTGAGCTAGTCGTTGAATATTCAAGTGAAGGAAGCGTTGCTTTATGCGGAGTTCAAGTTGGTTTAAGACCACCTGAAAATGAAGACATTTTAGAAAGAGCCTTAGAAGTAGCGAAAGAAGCAGATGTTGTTGTGATGGTTGTCGGCACTGATGAAGAATGGGAGACAGAAGGACGGGACAGAGAGAGCATGGACCTTCCAGGCAATCAAGCGGAATTGGTTCGTCAAGTTTCAGCTTGCAATCCAAAAACGTTGGTAGTGGTCAATTCGGGTTCGCCAATAACAATGGACTGGGTGGACAAAGCAGGTGCAGTTCTTGTCAGTTGGTTTGGAGGGCAAGGAATGTCAGATGCTTTAGTGGATGTTGTTCTTGGCGACTCTGAACCCAGTGGCAGACTTCCAACGACTTTTCCAAAACGTTTAGAAGACACACCTGCTTTTACAAGTTATCCAGGTGAGAACAGCCAGGTGCTTTACGCTGAAGGGGTTTTCGTTGGATATAGATGGTATGACACTCGTGGGATTGAAGTTGCATACCCATTTGGTTACGGATTGAGCTACACCACTTTTGATTGGTCAGAGCCGGATTTGAAAAAGATGTCTTCCATTCAAGAACTACTTAAAGGAGAGACTGTTGATTTAACAATTTCTGTTACGAATACAGGGGATAGGGCGGGAACTGAAGTTGTTCAGTGCTATATCGAGCATGTTTCTCCAGTATTAGCAAGGCCAAAAAAAGAACTCAAAGCTTTTAAAAAGATTTATCTAGAACCCGGAGAGACTAAAGAAGTCGAATTCAACTTAGGGAACCGAGCTTTTGCATACTGGGATCCAGCGGATCCAGGATGGCCAGAACGTTCAATACGTGTTCCGGTAGCAGTCGGGGGAATGAAATTTGGCCTAGGGCATCGAGATATTTCAGGTTGGTACACGGATTCAGGCGCTTATAAGGCTCATTTAGGGTCCTCCTCTAGAGATTTGAAAGCTGAAATTGATCTAGAAATCAACGAAAAGTAAGCAATTACCTAAATAGTTTTATAAAAGTTGCAGATATGTAACAAATTTTCCCGCTATTGCCTAAAAGCTTGTGTTTGTCTTACACTTCTTATCTGAATGTCTTTTGGCATTCGTTTTTGTTTACTAATGGAGGGGGCTTCCTTAATGGAAACGCTTATTAGGCGTCGAGGCTGGCGGATTGTTTCTGCTGTTTTGGCGCTTGGATTGATTGCCGGGGCCTGCGGGTCTGACGGTGATGATGGTGCGAGTAGTTCGGCTAGCAGTTCAGCTGCTGTTGCTACTACTGCTGCGCCTGCGGCAACAACTGCCGCTCCAGCTGCTGCTGCTGATGATGATCACGATCACCACCCAGGTGAGGGTGTTTCGTTGAGCATGTGTCG
>JASLTU010000036.1:0-14420 GCA_030742755.1 Acidimicrobiales bacterium | reverse complement strand
ACGCTTGTGCAAGTGCCTGTTTTCTAATAGCGGTTAACAGAGGACTTCTAAGCATCACTTCACTTCTAAGCGCTCTTTATCCCGCTATCACTGTAGTTTTGGCCCACTTTCTTATTAAAGAGAAAATGACCCGTACGCAGGTTTTTGGTGTCATCGCAGCCATTTTTTCTATGGCATCTATAACAGTTAGTTAAGATCGAGGTCGAGTTTTTTTGCAACTTCTTTAGCTACATTTTCGGGAAGCCATTTGATTTCATTAAGGTCCTCAAGGCTGCTTTCCCTGAGTCGCTTTAAAGTTCCAAATTCATCAAGTAGTCGGTTTTTGCGTTTTTCTCCTAAACCGGGAATTCCATCTAAAACAGATTCGATCATTCGTTTGCCTCTAAGTTTTCGATGATATTCGACTGCAAACCTGTGAGATTCGTCTCTAAGTCGTTGCAACATATATAAAGCTTCAGAATTCCTTCGAATTACCACAGGGTGACTCTTACCTGGAACAAATACTTCTTCGAACTGTTTCGCAAGTGACGCGACGAAAATAAGATCGGACAAACCTAGTTCACGCACGGCGCTCTGAGCTACTGAAAGTTGTCCTTTCCCGCCGTCCACTAATAGCAACTGAGGTGGGTAAGCAAACTTTTTACTTGAAGCTTCCCCTGTTTGTTTGCTTTCTTTTAAGTAAGCATTTAAACGTCGAGTAATTACTTCTTTCATTGCGGCGTAATCATCGTTTCCATCAAAACTATTTATACGAAACCGCCTGTAGTCACTCTTTTTTAACAGGCCGTCTTCCATCACAACCATAGATCCAACATAATCAGTTCCTTGCAAGTGGCTCATGTCATAACATTCGATCCTTAAAGGGGCATTTTCCATTCCCAATGCTTCTTGCAGTTCATTTAAGGCTTTTGAACGAGCATTGTGGTCTTTTGCTCGTTTAAGACGGTGGCGTATAAACTCTTCAGCCGCATTGTTAACAACTGTTTCAAGAAGAGATTTTTTTTCTCCACGTTTTGGGACACGAATTTCTACTGAGGAATTTCTCTCTCCGTTCAGCCAAGTCTCCATCAGCTCGACATCTTCCGGTATAACCTCCGCCAATATTTGACGTGGGATTCCTCTCGGTGGATTCGACTTGTAATGCTCCACAATTAAGTGTTTAAGCAGTTCAGAGTTTTCTATCCCGTCAATACGATCTACAACAAATCCTTTGCGGCCAACCACACGACCGTGTCTAATGTAAAAAACTTGCACAGCAGCCTCAATCGCATCGCCAGAAAATCCGAAAATATCTATATTTTCTGTTTCGTTAAGAACCATTTGTTGTCGTTCAAGAACTCTTTCTATATTCAATATTTTGTCGCGCACACGCGCTGCGTTTTCATACTCCTGTTTGCCTGACGCAATTGACATTTCTTCACGTAAGTTGCCTACTATCGACTTACTGTTTCCGTCCAGAAAACTTAAAAGGTCAGACACTAAGCTGTCATATTCCTTTTTCGTAATTTTGTCTACGCATGGCGCCGAACATTTGTCTATATGAAACAACAAACATGGCTTTCCGTTTTTTTCATGTTCTTTGAATTTTGAATTTGAACATGTGCGAAGGGGAAAGCTTTTAACCAACAGATCTAAAGTTTCACGTATAGCTTTAACATTTCCGTAAGGACCAAAATATCTAACCCCTTTCTTTCGCTTTCCACGTGTAATGGTTGGTCGCGGCCACTTTTCATTCAAGGTCACAGAGAGATACGGATAACTTTTGTTGTCCTTGAGGTCAACATTGAAACGTGGCTTGTGTTCTTTAATCAAAGTAAATTCGAGCATCAATGCTTCCAGTTCGTTTCTGACCTGGATCCATTCAAGATGTGTTGCTTCTTCCATCATTCGCTGTGTTCGAGAAGCCATTGTTTTACTGCTCCCGAAATAACTATTCACTCGATTTCGAAGGTTCTTAGCCTTTCCTACATAGATAACCGTTCCCGTCTTATCAAAAAATTGATAAGAACCAGGTTTAGTAGGAATGGTTCCTTGTTCAGGCTGTTTTAACACTCTTTCAGAATAAGGGTGTTATCGAATCTTTTCTAACTTTGATTCAACTAACTAGTGAGTAAAGGTTTAAGAAATCTTCCCGTATGACTAGTTTTTAGTTTTGTAATATTTTCCGGAGTGTCGCTTGCGACGATTTCTCCGCCGCCTTCTCCCCCTTCAGGACCCAAATCAATAATCCAATCAGCTGTTTTTACAACATCTAAATTATGTTCAATAACTATTACTGTGTTTCCGTTATCTACTAGCCGTGTTAATACATTTAAAAGTTTTCTCACATCTTCAAAATGCAACCCTGTAGTGGGTTCATCTAACAGGTAAAGAGTGTGTCCAGTCGGTCTCTTAGCTAATTCAGTTGCTAGTTTTACTCGCTGCGCTTCACCACCAGAGAGTGTGGGTGCTGATTGACCAAGCCTGATATATCCAAGTCCGACATCTACCAAAGTTTGCATATGGCGTGTAATTGACGGCTGCTTTTCAAAAAAAGTTAATGCTTCTTCACACGGCATCTCTAAAACGTCAGCAATATTTTTACCGCGATACATTATTTCAAGCGTGTCTCGGTTGTACCTTTTACCCAGACACACTTCACATGGAACGTAGACGTCAGGAAGAAAATGCATTTCTATTCGTAATGTTCCATCTCCGGAACAAGCGTCACAACGCCCTCCTTTAACGTTGAAGCTGAACCTTCCTGGTTGATAGCCGCGAAGGCGCGCCTCTTCAGTTTTTGCGAATAATTTACGAATGTGATCAAACACACCTGTATAAGTAGCCGCATTTGATCTTGGTGTTCGCCCTATTGGAGCTTGATCAATATTTATAACCTTGTCGACTTGATCGACTCCTGTTATCGCTTTGTGTAAACCTGGCGGTGTTTTAGATTTATATATTGACTGCATTAACCCTTTCAGAAGTATTTCGTTAACAAGGGTTGACTTCCCCGAACCTGAAACCCCTGTGACCGCAACGAAGCAACCAAGTGGGAAATCGATATCAATATTCTTCAAGTTGTTTTCACGCGCTCCAAGAATGCTGACAAAAGAACCATTTGTTTTGCGTCTTTCTTTAGGAATCGGTAAAAGTTTCTTTCCTGATAAATATTGCCCCGTCAATGATTTCTTACAGGTGACAAGACCTTTTACGTTTCCTGAATAAACAACATCTCCTCCATGTTCGCCAGCCCCAGGCCCGATATCAACAACATGATCCGCTGCACGAATAGTTTCTTCGTCATGCTCAACAACAATTACAGTATTTCCGATATCTCTTAGATGGGACAAAGTTTCTATCAACCGTTGATTGTCTCTTTGATGAAGGCCTATAGAGGGTTCGTCCAAAACATAAAGCACCCCAACTAACCCGCTTCCTATTTGAGAAGCAAGTCTTATTCGTTGTGCCTCACCTCCAGCTAAAGTTGCTGCTGAACGAGAGAGCGTCAAATATTCCAGACCCACATCAAGCAAAAAACTCAAACGTGAATTTATCTCTTTTACGACCTGCTCAGCAATCATCTCCTCTCGATCGTTGAGTTGTAAATTCGAAATAACTTCAAACGCATTATCGATTGAGAGACGGCAAATGTCATCTAGCGAATAACTATCTATTGTCACAGCAAGCGAAAGTGGGTTTAAGCGAGCCCCGCCACATTCATGGCAGTCAACTTGCCGCATGTAGCCTTCAATCTGCTCTCTTTGAGTATCGCTTTCAGCCTCTTGATGTCTGCGTCTCAAATAAGGGATAGCTCCCTCAAATCTCGCATTATGCACCCGAGCTCTACCAAATCGGTTATGGTACCTAACTTTCACTCTTTCGCTTAAACCCTTATCCATTAAGATTTTTTGATGCTTTTTGGGCAATTTCTCCCAAGGTGTCTCTAGGCCAATCCCTTCGTGGTCAGCAACGGCTTCGATAAGTCTTTTAAAATAACGACTCCTTCCGCCAGACCACGGCGCTATCGCGCCTTCTGCAAGAGTCAGCTCTGGATTTGGAACCACCAAATGTGGATCGACCTGATATACAGTTCCTAATCCATCACAATGCGTACACGCTCCGTATGGACTATTGAAGGAAAAATTTCTTGGGGCTAGATCTTCGAAGGATTTTCCATCACTTGGTCTCGATAAGTGCTGACTAAATACAATCAATTCATTTTCTTCAGCATCTTCTCGATCAACTATCTCTATTTCTGCCACCCCTTCGCTTAGAGATAATGCAGTCTCCATAGACTCTGTTAAACGTCTCTCTATTCCTTTCTTCATAACTAAACGATCAACCACTACTTTTATAGTGTGTTGCTCATATCGAGCTAAATCTGCTGACTCGCCAAATTCATGGATTTCACCATCGATAAGAACACGACTAAACCCCTGTGTGGCCAGATCATCTAGGAGCGTCTCGTAGGTGCCTTTTCTACCTCTTACCACCGGTGCTAATACTTGAAATCTAGTACCATCCTCTAATCTCATTATTCGATCGACAATCTGCTGGGGTGTCTGCCTTGTTAGTTTCTCTCCAGTCTCAGGGTCATGCGGTACGCCTATTCGAGCGAAAAGCAGCCTTAAATAGTCATACACTTCAGTCACAGTTCCAACTGTCGAACGCGGATTTCTTGAAGAGCTTTTTTGATCTATAGAAATAGCAGGAGATAATCCTTCAATGAAATCCACGTCAGGCTTATCCATCTGCCCTAAGAATTGGCGAGCATACGCAGACAAGGATTCCACATAACGTCTTTGTCCTTCTGCGTATATGGTGTCGAAAGCTAATGAGGACTTTCCAGATCCCGATATGCCAGTAAAAACTATTAGCTTTTCTCGAGGAAGATCTAGGTCAACGGACTGTAAATTATGTTCCCTTGCTCCCTGAACCACTAACCTTTCTGGCATTAAACGATCCTAGACATATGGAAAGCACTTCACATTTGATTTTTACTTAAACTTTTTCAGGCATGTCGCGAATTTCCCGTTTTAATTCCTTTATTTCATCTCTTAGACGTGCTGCATATTCAAATTGAAGCTCCTCAGCAGCTTCTCCCATTTCTTCCTCGAGTGTATGAACTAGGCGTTTTAGATCTTCACGCGGCATGTCTGATAATTCCTCGACAAGTTTTACTGCGTTCCTTTTCTTGTTTTTTGGCCTACTTGAAACAGCTCCAGGTCTCACCATCTCCAAAATATCGCTAACCGCTTTTCTGATTGTCTGCGGATCTATTCCATTTTCCTCGTTGTACTTTCTCTGCAATTCTCTACGACGCTTTGTTTCATCAAGAGCTCTTTTCATTGAACCAGTGACTTTATCTGCGTACATAATCACTTGCCCATCAACGTTACGAGCTGCACGCCCTATCGTCTGTATCAGTGAGGTTTCGCTTCGTAAAAACCCTTCCTTGTCTGCGTCGAGAATTGCCACCAATGAGACTTCGGGTAAATCCAGTCCCTCTCTTAAAAGGTTTATGCCAACGAGCACATCGAACTCACCTAAACGTAAATCACGAAGGATTTCGATTCTCTCAATCGTGTCAATGTCTGAATGCAAATAACGCACCCTTACTCCTTGTTCCAACAAGTATTCTGTTAGATCCTCTGCCATTTTCTTTGTAAGTGTCGTCACTAGTACCCGTTGTTCTGATTCGACTCGTGTTGAAATCATTTCTTGCAGATCATCGATTTGTCCTTCAGTGGGTCTTACTAAGACTTCCGGATCAATTAATCCTGTAGGACGAACTATCTGCTCAACAATTCTCGTACTGTTTTCTTTCTCCCAATTCCCTGGGGTGGCTGAAACTAAAACCACTTGCCCTACCCTGTTTATAAATTCATCGAATCTAAGTGGACGATTATCTGCAGCGGACGGAAGTCTAAAACCATGTTCGATAAGAGTAAGTTTTCGACTCCTGTCTCCTTCATGTTGCCCATGAAGTTGTGGGATAGCCACATGAGATTCATCAAGAACAACAAGAAAATCATCAGGAAAATAATCAAGTAAAGTAAACGGTCTCTCACCAGGTGATCTGCCATCTATATGCGCACTGTAGTTTTCAATTCCGCTACAAAAACCTAACTCTGACATCATTTCAAGGTCATATTCGGTTCTCATACGTAAACGTTGAGCTTCAAGAAGTTTGTTTTCTTTTTCGAATGTTTTCAATGATTTTTGCAGCTCTATCTCAATACCTTTGATGGCACGATTCATAACAGTTGTATCTGCCATGTAATGAGTTGCTGGAAAGATTATTAACTCATCCAGATCCTTTATGTGATCCCCAGTGATTGGGTCAACTTCAGTTATTTTTTCGACTTCATCTCCGAATAGGGAAACTTTAAATATTGTCTCTTCGTACGCAGGATGAATTTCAATCGTGTCACCTTTTACACGAAATTTTCCACGACTTAGAACCATGTCATTTCGTTCATACTGCATGTCAATAAGACGGCCTAATGCTTGACGTTGATTAATTTCAGTTTCGGTACGTAAAACCAAAAGTTGCCCCTCATACTGTGCCGGCGAGCCCAAACCATAGATACAAGAAACCGAAGCAACTACAATCGTGTCTCGTCGCGTCAAAAGAGCGGATGTTGCCGAGTGTCGTAATCTATCTATTTCATCATTTACCGACGAATCCTTTTCAATAAAAGTGTCAGAGCTCGGAACGTAAGCCTCCGGTTGGTAATAGTCATAATATGAAACGAAATATTCGACTTTATTCTCTGGGAAAAAGGATCTAAATTCATTCGCCAATTGAGCCGCAAGAGCTTTATTTGGAGCGATTACTAAAGTCGGTCTCTGGACTTGCTCTATCGTCCATGCAACAGTGGCACTTTTACCACTCCCAGTAATTCCTAGAAGTGTTTGAAACCTCTCTCCACCATTGAGACCATCTGCTAATTCTTCAATTGCCTTTGGCTGGTCACCTGCAGGCTGAAAAGGTGCATGAACCTTAAACTTCGTTTCCACATAAAGATGATACTTCTATAGACGCTGAAGCACGTCTTATCTATTCTTTGCTAATGAGCGGTGGGAGTTCTCGACCCACTTCAGGTCGTTCAATTGATTCGACCCACTTCCAACATTTATCAATTTCTTCTTCAAAGACCTCCAAAGAATCATTGTTCTCAATCACGTAATTAGCAATCTCAGTTCTTGACTCACGCGTTGCTTGTTTTTGAATTCTGTTTCGTGCATCATCTTCTTCAAATGAGCGGTATTTAACCAAACGTTCAACAGCAATTTCTGTGTCAACGTCCACGACTATGATTGCGTCAAAGTTGCGATATCCAGATTCGACTAACAATGGAATATCTAAAATTACAGTGTTATCGGTATCCAAATGAACTTCACGTCTGCTTGTCATTTCATCTCGAACCGCGGGGTGAACTATTCCGTTTAGCACTGTCAGCTCATCGGGATTGGAAAAAACAATGTTTGCTACCAATTGTCTGTCCAACTGTCCATCAGGTGTCAAAATTTCTGTTCCCCACTGTGAGACCATTTCCTCAAAAACTTTCTCACCGGGCTGTTGTAAATCCCTGACAATTTGATCTGCGTCGATTAAAAATGCGCCACGTCGAACGAAACCGGAAGCAGCAGTAGATTTACCTGAGCCGATTCCACCTGTTAATCCTATTTCAAGCAATTTTTGACCAGCTTAAAATAATTCTATTCCTATGACTCTGTTTGTTCTTCTTCGAGTTCATCTTGAGAGCCTTCTTCAGAAACACCTACTTCATCTGCTTTTATGTCATCTTCAGCGACTTCGCCAGACTCAGTATCTTCCGATATTTCTGATTCCGCAGTAGCATCTCCTGCCTGATCAGTGGCTTCCTCTTCTCCTTCTTCTGCGACAGCTGGTTCAGTTGGGTCATGCTCGTTGTAATACTCTGCCCATGCTTCTTGGCCTTCAGAAGATTCAACACCTATATAGTTTCCTTCTTCATCATAGTTATGTTCGCCAAAGTGCTCTTGATATTCTGCCGCTACGACTCCACCCTCTGCTGCTTGCTTGATTGAGAGACTAATCCTTCTTCTTTCAAGGTCTAAATCAATAATTTTTACCCATAATTCTTCACCTGGGGTAACCACCTGTTCTGGTAGTTCTACGTGATGTGCTGACATTTCAGAAATATGAACGAGACCTTCAATTCCTTCCCCAACCTGAACGAAGGAACCGAATTGGATAAGTTTTGTAACTCGACCGTAAACCAACTCTCCCACCTGATGGCTGTCTGCAAATTCTTGCCATGGGTCTTTTTGAGTTGCCTTTAAAGAAAGACTGATTCTCTCTCGGCTCATATCTATATCTAGTACTTGGACTTCTATCTCGTCGCCTACTGAAACTACCGAGCCAGGATGATCAACATGTTTCCAAGACAATTCTGAAACGTGTATTAACCCGTCCATGCCACCTAGGTCAACGAAAGCTCCGAAATTGACGACACTAGATACCACACCAGACCTAACCTCGCCTGATTTTAGATTCGTGAGGAAATCTTCACGTTCATCTTTTTGACTTTCTTCCAGCCAAGCTCTGCGAGACAGAACGACGTTATTTCTGTTTCGATCGAGTTCAATTATTTTCGTATCAACAGTTGTTCCTATTAGAGGTTGAAGATCTCTAACCCTTCTCAGATCCACCAGTGAAGCAGGCAAGAAACCTCTAAGCCCGATATCAACGATAAGGCCGCCTTTGACAACCTCAATAACTGTTCCTGAAACCATTCCGTCAGCTTCTTTTACTGCCTCTATGTCACCCCAAGCTTTTTCGTACAAAGCGCGCTTTCTTGAGAGAAGTAAGCGGCCTTCAGCATCTTCGCGCTGCAGAACTAATGCTTCAATTTTTTCACCCATCTCCACAACTTCATTGGGGTGAAGGTTATTTCGAATCGACAATTCTTTTTGGGGTATAACACCTTCGGATTTATAACCAATGTCTAATAGAACTTCATCTTTATCTATTCGTACAACAGTTCCTTCTACCATTTGGCCGTTTTCTATATCAACCATTGTTGCCGTGTAGGCATCTTCTAAAGAAAGGGACCCTAGGTCGTTTGCGGTTATTTCTCGAGGTGTATATTCACCTTCGTTGTCGAAAGATCCCATTGGCTGGGATTCAATTAGTGGAATTGTGGAAATCGGATCGGACACGTTGTTCTCATTGTTAGCGGATATGTAAGGGAGTTTCCCTTTCTTTTTCAAGACGGATAAAGCCTATCGGAGACCTATCACATCATCACCGATTATTAGGTTCCTTTTTCTGCTAACAGCAAAAACTCAGGATTTTTTATATCGCACGGCAATAATTTGTATTCAATTGGTGTAACTGACCAGATATTTTTTACTAACAATCCAGCCTGTTTGCACATTAATCGTAATTCTCTCGGAGTGAAGCATGTAGTCCATGTAGTCGCTCCTTTTTTCTCACCTTCCGGGTTCATGATTTCTATCTCTTCCTTGTTCACACCGGTCAATGCATCGAAATGATCATTATCGCTTAAGTATTGGACCTGAAAGTAAGACGAAAAAGCTGACAGAGCTAGCTTTCCTCCGGGTTTCAACGCACGAACCATATTTTCAAGAGCCTTCAAGTCTGTATCCGGGTTTTCGACGGAAGAGTCGGGGTCACATAACAAACCAAAACCTCCTTGACACATTGATATAACGGCATCAAACTCCCCTTCGAAATCCATTTTTCTAACATCCTGTCGAATAAACTTGGCTTCACTTTTTTCGGCATTTGCTAGCTCAATGAATTCGTCCGAAATGTCTATCCCTACTACGTCAATTCCTCTTTCCGCAAAAAGGTGTGAATGTCTTCCTGGACCACAACCCACATCTAATAATCGGTCCTCTGAGCTGATCTCAAGGAGTTCCAACAGGCAGTCAACTTCGTTTTTAGTCCCATATGTAAATGAATAACGTAAGTACGCCTCACCTAAATGATCAGCAATCGGTTCGAACCAGTGCGAGTGTTGATCGTTTTTATTCAAATTCAACCTTTTGCTTCCGCCCAACTACTACCCGTTGCGATATCAACTTTTAATTCAACAGATAATTCATAAGCATTTTCCATTTTGTCTTGAACCATTTTCTTAATGTTTTCCATCTCGCCATTAGCAACTTCAAGAATTACCTCATCATGAACTTGTAAAACTAAGGCTGACTCGTAACCCTTTTTTTGAATCTCTTGATCTATTGAAACCAACGCGATCTTGAAAACGTCAGCGGCTAGACCTTGTATCGGAGCATTCATCGCTTGCCTTTCACCTGCTTGCCGTATGTTGAAATTACTTGACAATAATTCAGGGATTTTCCGACGCCGGCCCAGAAGAGTTTCTGTATAACCTTTTTTTCTCGCTTTTTCAATTGACTCATTCATGTAATCTTTTACACCTGGAAATGCCGTAAAAAATGCTTTAAGAATTTCAGATGCCTCTTCAACAGAAATGTCCAATCTTTGAGCTAGGCCGTAAGCCTCCATCCCATATGCAAGACCATAGGAAACCATTTTTGCACGGTTCCTCATTGCCGAGTCAATTTTCTCTGGTTCGATACCCCAAGTCCGTGAAGCAACGGCAGTATGAATATCTTGACCTTCATTAAATGCCGCTTTTAGCTCTTTCTCGTCGGCTAAATGAGCGATGCAACGTAGTTCGATTTGATTGTAATCAGCGACAAGTAAGGAATATTTCTTTTCAGGAATGAAGGCTTTACGAAATGCTTTACCAGCTTCAGTCCTTATTGGAATGTTATGTAAATTTGGTGCGTCAGAGCTTAAACGTCCGGTTCTCGTAACGGTCTGATGGAATGTCGCCCGTATTCTATTATCTTCATCGACGCAAGAGAGTAATCCCTCTCCATACGTCGATCTGAGTTTTTCTACTTCCCGGTAAGAAAGTAATTTTTCAACAATCGGATGTGAATCTTTCAGTTTCTCCAGTGTGGCAGCATCAGTGGAGTAACCTGTTTTTGTTTTCTTTCCTGGGGTTAAAGAAAGCTTTTCAAAGAGTATTTCCCTTAACTGTTTTGTTGAATTAACATTGAATTCTTCGCCCGCCAGATCATGAATTTCTGCCCTTAAACTTTCACACTGAGCAGTAAATTCGTCACGTAATCTTTTCAACTCTGTTACGTCGACAGCTATTCCCCTAGTTTCCATTTCTGCGAGAACGCTCACTAGCGGTATCTCCACGTCTTGATTCAGTTGAGTCAATCCATCATCTTTCATAGCTTTAGTAAGTGGTTCATGCAGTTTTGAGATTGCCTTGGCGTGAACTATCGACTCATGCAAGTGGTCCTCTTCGGAATCAAAATTCAATTGCCCTTCTTTTTCGATTCCATCGGGAAAATGCATAGCAGTGTGTTTAGACAAAATTTCTGAAAGAGGTTCCGAAGAATCGGACCCATCAAGGAGGTACTGTGCGAGGGTTATATCTAGAGTTATATTTTGAAGGAGTATTCCGCCTTTTGATAGGAAACGATAACTTTTCTTTCCATCATGTACAGCAACTCCAGGACCCTTAGCAGAAAATAATTTATTTAATCCACTAAGTACTTTCGGGGTTTTTATCGCCTCAACAGGGAACCAGTAGCAGTCCTTGTATCCACCTGCAGCTAAGCCCGTCAAACCTCCTTCATGATTTGTTGCTTCTGCAACAGAGATCGTCTTAGCTTTAGAAAGTACTTCAATTTTTTGAAGAGCATTTTTTTCGTCGATACAAACTTCGTATTTGAGATCAATCACTGAATCTTTTGTGATTTTTTTATTGTCTTTTTCATTCACTTCAAAGCCAACGGCATCTGAAAGTCTTTTCTTCAAAGTATTAAGTTCGAGTAAGTCCAGGAACTCATTAATTTCAGAATTATTTATGTCACTATTTTCAAGTTCGTCGTACTTAACTTCAAGTGGCACATCGCGGACAAGTTCCATCAACTCAGCGTTAAGATGCGCCAACTCTTGATTTTCTTCAAGATTTTGTTTCAATTTTGGAGTTTGTTCGGAAGTTGCAGAAAAAATTCCCTCTAAATTGCCGTAAGTGTTTATGAGTTTGGCCGCAGTTTTTTCACCCACTCCTGGAACGCCTGGCAGGTTGTCAGAATTGTCGCCTCTTAAAGCAGCATAATTTACATAATTCTCTGGTGTAACCCCAGTTCTTTCAAGAATCCCCTTTTCGTCATAAAGGGCATAATCAGAGACTCCCTTTTTGTTATACAGAACTTTTATATGCGGATCTTCAACAAGTTGAAAAACATCACGATCGCCTGTCACCACAACAACATCTTCACCAGCATCACGACCCATTGTCGCTAGGGTTGCAATTATGTCATCGGCTTCAAAACCTTTTACATCGATGGACGTGTATCCAAGCAGTGAAACCATTTCTTTCACTAATGGGATCTGTTCATATAAAATGTCAGGTTGTTTTTCTCTATTCGCTTTATAACTCAGATGCCTTTTATGTCGGAAAGTCTTTTCAGGTCGATCAAAGGCAACAATGATTTTTTTGGGTTCTTGATCTTTAATAAGATTCACGAGCATTGAAGCAAAGCCATACACAGCGTTTGTCGTCTGCCCCTTACTGGTAACCATGTCTGGAGGTAATGCAAAAAAAGCTCTGTATGTAAGCGAGTTTCCATCAATGATCATTAAGTCGGGCACGTTTCGACAATAGTCCCAACAGGTTAGAAATGCTTAATATTGAGGCCGTAGACCTTCTGAAATTATTTTTTCTGCTATTTCAACCATAGTTGTCCTGTCCGACATTGCCGTCGTTTGAATGAACTTGAAGGCTTCATCTTCATTCATATTCGAGCTCTCGATCAGCAAACCTTTCGCTTTTTCGATAATTTTTCTTGCTTTAAGACGGTCTTCGAGTGTTTTAGCTTGATCGGTCAAATCTCTCATTTCCTTGTGTCGACGTCGGGCCACCTCAATGGCGGGCACTAAATCACTCTGTTGGTAGGGTTTTACGAGATAGGCCAAAGCGCCTGCATCAACTGCCTCATCAATAAGCTCGCGTTGACTAAAAGCTGTGAGTATCACAACCGCTGTATCCTCTGTCGAGGCTATTTCGCGAGCTGCTTGAATTCCGTCCATGCCTGGCATCTTGACATCCAAAATCACTACTTCGGGCTTATGTTCGCTAACTAGCTTTACAGCCTCATCCCCTCTTCCAGTGTCAGCCACAACTGTGTATCCGGCATTTTCTAAGGTCTCGCGAAGATCCAAGCGTATTATCGCTTCATCCTCAGCTATCACTACATTAACTTTTTCCATTAAATATTTTCTGTGTTCATTTTGTCCAATAAAGCATCTTGAATTTCTTCTAATCGCTGTATTTCATTTCGGATTTTGTGACAATACTTTTGCATATTCTCAGACTGTCTTACTGAGTCTCTACGATCATTATCGGAAATCGCAGTTTCGGAAACTAGCGATCTTATACGTGCTTCGTCCGCGTCGCTCGAAAGGCTAATAAGTTGTTCTTCTGCAACAAGGAGGTCTTCTTTTTGTTGTTTAATGCGGCGAGAAATTTCCATTAATCGCTTTTCTACAGATCTTGGAAACATAAATACATTCTAGAGGATTATAAATAACGAAACTTTTTCATTTTCACATCACCTAGTGGAATTTTAGGAATCGTGATGTTAGTAGTTGGTACTGTCTCCTTGTAAGAGAGGCGCAAATAAAAAGGCTTCTATGGGGTTGAAATTTCTATGAAATAATTGTTGCCAACTTTCGAAGTAACAGAAATTTCATACCCCGTAACAGTGATTTTCTCTCCAGGTTGAAGAAGAACAGATGAGTCAGCCCAGTCACCTGAATAATCACCCTGGACTTTAATAGGTCCCTTTCCAGTTGCAATTCTTTCATCTACTGAATAAACCAAAATTCCTCCTGTTAAGAGATTCTGGTCATAGCCGTCAATTGCCCTATTCTCAGCAACGAGAACCCGACTGCTATCAACAGGCATAACCAACATTCTGCTATCTAGATTCTTTGTAAGGGGCCCCAATTTGATAGAAGTTGTAGAACTGGTTGCACAAAATACTTCACTGTCTTCAATCCAACCCAGCTGCCAGCGATGCCAAGCAAGCATCTCATTTCCTTTAAATCGATCGGAAAGGGACCTATTAAAGTCCATTGGCTCTATTTGACCCATAATTCCGAAATTTCCTACATGTTGATGCTGTGCTGGATTTGTGGCTCCAATTTCGTAAGTATCCGGCAGACCCATAGTGTGGCTCATCTCATGTGAGATAACTTCGGCTGGGAAATTGGCCCAATCGGCAGCACGGGTGACACCGTTCGTTATTACATTACCATCGGCGGTCAAACCAAAATAAGAGTCAGTGGGTGTAAAAGCTGGACTCAA
>JASLTU010000035.1:0-15145 GCA_030742755.1 Acidimicrobiales bacterium | reverse complement strand
GGACGAAGCAGCTTACGAACAAGTTGACTGGGCGGAAGGTGAATGGGTCGTAGATGAAGAGACCGGAGAACAAGTTTGGCAACCTGCAGATGGCGGAGCAGCGATGTCTGTTGACGAGTGGTCAGAAGCAGTAGATGGAGAGTCCGATGGAAGCGGGAATCCCGATGGAGAAGTTGAGGAAAGTCTAGAAACTGAAACGGAACCTGTAGAAGAACCTGCAGAGGAACCTGTAGAAGAACCTGCAGAGGAACCTGTAGAAGAACCTGCAGAGGAAGTCGATCAAGAGGATCCGGAGACTAATTAGTGGCTAAAAGTGTCCGTGTCTATGAGTTAGCCCGACAGTTGGGCATGACTAACGCAGAGGTTATTAAACTCTGCGGATCATTAGGCGTTGATGTAAAAAGTCATTCTTCAGGAATGGTTGAGGCGCAGGCAGATCGTGTAAGACGTAAAGCTGAAAGTGAAGGTCTCACCAGCGAACCTAAAGAAGAAAAAACTCCGTCTAAAAAGAAAAGCACAGAAAAAGTTTCTTCTAAAAAAACAGTTTCAAAACCTTCCGGAGAAGATAGTAAAAATAAAGAAAAGACAGATGATCTTTCTCAAGTCGAAAAAGAAACGGTTGGTGAAGAAAAGAAAGAGACTAAGAAAGAAACTTCTTCAAAACGTGTGGTTTCATCAAGTGGTTCTTCTCCGACTCCGCAGCTTGATAAAGAAAAACTCGAAGAACAAGATCAAACCGAAGATGAAAAATCTCCACCAGTGGAAACTGAGAAATCAAAGGTAGAAGCTAAGAGTAAAGAGGAAGTTAAGACCAAAAAGGAAAAGGGACCTGTTTCTGCTTCAGGAAAGAAAATACCTCCTCCTCCAGGATCTCCAAGATCTCTTTCGGGTAAACCTATCCCACCACCTCCAGGTGCCGCAAAAAGTAAACAAAAATCTAAATCTGACGCTGGGGGGCCTGCGCCTGGAAGGCGTTCAACACCACCACCAATGTCTGACACGAAAAGACCCTCTCAACGCGGAGAAGCTCGTAAAACCTCTAGCCCTGGAACTGGACAAGGTAAAGATGATCCAAGGAGTTCAACACAACCGTCTACCGGTAAACCGGGTGAACAAAAACGTGGGCCAGGATCAGGCGCAAGACGACGACCAAAGAAAAAGGGCCGTAAACGTCGTACAACCGAAGAACTGCAACCCATGGACGCTCCACCTCTGACTCTAACCCCTGAAGATGCTGCAGTTCCAGAAGGCATCGTTCTCTTGGAAAGACAGAGTACAGCACAGGAAATAGCTCCTAAGCTAAACCGCACTTCAGCAGATGTTATTAGGTTCCTTATGGAACAAGGCGAGATGGTGACAGCAACTCAAACCTTGAGTGATGACATGATTGAGCTTTTCGCTGCAGAAATAGGGGCAGAGGTGTCTCTGATCGATCAAGGAGAGGAGCAAGAGGTTGAACTTCTAGCCCTTTTAGAAATCGATGAGGAGGAGATTTCTGAAGATGCTCCTGCTCGACCACCGATTATCACAGTAATGGGTCATGTTGACCACGGAAAAACAAAACTGTTGGATCAAATCAGAAATGCAAAAGTCGCTGATGGTGAAGCAGGTGGAATCACTCAACACATAGGGGCTTATCAAATTGTAAAAAATGGAAGCATTTTGACTTTTATCGACACTCCTGGTCATGAGGCATTTACCACAATGCGAGCTCGTGGAGCTGAATCTACCGATCTTGTTGTGTTGGTCGTAGCAGCAGATGATGGTGTGATGCCGCAAACCTTAGAGGCAATTAATCATGCTCGAGCAGCAGAAGTACCAATTGTGGTAGCTGTTAATAAAATTGATAGAGAAAATGCTGATGTTCAAAAAGTAATGGGCCAGTTGGCAGAGAATGATTTAGTTCCTGAGTCATGGGGAGGCGAAACAGTAACTGTTGAAATTTCAGCTCTTGAAAATCTAGGTATTGATGAGCTACTTGAAAACCTAACCGTGGTAGCCGAAGTGGAAGATCTAAGAGCCGAACCTGCTGCAAGAGCTAGAGGTGTAGTTTTAGAATCAAATCTTGATGCCGGGAAAGGGCCAGTCGCTACTGTTCTGATCCAAAATGGAACTCTCAAAGTAGGCGAACCGGTAGTTGCAGGCGCCTCTTGGGGGCGAGTAAGAGCTTTAATAAATGATGCAGGGGAGCAAGTTAAAGAAGCCGGTCCTTCAACACCTGTTCAATTGCTTGGTTTGAATGAAGTGGCTGATGCTGGTGATGAGATTATGGTTGCCCCCACTGAGAGATTAGCTAGTCGAGTCGCTGAGAGACGCAGTCATCACCGTAGACAAACGGGACTAGGTAGAGATGCACATGCTTTATCTGGTGGAGCCAGACTCGAAGATATTTTCGAACAAATACAGAAAGGTGAAGCTGCGAATTTGAATCTCGTTGTTAAGGCTGACATGCACGGTTCGCTAGAAGCGGTAAGCGAAAGTTTACGAAAACTTGAGAGAGAAGATGTGAAGCTTTCTTTCGTTCACCGTGGAGTCGGAAGAATCAGTGAAAACGACATACAACTTGCAGCAACCACAAATGCAACAATTATTGGGTTCAACGTTAGACCTGAAAGAAAAGCAAGAGACATGGCGAGCGAAGAAGATGTGGAGATCAGAAGCTATGAAGTCATCTATGAGCTAATAGGTGACATAGAAGCTGCAATGCTTGGCCTATTGGCACCAGAATATGAAGAGATAGTTACAGGTGATGCTGAAGTCAGGGAGATCTTTTCTGTGCCAAAGATCGGCAAGATCGCAGGCTGTTACGCAACAAATGGAACAATTTCTAGAGGATCTAAAGTCAGATTTCTTAGAGAGGGAACGATCATCTGGAAAGGTGAGGTTAGTTCTCTGAGAAGATTTAAAGACGATGTAAAAGAAGTGCAGGCTGGTTTTGAATGCGGTATTGGACTTTCAGACTTTCAAGACCTGAAAGCCGGTGACGTGATCGAAACTTATGAAGAAAGAGAAATTGCAAGAACTTAAGATTGAGTCTCTTTGAAAACTTCTTGAAATCCAGTGTTCATGGCGCCATCATCTTCAACCACAGTTAAAACACGAAAACCTTGTTTTTGTCTAGTAAGAGCTAAAGATGAGTTGGCGTGTATCCCTGGCACCACGTTGTGTTGATTGCAACTAGCCACAATTTTTTCTAAAGCTTCATCAAATTTAGGATTACCATCGTTGTTGCCCTTTGGTAACCCAAGGTTCACAGACAGGTCAGAAGGCCCTACATATATAGCGTCGACCCCATCTACTGAAAGAATCGAGTCAAGATTTTCTAAAGCATCCAGTGTTTCAATCATCGGAAGGCACTGAATGGAGTTCTTCACTTCTTCCACATAGCCTTCACCGAATACCCTTAGAGACCGAGTAGGTCCCATGCTTCGATTTCCCTTTGGAGGGTAAAAACAAGAATTAACTGCTTGTTCTGCTTCTTCGGCTGAATTCACAAGTGGGACAATCACACCAGTTGCTCCAGCATCAAGAGCCCATCCTATAACTGAGGCTTCGTTGCTTGGAACGCGGACAATGGCTCTAGGGGTGTGAGGCTGGATCGCTTGAAGCATCGGAATGAGGTCATTTCGATCACTGAAACCATGTTGCATGTCAATACACACATAATCGAATCCGGACAAGGCGGCGATTTCGGCAGTTACAGAAGATGGCACTTTTAGCCAACAACCGAAAGCTGTTGCATCAGTAGTGAATTTGTCTGGTAGATCCATAAAACCCATCTCTTGACTCTAGTCATTGCGAAACATAAATATGTAGGTCGTCATTAAGTTAGAGCCGGAATAGTGTGGCAGTATGCGTGGTTATGATCGCACTGATCGATTAAATGAACTTTTAATAAGGATTATTGCTGAAGAGCTGGAATTAATTGACGATGAGATTTTAGGATTTGTAACTATTACTGGTGTTCAAACTGATAAAAGCCTTACCCAAGCGAAAGTTTTTGTTACTGGTGAACTTGATGATGAAGAATTGTGTAATCGACTTGCAACTCATAGATCACGATTGCAACGTGCAATAAACGATCAATCAAGACTGCGTCGAGTGCCTTCTTTATCTTTCTTTGTTGACGACACCGCTGAATCGGCAGAAAGAATCGAGAATCTGCTTCGCGAATTGAACCAGGAATAAAAAGTTGACGATGAAGGAACCTATTGGGATTGCAATTGTTGATAAGTCTGCAGGCTTAACAAGTCATGATGTGGTCGCTAAAGCGAGAAAAGTCTTTGGGACTAGAAAAGTTGGACACTCTGGAACGTTGGATCCTGATGCAACAGGGGTTTTGATTCTAGGGGTTGGCAGAGCCACCAGATTGCTCCAGTTCTTAACTTTGCTACCAAAATCTTATAAAGGGGAAATAGTTTTTGGTGAAGATACTTCGACCTTGGATTCTTCTGGAGAGATTGTTGCCACTTATGACATGAGCAGTTTGACACCTTCAGGAGTTAAGGAAGCTACTAAAAATTTTTTGGGAGAGATTGAACAAAAACCACCAATGGTTTCTGCGGTCAGAATAAATGGAAAACGTCTTTACGAAATTGCTAGAGAAGGGAATGAAGTCGACCGACCTAATCGAAGCGTAAGGGTTGACCGTTTTGAAGTTGTTCCGACTGATAATCCGATGGTTTACGAGACATTTGTTGATTGCTCGTCTGGTACTTATATAAGGTCTTTAGCGGCAGATCTTGGTTCATCTCTGGGAGGTGGGGCGCATTTACGAAATTTGCGTCGAGTAGGGGTCGGTTCTTTTGGCGAAAATGAAGCATTGCCAGTTGAAAAAACAGTCTTGCAAGAACCTATCGAAGCTATGCGGGACTTTGAGATAGTGAAAGTTGATGATGAGACCAGAAAAGAGGTTTCATACGGAAGAGTTTTTGAACAGGGCCGTTTAAAGGTAGAAAAAGAAGGACCTTGGGCACTAGTGGATCAAAGTGGAGAACTTTTGGCCGTGTATAAAGAACACGGAGACAAAATTAAACCTGCTGTTGTTATTGTTGACCCGTAATTTTGCTAGATAACCTGCACCGATGAACTCTTTAAACCTAAAATCTTTTTCCTTGTCAGCATGCAAGAGCAATATGGAAGCGTCTGGTTAGCGTCAATGGGTTTATCTCAAATCTTTCGAGGTCTTTATTTTTTAAGGAGGTTTTCTTCAGCGCGAATTCCAACAGCGTTTGGTGAGTTTACTGCTTATTCCTACAGGAATAATTTTAAAAACGAGGGAAACATAGCTTTGGTTTTAGGGGAGTTAACAGCTGTTGAAGTTCCTTTAGTTAGAGTTCACTCCGAGTGTCTGACTGGAGATTTAATTGGTTCCCTCAGATGCGACTGCGGTTCTCAATTGCAGGCTTCTTTAGAAATGATTGGAGAAGAAGGGGTAGGTATTTTTATTTATTTACGCGGTCACGAAGGTCGCGGAATTGGTTTAGGTAAGAAACTTCGTGCCTACAATCTGCAAGACCAAGGGTTGGATACGGTTGACGCTAATTTGGAACAAGGCTTGCCGGTGGATTCCCGCGATTATTACTTTGCAGCCAAAATTCTGCAAGATTTAAATGTCTTGAAAGTAAGACTTTTGACAAATAACCCAAAGAAAATAAGCGGGTTGGAGAGTGAAGGTATAAGCGTTGTTGAGCGTGTGTCACTGGAAATATCTCCCACGGAAGAAAACGTACGCTATTTGGAAACAAAAAAGACCAGGTTGGGACATATTCTTAACAACTGAGATTGTCACCATTTGAAGTCTTTTTGTTTCAAGGTGCTTATTCTGTCTAATTCCCAATAACGTTTTATTGTGGAAGTTCATCAGTTTTCAGACAATTTAGTTTTTGAAACTCCAACTGTAGTTACCCTCGGAACTTTTGACGGACTTCATTTGGGGCATCAAAAAATTATTTCCGATGTAGTGGATGAAGCCGTGGAACGCGGAGCTGAAAGTGTTGTCGTAACCTTTGACCGGCATCCAGCTGAATTGCTTCGCCCAGAAAACGTACCTTATTTTTTAACTTCATTTGAAGACAAAGTTTCATTAATTGCTGACTGTGGAATCGATCACCTTTTGGTGATCCCTTTTGATCAGGCTGAATCTGAAAGATCTGCTGAAGATTTTGTAAGAGAAATTCTCATAGGGAAATTATCTACTGAACTACTAATTGTTGGACACGATGTTCATTTTGGCAATAACAGAGAGGGTAATTTCTCTTTTTTGGAAAGAGTTGCTAAGGAATTAGATTTTGAAATTCGAAAAGTGGATCCGGTGATGCTTAGTAGGGGTGATTCTGAGGCTATTTCATCAACAGCCATTAGAAGAGCTCTCAGGGGAGGTGAAGTTGAAAGCGCCACTCAAATGCTGGGTCGACCTTACAGTATTTCTGGAGAAGTGGTATATGGGGATCAGAGGGGAAGAACTATAGGTTTCCCTACAGCAAACCTAGTTTTATCTTCAGATCGTGCTTGGCCTGCCGATGGTGTGTATGCGGGGGTCTTCACAAGAACAGACGCTTCTGAGCACATGTGCGCGATTAATGTCGGTCGTCGTCCAACGTTCTATGAGCATGCGAACACTTCTTTGCTCGAAGCCCATCTGCTCGATTTTGATGATGATTTGTACGGAGAGATTTGTGGAGTTTCTTTTTTATATTTTTTGCGGAGTGAAAAAAGATTTGACGGTATTGATTCTTTAGTCGAACAATTAAAGGATGATGTAGCTAAAACACGATCTTTGCTTTCTTAGTCTTACTGGTTAAATAACTAGTTTTTATTTTTGGAGTTGTTGTTCACCCGAATCAAGTTGTATCTTGGTCTGACCATCAGACCATACCCTTGAAAGGTTGACATGAGCATAATTGGTATGAACCACGCGGTTCTCTATGTTCGTGATGCTCGTGTTCACAAAGAGTTTTATTCGAGGATTCTGGGTTTTACGACAAATATTGAAGATAGAAATGGCCAGTTTGTTTTTATGCGTGCTCCAAATTCAAACAACCATCACGATGTCGCTTTTTTCTCAATTGGAGGAGATGCTTTTCCGTCAAACGCTGGACAAAAAAGTGTTGGCCTCTATCACATTGCATGGGAAGTGGAAACGCTTGCAGAGCTAGAAGAAGTTAAAACAACTCTAGAAAGAGAAGGCTGTCTTGTAGGGGCAAGCGATCACGGCGTGAATAAAAGCCTTTATGCAGTGGATCCTGATGGTCTTGAATTTGAAGTCATGTGGTTAGTGCCGGAGAAGTTTTGGGGAGATGCAGAAACGGCTGCGATCATTGAGCCTCTCGATCTTTCTAGGGAAATAGATAATTTTGGCAGAGAACTGAAAGGAAGAAATTAAATGTCTTTATCAGGAGAATCTTATTCTTTGAAGCCGATAGAAAGAACAACTATTGCTGATCAGGTCAGTGGGCAGTTGCTCCAGTTGATACGTGAGGGGAGATTCACTCCGGGACAAAGGATGCCCTCCGAAAGACAATTATGTGAAGATTTTGGGGTTGCTAGAACCACTCTTAGGGAAGCTATACAACAACTTGTCTCTTTGGGCGTTCTGGAACGTCAAGCAAATCGACTTTTTGTAGTTGATCACATAGGAGTTATAGATGTCCCAGACGAGAAAACTAAAAAACTTAAAGATCTAGTTGAGACACGTAGATTTATAGAGATTTCAGTAACTGAATTAGCTGTTTGCAGAGCGACTGACCAGCAGCGAAAAGAACTTCTAGAATTAGCTGATTCTTTCCACTCTGAAATGAACCCAGAAGAATTCAGGGGCTTGAATCACCGTTTCCACATGAAGATTGGTGAATGTTGCTCAAACCCACTTCTCGAAGAGCTCTATGGTCGTGTACTCAAAGCTGTTTTTGATTCTTCTGCCTTTTCTTCTCTTTTGTATGGAGATTTAGAGCCTGAGGAGGTAAAGAAGATTGTTGAACAGGTTGCCAAAAAGCATAAGGAAATTGCCAAAGCAATATCTGAAGGCGATGCAATAGCTGCCTCAGCAGCGGCGGCAGACCACGTAGCAGAGATCGAAGATCAAATATTTGAAAAGTTGGTATGAGTTGTTGAATCAAGATTTTTCAAATCTTCTATTCTTCTTTGATGATGACAGTTTTGATGAGACAGATAGACCTGGTTTCAGAAGACGTGTTATGGATGGGGAACAAACCCAATTGTGTTTTTGGAGAATAGATGGTGGAGCAAAAGGCTCCTATATGCACAAGCATGATGATCATGAACAACTAGGAATTATTTTTCGAGGTGCTCTGGATTTCCGAATAGGTGAAGAAGACACTCAAGAGCGGTCTTACTTAAACACCGGCGATGTTTATGTAGCGCCAAAAGGTGTATGGCACGGTGACAGTATTTTTATAGGTGACGCGGAACTAGATGAGTGTTGGATCTTAGATATTTTTTCGCCACCTCGAGATGATTTGAGGAAAAACGATGACTAAAGATAATTGGCGACTAGCAGTTGATATAGGTGGAACCTTTACAGATGTTGTGTTGCTAAATGATTTGACTGGAGAAGTAAGTGTGGAAAAGACTTTGACCACGCCGTCATCACCTTTAGAGGCAGTAAGAAAAGGAATAAAAGACTTGTTAGCGGTAACTCAAGTCGAGCCTAAAGATATAACGGCACCAATAGTACATGCTACGACTTTAATAACTAACGCTCTTATAGAAGGCAAGACAGGCCGTGCTGCTTTAGTGACTACTTCAGGTTTCGGAGACACACTTTTGATTCGCGATGAACACCGATATGACATGTACGACTTGCAAATTGAATTTCCTGAACCCCCGATTCCTCGAAGTATGACATTTGAGATCCTTGAAAGGACTAATGCAAATGGGGATTTGATACAGGAGCCATCAGATGAAGACCTTGAGAGGCTGATAGGTGAGATTAGGGATTCAGACGCTGAGTCTGTTGCGGTTTGTTTAATAAATTCTTATATAAATCCATCGAATGAGAAATATATAGCGGATCGAATTAGAGAGTCTTTGAACATTCCAGTTTGTGTATCAGCTGAAATAGCTCCTCAAATACGTGAATATCCGAGAATGATCACTGCTGCGTGCAACGCTGCAACGATGCCTCTCATAGGTCCTTATTTGGACGAGTTGCAGAACTGGTTAACTGAAGAAGGATTTGGCGGCTCAGTTTTGATGATGCTTTCAAATGGAGGTGTGGTTTCTGCAGAAGATGCGGCTCAAGCACCGATCCGTTTAGTTGAATCCGGCCCTGCCGCAGGTGCACTCGCAGCAAGATGGTTTGCAAGAGGTTTAGAAGAAGATCGACTGTTGGCATTCGATATGGGTGGGACAACTGCTAAAGCAACTTTGATTGATGGGTTTGAACCAGAACTGACAAATACATTTGAAGTTGCTCGTATTTACCGATTCAAGAAAGGATCTGGTTTTCCAGTTTCTGTTCCTTCGGTTGATTTAGTTGAAATAGGCGCAGGTGGCGGCAGTCTCGCAAAAGCCGATCAGTTTGGACTTCTTAAAGTGGGTCCAGAATCAGCTGGAGCTGAACCGGGTCCAGCCTCTTACGGGCAGGGTGGTGAAGTTGCTGCTGTTACTGATGCTGACGTCTTATTAGGAATGCTTGATCCGAACAGTTTTCTAGGCGGCGATATGCCTTTAGATGCATCTAAAGCAGAAGAAGCAGTGTCTGTTATATCTGAAGAGTTAGATCTCTCAGAACTTGAGACAGCGGCAGGTATTCATGAGGTTGTTAATCAGAACATGTCAGCAGCAGCACGTATGCATGGCGTCGAGAGAGGTATTGATTTAAGAGGAATCACTTTGCTAGCATTCGGCGGAGCTGGACCTGTTCATGCTTGTGGAGTGGCAGAATTACTTGAATCAAGCAAAGTTATTTTTCCCGTTAATGCGAGTGTCCTTTCTGCCTTTGGAACATTGGTTTCACCTGTGAGAATTGATCTTGCTCGTTCAAAGCCCATGTTGCTTAACAAATTAGACGAAGCTTTGCGAGATAATCTTCTTGATGAGTTACGACTAGAAGGTAGAAGAGTTTTAACAGCTGCGGGAGTGTCAGAAGATGCAGTCAACTTCAAATATGGAGTTGACGCTAGATATGAAGGGCAAGGCAACGAGATAACCGTGTGGGTGGGTGAAGGTGAAACTTGGGCAGTTGACTCGGATGCTATTACTTCGATGTTTGAAGAAGAATACAGACGTATATATGGTCTGGCTATTCCAGATGTTGGCATAGAGGTTGTTACATGGCGATTATCAGCGTCAGCAGATTTACTTTTAATGGATCCACAAAAAGACACAAAAGGTAAGTCTGAGGAAGCAATTTCGGATGGAAAACGCCAAGTAATTTTTAACCGAGGTGAATTACCAATTGAAACTTCGGTTTATAAAAGAAACTTGCTTAAACCGGGAATGTTTTTTAACGGCCCAGCAATTGTAGAAGAGAGAGAAACGACTTCCGTAATCCGTCCAGGCTGGAACGTTGAAGTTGGGGATAACGGAAGCCTTGTTGCAGTAAAGGATTCAAAATGAGCACTTTTGACCCGATCGAATTAGAAATTCTCTGGCAATCATTAATTTCGACAGTTAATGAACAGGCTCGAGCCCTACAACGTTCAGCGTTTAGTCCAATTGTGAGAGAAGCTGGCGATTTGGCTAACGCTGTTTTCGACCAAAGAGGGAGAATGGTCGCTCAGGCCGTCACAGGCACACCAGGGCACATAAATTCATTAGCAATTGGTGCTTCAAAAATGCTCGAAGAGATCACTCCAGATGAATTGAATCCGGGAGATGTTCTGATCACAAATGATCCTTACAAAACTGCTGGTCAATTATTGGATGTGACTGTTTTAGTTCCTGTATGGAAAGAGCAAGAGGATAAAGAAAAGTCTGTCCCGATAGCTTATTTTGGATCGACGATACACCACACAGACGTAGGTGGATATGGAATTGGAGCTGGAGGTAGAGATTGTTTTGAGGAAGGCCTCTGGATTCCTATTTGCAAGTTGATGAAAGAAGGAAAACGAAATGAAGACGTATGGAAATTCATACTCTCAAATGTTCGTCAACCGGATCACATGGCTGGTGACCTGCACGCACAGATGGCTTCAGGCGAGGTTGGGGCACAACGACTTCTAACTCTCTGTGAAAATCATAATATTCAAGATATTGAAGATCTTTCAGATGAGATAGTTCAACGATCAGAAGACGCTACAAGAGCAAGTATTAAAGAGTTGAAACCAGGATCTTATGAATCTTCGGCGTTATTGGATCTTGCCGACGGCAGCAGAATAGACATTGTTTGTTCTATGGAGGTTGATGTCGAAGAAGGTGAAATAATTGTTGATTATGAGGGGACCTCGGAGGCGAGTCCTTGGGGTATAAATGTTGTTGAGAATTACACTCACGCTTACACGACTTTTACAGTGCGTTCTGTGCTGAATCCAGACATCCCAAATAACTATGGAAGTTTAAAACCAATTAAGATGAGAGCTCCAAAAGGCTCGATTGTCAATGCAGTTTTACCACAACCGGGAACGGCAAGACATGTGGTTGGCATGTTTTTACCAAATGCTTTATTGAAGGCACTTGCACAGGTTAAACCAGAGTCTTCTATGGCAGAAGGGTCGGGTGCCGTTTGGACCATGCAAGTAAATGGAACACATGAAGATGGATCTCCTTTTATAACAGCGATGTTCACCTATGCGGGTGGTGTGGGCGCACGTGAATCTAAACCTGGCCTTTCTGCATGCTCTTACCCAACTGGGGTCGCAGCAGTACCTATAGAAGTGGTTGAGGCTTCAGCCCCAATTCATTTCCATAGAAAAGAACTTCGACAAGGTTCCGGAGGTAAAGGGGCGCAAACAGGTGGACTGGGTCAAACGATTGAGTTTAGTGTAGACACTGATAACTTTTGGGAGCTCAATGCAGTCACAAGCCGTTTGTCGGATCCTCCCAAAGGGATCTTTGGCGGTGATTCAGGATCTGCTGGTTCTTTTCAAGTAAATGGTAAATCTGTTCAGACTCAGAACCGTATTAAACTTGAAGCTGAAGATGTGGTTCGTCTTGAATTGCCTGGTGGTGGAGGTTATGGAGAATCTTGATTCTGATTTCTCTCCTATTTCTTTTTCAGAAGTATGGCAGAATACCCTTGAAGATCATGCCGGTGATGTTTTTCTAATTTTTGAAAATTTAGAAGGTCATTCTGTTGAATGGACATATAAGGATTTCGATAAGGAAGTATCCAAAATCGCAAGACTCTTATTGAATCATGGTGTTGCGAGTGGTGACTCTGTGCATTTAGCTTTGACGAATTGCCCAGTCTTTATAGCAGTTTGGCTAGCGGCTATTCGGTTGGGCGCATGGATAGTTCCTTCAGACCCGATGGGCAACTCGGAAGATCTTTCATCTCAAATAGGTAGAACCAGACCTAAAGTAGGATTTTGTGCAACAGCTCGGTCTGAGGTTTATAAACAAGCGTGTGGAAATCTGCCCTTTATAGAGATAGATGAAATGAGTACTAATTCAGAGCTTTGTGATTATTCTGAAGTTGAGTCGTGGCCTAGTCCGAATTTGCGTGACAGGGCTGCTGTGATGTTTACGTCTGGTACAACCGGATTACCCAAAGGAGTTGAAATAACTCAAGCTAACTATGCATTCGCTGGACAGGCGATGGCAGCAGCGGCTTCTTTAACTAACACTGACCGTCATTTTGTGGTGTTGCCTCTGTTTCACGCCAATGCTCAGTATTATTCTTTTGCTTCGGCAATTTATGTAGGGGCGAGTGTTGCCTTGATGGCAACTTTTTCAGCAAGTCGTTTTCTGCAACAAGCAGCTCAGTATGAAGTAACAGCTGCGAGTCTTTTTGCAGCTCCTATTCGAATGATATTGGCAAGAGGAAAGCCGGTAGAAGGATTAAAGTTGAGACATTGTTGGTTTGCTCAAAATATTACTCAAAGGCAATATGACACGGTAACTGAATGGTTCGGTTGTAAGCCAAGGCAGCTTTATGGGATGACAGAAACCATTCCTGCAGTATTGACTGATGAAAATGAGAATCCTGATCCTTCTTCTATGGGTTTAGTGACTAGCGGCTGTTTGGTGGATATACAAAGACCAGATGGAACATCTGTAGATCCAGATGAGATAGGTGAAATCGTTGTAGGGGGTGAAGTGGGTGTAACTATTTTTAATGGTTACCTAGATGACGCTGAAACCACTCGAGAGAGTTTTCGGGATGGCTGGTTTTTAACTGGAGATAGAGCCAAACGTAACATTGAAGGAAAGTTTTTCTTTGATGGCCGCAGATCTGACGTCCTAAAGGTTGCAGGTGAGAACGTTTCTATCGTTGAAGTTGAATCAGTTCTATCAGAACATGCAGGAGTCCTTGAGGCTGCAGTAATTGGAAAGCCTGATGATATAAGAGATGAAGTGCCTGTTGCTTTTGTTGTTCCGGCACCGGGTCAAGACTTGCCTTCTGTTGAGGATTTATACGACTGGTGTGAGAAACGATTAACGAAAGCCAAAAGACCTCAAAAAATTACCTTTTTAGCTGAACTTCCTCGAACGAGCGTCGGGAAGATCAGAAAGTATCTATTATTAGAAGAGGGAGAAACTGATGACAATATTGACGAATGATTTTTTGGAGTCCTTTGAAATTTCAATTTCAGGTTTTGATGATTCGCAGACTCTTCCGCCTGAGATATACACCTCAGAAGAATTTTTAGATTTCGAAAGAAGATCAATTTTTGACCATGAGTGGCTTTGTGTTGGTTTGGCGAACTCGATACCAAATCCTGGAGATTGGTATACGAAAACTGTAAATGGTGAGCCACTTATTGTCGCAAGAGGCAAGGATCATCAGATTCGAGTTTTTTCAGCAGTTTGTCAACATAGAGCTATGCAAATCTGTGAAGGTTCTGGGAATAATTCAAAATTTAAATGCCCCTACCATCATTGGATTTATGACTTGGACGGTCGTCTTTTAGGAGCACCGGCCATGGAAAAAACAAAAGACTTTAATAAATCCGAATGGGGATTACCTAATGTTCAAATAGAGATATGGAATGGTTTTATTTTCGTCAATCTTGACCCTGAAGCTGAATCTCTAATACCGACACTTACTCGGTATGACTCTTATCTTGAGAATTACAAATTAGATGAAGCTGTATGTCCTGGCACGTTCACCTTAGAGTCGCTGCCGTGGAACTGGAAGATCATGTTTGAAAATTTCAACGATGGTTACCACGCTAATCGTTTGCATCAGTATGTGCAGGATTTTTGCCCCAGTGATATGAGTAGTTTCCCTGTTCCTTGGGAAGATAGCAGCAACGTTATCTTTCGTGAAAGTGGTTACGTGCATATCGATGGTGGTTTCAATCCAACTCACAAAGCCCTCTTTCCTGTTTACCCTGAATTGACTGAAGAGGAACGTTGGAGGTCAACATTTGCTCTTGTTCCTCCTAATTTGTGCATTGGAACTGCCCCTGATCAGGCTTTCTTTTTCATTGTCAATCCGGTTACAGCTGGAACTATAGACGTGGAAATTGGTTACCTTTTTCATCCAACTGCATTAGAGCACCCCTTATTCGATGAACTTTTTGAAGCAAGTGATGCTGGTGTTCAAGTGTTTATCAATCAGGATCAAGATGCAACTACAAAAGTTCAAAATGGTTTGAATTCAAGATTTGCTCCCCGCGGTAGGTATTCTTGGCAAGAGGAAAGCCATGTCCAGTTCAACAAATGGCTGGTTCAAAGGTACAAAAAGCATTGGCCAACTCCATAAATGAGTTAAAAAGGCTTTAGATGTAGGCTTTTTACAATTTTTTTTGCAATAGTTATTTTGGGTTTGAGCACCACAAATATTGCTTGTATGGTGTGATAACCAGATGGTCAGACCATCAGACCGCTGGATTTGTTCACAATAGGAGGGGGCTTTCTTAATGGAAAAGCTTATTAGGCGTCGAGGATGGCGGATTGTTTCTGCTGTTTTGGCGCTTGGATTGATTGCCGGGGCCTGTGGGTCTGACGGTGATGATGGTGCGAGTAGTTCGGCTAGCAGTTCAGCTGCTGTTGCTACTACTGCTGCGCCTGCGGC
>JASLTU010000034.1:0-15267 GCA_030742755.1 Acidimicrobiales bacterium | reverse complement strand
ATGGATTTCTGGGCTAGAGGTGCATACCACCGATTGAAGAAAATCGTTCGGGGTCCGAGGAGCAAGGAAGGTACTCGCTTAACTTTCGGTATGGATGGTTTTGGGAGGAAGCGTATGAAGGGAAAGAAACCCCGACGTACCTCTAAATCCAATCCAGAATGTATCAACTACCAACTGTTCTGCAAGAACTTTGGTTCTTGCGACGGTCAGAAGTGTGAATACTAAACGTCAAGGAACCTCAAATAGCGAATATCAAACTGGCTTTCTTAGCTTCCTGGTGGTCTATAAGCGAGGTCCTTTGCTTTGCCTGAAGCAGCATCTATTTCTTCTGCGGTAATAAGAGGGGTAAGACTGACATTTACTGCCCCTGTCGAAGAAACTGTCAAACTGACAGCTGCGGCAGATGCACTATCAGGCATCTCGCATACTCCGACTATGTCATCTTCACCGTAAGAGAAGTACATGCATTCGAGGTTTCCACCTAAAGATTCAATTAACGATCTTGCTTGATCAATCCTAGATGAACCACCTTCACCTAAAAGCCCTTTTGAACCTTCAGCTGTGTAGTTGCCTTTAACCAAAAAATGAGGCATTTCAACTCCTTTATCTAGTAGGTATCAGCAAATATATACAAGAGTTACTTAAGAGTTACCACTAGGCCCAATTCGCATCTATTCTTCATAGATGGATTTAGGAATAACAATTCACCTGACTGATCGATGTATAGATATCAGAGAACTCGCAGTTGAAGCCGAATCCAGAGGTTTCAGCTCAGTTTTTATACCCGAACACACTCATATTCCATCAAGCCAAAAAACACCCATACCAGCTGTTAGCGGGATTGCACCTGAGGATTACCCACGGTTACCTGATCCACTCATTTCGCTCGCAGCGGCAGCAGCAGTTACAACAAAAATCAGATTAGGAACAGGAGTACTTCTCGTAGCCCAGCACAACCCGATAAATCTAGCGAAAAGCACTTCCACGCTCGATGTGATTTCAAATGGACGTTTTGAGATGGGTGTCGGATATGGATGGAACCGCGAAGAGATGTTTCATCATGGAGTTGACTTCTCAACCCGCAGAGAAAGAGTCCGAGAGACGATGCTTGCAATAAAACAACTCTGGACAGACGAAGAAGCTGAATTCCATGGTGAATTCATAGATTTCGATCCGAGTTGGAGTTGGCCTAAACCACTTAAGGAAAAAGGACCGCGAGTCATGTTGGGTGGCGCCCCAGGTCCTACAATTTTCCAACACATAGCAGAGTTCGGAAACGGATGGATGCCTATAGGAGGCTCTGGCGTAAAGGCGTCATTGTCAGAATTGCAAAAAGTGTGCGAATCCAAAAATAGAGACTTCTCAGAAATTTCCATTGTGCCTTTCGGAACGGTCCCAGACCAAGGGAAACTCGACTACTTCGAAGAATTAGGAGTAGACGAAGTTATTTTAAGGGTGCCTGCAGGGCCAAGAGAGAATGTATTAGAAAGCCTTGATAATTATGTGAGTTTTTTAAGGTAATGCAGAATGAGACATGGGGGGGGTAAATGACAACTGATTTAGTGATTAGGGGTGGTTCAGTAATAGATGGAACTGGGTCACCAGCGTTCACAGCCGACATAGCTGTAGAGGACGACAGAATAGTCGAAATTGGCAAGGTTGACAGTAGGGGTAAAAAAGAAATCGATGCTGACGGTCAGATAGTCACACCCGGATTTGTAGATATACACACACATTTAGATGCCCAACTGGCATGGGATCCGATTGCAAGTTCATCATGCTGGCACGGAGTCACTTCAGTAGTTCTAGGAAATTGCGGAGTCACTTTCGCTCCTGTCTCAAAAGGTGGGGCAACAGTGCTCGCAGAAATGATGGAATCAGTTGAAGACATCCCAGCTGAAAGTATTCTCAATGGGCTTTCATGGAACTGGTCTTCGTATGGGGAATATTTAGATGAAGTAGCAAGTCTGCCAAAAGGAGTGAACGTAGGAGGCATGGTGGGGCATTGCGCAGTTCGTTTAGCAGCCATGGGCGAAAGGTCACTTGACGAAACACCAGCGACACTCGAAGATATCGAGATTATGGTCCCGATGGTGAAAGAAGCAATGGATGCAGGGGCGCTTGGTTTTTCAACATCGAGAACCTTCCTGCACAAGGTTCCTGATGGACGTTTTGTGCCGGGAACACATGCGGCTGCAGAGGAACTTCTAGCATTCGCTGAAGTGATGGCTCAATACAAAGGAACAGTTTTCGAAGCAGCAGCAAAATTGGGAAGAGATGACTCAAGAGAAGAGATAAAGATGTATGGCGATATCAGCAGATTAGCTGGATGTCCTGTCACCTTCGGATTAACTCAAGTTGATATAGATCCCCAATTACACTTAAGAATTTTGGATTATGTAGAAGAAGAGAATGCGGTCGGAGCTGATCTACACCCGCAAACAACATCAAAACACATAGGAGTACTGCTTGGTTTGAGCGCTAGAACTCCGTTTGACAGGGCTGACGGTTGGGCAGAAATGACGGATCTTCCACTTGAAGAAAAGATAGTTCGACTAACGAACTTGGACACCCGGGATGCGTTGATAAAAGCAGCTGAAGAAAGATTAGAGAGCCTGCCTTTGGATTGGGGAAAGTTTTACGCTCTTCCAGATGATCCGGTAAGACACGACCTACTTCCAGAAGACAGTATTGCAGCTAAAGCTGAAAAGCGAGGAGTGTCTATACCTGAACAGTGGATAGACGAAGCGTTAGAGCTAGGAGGCAAACGCCTTTTCATTTTCCCTGTTTTAAACCAACAGATGGATGCTGCTGCTGAGATGCTGACACGACCCTACGTAACTCTCGGCTTAGCTGATGCAGGAGCTCATTCCAAACAAATAATGGATGCAAGTCAACCGACCTTCTTCTTAACACACTGGGTGCGAGAAAAAGAAATGTTCACACTAGAAGAAGGAATCCGTCGAATGACATCAGACACGGCTGATCTATTTGGTATCCAAAACAGAGGACGTTTAAAAGAAGGATCTTTCGCTGACATAAACATCATAGATTTCGAAGGAATGTCGCTTCAATATCCAGAAATTGTTAATGACTTCCCAGGCGGTGCAGGAAGATTCATTCAGCGGTCAACCGGATATTCAAAAACTATCGTAAACGGTGAAGTTTTCATGCAAGACGGTGAACACTCCGGTGTCTTAAAAGGAAAAATGCTGAGAAATTAAACAACCAGTTGCTTAAGTGCATTGATCCCTCTAGTTTCAAAACATGACAGAAGACAACTATGAAGACCTTACCGAGTGTGCTTTAAGTGACGAACTTGAAACACAACTAGTTAACACAAACCGAGAATGTGTTTTTATGTGGACCAACAAACAGGGAGAAGCCTTCGGGGTGGTAATGGCTTACTTGCCAAAAGATGGAAAAATATGGATGACGGCAGCAGAGAGAAGAGCCCGTATTTCAGCTATCAGAAGATTTCCGAGAGCCTCAGTGTGTATTAACAGCACCGGAACCTCAATGGGTGGAGGAAAGACAGTTACCTACAAAGGAAACTGTGTAGTTCATGATGATCGTGAGACAAAAGACTGGTTTTACCCTGAATTTGCAGCATTTCTGAGGCCAGATGAAGACCAAGCACGCATATTCAGAGATTTTCTCGACTCGCCTGCAAGAGTGGTAATCGAGTTCACTCCTGATTACAAACTCAGTTATGACGGTGATTTGATGTGGTCAAGATCACCTGAATTAATCAGAAGTAAAGATGAAAGAGCTTCACGTACTTCTGAACCAAAAAACAGTTAGTAATGCCAACGGAGGGCAAAGAAACTCCGGGTGTTCTATTTATATGTGTCCATAATGCGGGACGTTCTCAAATGGCTGCGGGTTTATTGAATCATTTGGCTGAAAACAGAGCCAAAGTTTTTTCAGCAGGTTCAAAACCTGCTAATGAATTAAACCCTTTAGCGGTAGAAGCAATGGCTGAGATAGGAATAGATATATCTCAAAATTCCCCAATGTTGTTCGACGAAAGTTTGATGGAAGAAGTCGACATAGTCGTAACAATGGGGTGTGGAGATACTTGTCCAATTCTGCCAGGAAAGAATTACTTAGATTGGCAATTAGATGATCCGGCTGACCAGAAGATAGAAATGGTAAGAACAATTAGAGACCAGATTGAAAATAAGGTCCGCCTATTAATAGAAGAAATATTATGAAACAAAATTATTTGCATGAAATACTTGAACTCGCAGACAATCAAAAAGATGAGTTAGCAGCAGCTTTTGAAAAAATTCTGTCTCTAAATGGTTGGGTCAATGTAGAACCTGTAGTCGAAGATGACTCAAGAGGGGAAACACCAGGCTTATTCAGCTGGTTTTCAGCAAGAGGCCCACAAGTGCCAGTAGGAACATTAGTTTTTGAGGGGGAAGACAAGTTGGTTTCTTTAGGGGTATCTCATGGAACAGGGAGAAACGCTAGTGACATTCTCGAATATGAAGGAATCCATGCACCAGTTTCTTGGCAATTGAAACAAGATCACCCCAAACGTGGTTTTGTTTGGGAGGTTCGAAAAGAAGAGCTTGAAACAAGGTCAGCAGCAGATTTTTTAATGGAAGCTACCTACAAGTTGTGTCCAGCGGCGAAAGAAAGACTATGGACTGCTGCCATTAACCGTTTGGATCAACCTCGCTGACCGCTTGAAGAATAAGTCCTATTACTTTTTCTGAATCCACCTCATAGTAAACATTGCAGTTTTTTTCCGTCTCAACCCATTCTCTCTCATCGACGAGTGTTTGACCTCTTGTATGAGAGCCTTCAAGCTCAACGACTACTGATCTAAGTTTGCTAGTGAAAAGATCAGGATGAGTAACAGCTAAAACAGCACAAGGATCATGCATAGCTCCCAGATTCGCTCCCTTTTCAGTCCCATGTGTTCTGCCATTGAAATTGAGAAGATCGCCTGCTGTTTTGCCGACTGGAGTATTCAACGCGTAACAGTAATCAGCATGCACTGAGCCCATCAAAACCTGATGGGTTAGATTGAGCCCTAACATATTCAACGGTGCACCTGATCTGAAAACTAAATCAGCAGCTTCAGGATCCGCAAAAACATTAAACTCCGCAGCTGAAGTCACATTCCCGATTCCCGCACCGCCACCCATCAAAGTGATTGAGGCAACCCTATTAACCAAAGAAGGGTCAGCTTTTATAGCAAGTGCAATATTTGTCAGCGGCCCGATTGGTATTAAATGTATTCCCTCCTCTTCACGAGTTTTCTCTAAAATGAAAGCAACAGCGTCGTCAGAATCAGCAGTACCATCAGGCTCAGGAAGATCGGTATTACCAAGCCCCGTTTGACCATGAACGTGAGAAGCATGAAAAGGCTCACTTGCAATAGGTCTAGAAGCGCCAATGTGAATAGGCGCCTCTATATTCAGAAGTTCTTTCATTTTCAGTGCATTAGAAGTCGTATGTTCAACAGACACATTTCCAGATACTGAAGTAATCCCTATGATTTCAGTCCACCTGCAGGCAGTAATAATTGCTATCGCATCGTCAACGCCAGGATCACAATCAAGAATGATTTTCGGTTTAGAGTCAGTGGTCATGCAACTAATATTATGGTTTATCGCAAGAAAGAGTCGACTTCAGAACGTGAAGGCATTGAGATTTGTGCTCCATGTTTAGTTGTCGATAGCGCACCGACAACGACAGACTGTTCGACACTTTCAAGAAAACTCATCCCTCTCGATAATGATTCTGCGAGTGAACCACAGAAAGCATCACCAGCACCAGTGGTATCAACACTGTCAACTACTGGTGAAGAAATCAATTCTGTATCACTGCCAGAAACCAGTAATGCCCCTTTGCTTCCCAAAGTCACTATCACTGTTTCAATGTCGAGACTTTTAGCTGCATTTTCTATTTCATCAAGGTTATTAAAACCTTTCATATTAGATAAATGAGCTAGTTCTATTTGGTTGGGGACAAGTACATCTACTTTTTCAAGCAGTCCTTTTGGAATATCTACAACAGGCGCAGGGTTCAAAATAGTAATTCCATTTGCTATTTCAGTAGCAGCTTCTAAACAAGACGTTGGTATTTCCAGTTGCATTAAAATGACTTTTGCGGATTCCACTATTTTTTTAGCCGCAATAATATCTTCCTGAACTAAAGCACCGTTCGCACCTGAATAAACAATTATTGAATTATTGCCTTCGGCATCAACCCCAATCATCGCGGTGCCAGTAGGAGTTTCTGGAAGTGAAGTCAGAAACTCGCAGTCAACATTTGCGCCTTCTAGACTTGACCTCAACATCTCGCCTTCTTGATCGGATCCTACGCACCCAACAAAAGAGACTTCACCTCCTAGTTTCGATGCAGCTACAGATTGATTAGCGCCTTTCCCTCCAGGGATTTTATTAAAACTGCTTCCTAATACAGTTTCACCTGGAATAGGTAAGTGGTTTACAGAAGCGACCAAATCGATATTTGCAGAACCTATTACTACAATTTTTTTTGATTCGCTCACGAGTAATTCTTCTTTCCCATGCCTCTAGCATCGCACTTAAATACAGGTTTAGCTATAGGGAGAAGTATTGAACAGATTAATTGTGTTTAATTAAATAGATTCACTCATTGAAGCTTCTTGCATAGATCTGCCGTGAGCATCTGCCAAGATCTTCTCTGCAATTTCAGGATTCTTGTGAAGCATTGTCGCAAATTCGCGTCTATTCAATGCTTCAAGGAGTAGGTCAGTCTCAGCAATAACAGTAGCTGATCTAGGACCTTTACCTAAAAGACTCATTTCTCCGAAAAAATCTCCAGGTCCCAAAGTGGCAAATTTGCTTCCTTGCCGGCTGACCGAAGCCGTTCCACTCAGGATGATCATAAATTCTCTTCCAACATCTCCCTCACGTACAACAGTTTTACCAGAATTGATACTTACGGCGGTCATGAGCCTTTTAAGGGATTTTATTTCGGGTTTCGAAAGTCCTGAAAACAGAGGCACTTGGTTTATTTCATCAGGTAAAGATTTCGTTTTCATAACACCATTTCTTCAGTAGGGGTATACACAATTCTGTTCGTTAATAGATTATGAAACTCAGAAGGTGACCCTTTTCACCTGTGCCATATGACTCAGATAAAGAGCTACTTAATTGCTACAGGAGCGACAGGAGAACCGACGGCTCCTAGAAAAGGTTCGGGGGTGGCGCTTAAGAAGAAGTCATAAATTCCGTCCTTCTCACAGGCATCAGCTAAAGACTCGAGGTTCCAGTTTTGACCTTGAGTTAGACCCATATCTACCAAATGAAGCATGTGAATTGCCATTGGAACGTCTTCTGAAGGGTAAACCTCGAATGCCAGCGTGTCATTTGCTACAGCAGCCACCTCATGTTCATGCAACCAGTCGACCGTAGAAAGAGAAAATCCCGCATTTGAACCATCCCCTGAAGGGCCCAAGCAATAGGCCATGCCGCCCTCAGATTCGTATATAGACATTCTTCCAGTTCTGACCAGCACGATGTCGCCACTTTTTATTTCAACATTGCCCATTGCAGCAGCCTCGTCTAAATCTTTTGCTGTAATTGCATAAGGACAATCGAGAACGTCAACCTCTTTAGCTCTAGCAACATCTAAGAGAACACCTCGTGAACAAACAGTTCTCAGATTTTCTATTCCACAACGTGTCGCCCCTTCGTTGCTTGTGATCGTTTCAGAGGAGTAACCGTTATATACGAAACCATTATAAGAAGCGTGACAAAGACCATCCCAGTGAGTTGCAGCCTGTAAGCCCATTTGAATCACATCGTCACTGGTATGAAAACTGTCAACTCCAGCTTCAGCGTCTATAGGTTCATCAATTGAGATCATTTCGAGAATCGGATTAATACGTCCCGGTATAAAACCAACCTGGATGCCTTCTTGCTCAAGGGTGACCGACAGAGGAAAACTTTCTCCAGTTCTGATACATCCAGCAGCGTTCCTTACAACCTCTGGAGTGATGAAATTAAGTGTTCCAAGTTGATCATCATCACCCCACCGTCCCCAATTCCTAACCCGATTTGAAATTTGAAGAAAACTTTCAGGTAAAGCCATTCTTACCTCCTATACAAGGTTAAACCGGAGATTTGTTCAAGGCGTGACATTAATAGCCTTTCTTGATATCTACTAGACCATCAAGAGGTAATCCCGAAAGCCATTTTTCAAGATTAGATGAGAACAGGTCATGCAGTTGATCCAAAAAATCAGGACTAGCCCAAGAAATATGCGCACTGAGCTTTACTCTCGGATCACTGTAAAGCCAATGGCCTTCAGGTAACGGTTCAGGGGTAACGACATCCAAAGAGGCTCTACTGATTTGGCCAGTCTCAAGATTTTCAAATAAGGCATCTTGGTCCAAAATGTCACCTCTGGCGATATTCACAAGGTGAGCTCCTGGTTTCATGGTTTTCATTAGTTTGCCATTAACAACGTGATGGGTTTCTTCTGTAAGTGGAAGACCGATAACAACATGATCAGCTTCGGAAACTGCTTCTTCGAAAGTAGAGACCGTTTCGATGCCTGCCTCAGATACTTCACTCTCGCTGTTACGAACAGCGACGATTCGACAATCAAAAGGCTTCAAACGCTTCGCAATTTCCTGGTTTATCGACCCGAACCCCAGTAAAGCTACTGTTGCACCCGAAAGCGTTTCAAGTGGGGCGAGGAACCAGTTTTTAGGTTCTTTGGATATCCAACTTTCTGGGATTCTTTTCGTATGAGAAAGAATCATAGCGATAGCCCATTCAGCAATAGGTACAGACGAGGCACCTCTAGAGCAAGTAACCACGCAGTCATTTAACATCTCGAAAGGCAATCCATCAACTCCGTGAGCCATTATGTGAACCCACTTAACTCCCTTATCTAAGAATTTGGGCAGTTCGGCTGTATCTCGGGTAGGAGTAACAAGAAAAATCTCCCCTCTGACTTCTTGGTTAAGTTGCACTCCAGGGGAAACATCCACAAAGTTAACTTGAGGAAAACTTTTCTTTATTTCTTCCACACGGATGTAGTCGACGGCTTCCCACAAAATTGAGACATCAGTATCACTCATTCTTAAACCAACTTTTCTGTTATCTACCTAGTTCTTTCCCGTAAGAGAGCCTCTTGAGCGACAGTTGCCACGTGCAGTCCATCTGAGGTAAAAATTTCCCCCGTTGAAAGACCACGACCGCCATTTAGACCATGAGATCGAAAATCATGAAACTGCCACTCATCTGCCCTGGCACTCCTATGAAACCAAATTGCGTGATCCAGGCTCGCCCCAATAAATAAATCCGCATACCCACTCCAGCCATCACGCACCTCAGCCATTTTTGGATGAGAAGTGCTAACAGCTTCCGTTGGAACGTCATCACTAGCGAAAGCCAGAGCACAAGCTTGAAGAATTGGATCATCAGGAATAGGCCCATGCACTTTTAGCCAAGTAGCGGCTCTTCCAGAAGGAGATGACCAATTGGAATTAGTAGGTCTACGTTCCAGAAGAGGAGCCCAATTCTCAGATTCATAATCATCTGGATTGCCTGCATCATCTGGCAGAGAAGACTCTTGGATGTCTACTTGTTCTTCATCTTTTTGGAATGAACAAGATAAATTTAGAATAGCTCCATCAGATTGGCGGGCAACGACTCTTCTCGTAGTGAAAGAACGGCCGTTCCTAAGCCGATCAACTTCATATCTAATTGGTTCGTCACTAGTGCCACCCCGAATGAAGTAGGCATGAAGAGAATGCACACTGCGTTCTTCTTCAACGGTCGATGCGGCAGCACGTAAAGCTTGAGCTACCACTTGACCTCCATAAACCCTACCCCAGGGGTAATCGGGGCTTAACCCTACGTAGACATCGGGTCCATGTCCCTCTAGTTCCATGAGACTACAAAAGTCGTCTATTTGTTCACCCATATCAACCCCCTTCGAGAGCCACTGCAGTATGTAGAGCAACACCGTAGATGAGAGCGGATTCATTTATGCGCATACGGTTAGAATGGCAAGGAGGGGCGGTTAAAGAATCTTCGATATCTTCGGGACAAACCCCTAAAAAAGCCATTACACCTGGAACTTTTTGAAGCAGATATGAAAAATCTTCACCTCCCATGACAGGTGAAGGAAATTCGAAGAAACTGCCTTCGCCAATTGTTTTTTCACAAAGTAATGCAAAACGAGCAGCTTCGCTCGCGTCATTTACGGTTACTGGATAACCCTCGGTGATTGTTACATCAGCAGAGCATTTATGTGCCTTGGCTATTTGATCACATACTCGAACAACTGATTCTTTTATTTGATTCCTTGTACTTTCAGAAACACACCTAATTGTTCCCTCAAAGAAAGCTTTTTCTGGAATTACATTTGTTGTAGTCCCAGCTTCGACATGTGCAATTGTTACCAGAGCAGGATCGAAGGCATTTATTTCCCGAGTGACAGATGTTTGAAGAGAATTTATCATTGAAGCCATTGGGGGTATTGGGTCGGCGCAAAGGTGAGGGGTCGAGGCATGGCCGCCTTTTCCAGTAATGGTGACTTTGATTTCATCAGTCGAAGCAAGCATCGGTCCAGGTCGACAAGCTACGAATCCTGTTGGAAGATTTGGAGTTACGTGAATAGCGAAGGCACGAGTTACGTCCTCTAATACACCTTCATCAATCATAATTTTCGCCCCACCTGCTCCTTCCTCTCCTGGCTGAAACATGAACCTAACTGTTCCAGAAAACTGATCTCGCATTTTTGATAGCACTTTTGCAGCTCCGACGAGCATCGCTGTATGTGCATCATGACCACAGGCGTGTGAGCGACCTGGTTCCACTGAACAAAAAGTTTCTTCAGTGTCTTCATCCATGGGAAGAGCATCAGTGTCCGCACGTAAAAGAATGGTTGGCCCCTCGGAAGTTTTTGTTCCTTTCATATCTGCCACAACAGAAGTCAGACCTTTCCCAGTAGAAACTTCTAGAGGAAGGCCTTCTAAAGATTCAAGTATCCGAGTTTGAGTTCTAGGGTTCTCCAGATGCAGCTCAGGATATGTGTGTATATCCCTCCGCACTGAAATCACTTCATCCAGAACAGTATTTGAAGCTTCTAATATCTCATTCATATAGACATAATGCTCCAAATCTTATGATTTCAGCGGACTGGGCGATTTGTAGGGCAGAATAAGTAGGTGTCTTTAAATGATAAAGAAATATATGAAGCCATTTCTGAGATACTGCCGAAATTAGGTTCTGAAACTCTCTCTACAGTTTTAGGAGCTGGAAGCGATGATTTAGAAGCAGGCAGAAATTATTTACAAAGCCTTGTAAAACAAGGCTGGATGCTGCCCACTTGGCCCCAAAAATATGGCGGTAGAAATTCAACTCCAGAAGAGGCAGACCAGATCTCTCGAATTTTAGGTTTATTTGAAGGAGCGGATCTTTACCCATATGGAGTTGGTTTAAGTCTTGTGGGCCCCGTTTTGATGGAATTGGGAACAGATGACCAAATGGATAGGTGGCTTCTGCCGATTGCAAACGGATCCGAAATTTGGTGCCAGATGTTCTCAGAACCGGATGCTGGTTCTGATTTGGCAAATGTAGGAATGAGTGCAGAAAAAGATGGAGAAGAATGGATTCTAAATGGTTCAAAAGTGTGGACTTCGAGAGGAGCTTACTCAAAATGGGGGATGTGTCTCGCTCGTACCGATCCTGAAATAACGAAACACTCGGGACTTACTATGTTCGCTGTAGACATGGAGTCGCCAGGAATTGAAGTTCGAACTATTGAACAAATGAACGGGGATAGGCATTTCAGTGAAGTGTTCGTATCTAATGTCGCTGTCGAAGACAGAAATCGTATTGGGAATCTAGGAGATGGCTGGAAAATAGCGGTAAAGACCCTTGCATTAGAGAGATCGAGTTTAGGCGGAAGATCATTTGGTGGAGGTGATCAGTCGAATGGCCTCCCATCATGGTTAGAGGACTGGAAAGTCAAGGGTTACTTAGATGATCCTATATCACGACAAAAAGCCATGAAAGCGTTCATGCTTCACCGCGTTAATCAACTGACTATTTCACGTGCTGCATCTTCAGGAAGCGGTTCTGGCCCAGCAGGTTCGGGCGCGAAATTGAGAAGTGTTTTGGCATTTAAATTTCGGGCTTATTTATCGAAAGAATTTTTCGGTGCAGAAGGAATGCTAATAAACGATCATGAACACATCGAATTTTTAACAGGACCATCAATGTCAATTCGTGGAGGCACTGATGAAGTTCAGAGAAATATTCTTGGTGAGCGCGTACTGGGGTTACCTACAGAGCACCGCGTAGACAAAGAGGGATCTTACAGAGACCTAATAAGAGGCAAATGATCAACGTTTGTCTATGGGTTGAACATCTCTCTCGGGCGACCCGATATAGATTTGACGAGGTCTCGCTATGCGGGAGTCCTGAGAGAGCATTTCATCCCAGTGGGCCAACCATCCGGGGGTTCGACCAATTGCAAAAAGCACTGTAAACATTTCAACAGGAAAACCCATTGCCTGATATGTGAGACCGGAATAGAAATCAACATTGGGGTAAAGTTTTCTACTCACGAAATAGTCATCCGCAAGTGCCACCTCTTCTAGCTTTAAGGCCATATCTAATAACGGATTTTTACCCACGACTTCGAAAACTTCATGTGCCGTGTCTTTTACAATTCGAGCTCTGGGGTCATAATTTTTGTAGACCCTATGACCAAAGCCCATCAGACGTCTCTCACCAGCTTTAACGGCACTTATGAAACTGTCTATTTGGTCGTATGACCCTATTTCCTCAAGCATTCGAATAACGCTTTCATTAGCACCACCATGAAGTGGTCCAGACAAAGCTGAACAAGCCGCTGAAACGGTCAGGTAAGGATCTGCAAGTGAACTCCCTACTACACGACCAGCGGTAGTTGAACAGTTTTGGCTGTGGTCTGCATGGAGCACGAACAGAAGATCTAGCGCACGTCTGAGAACAGGGTCAACTTCATATTCAGAATCTCCCGGTCTGAACATCATTGAGAGGAAATTATCTGTGTAATCGAGATCCGGATCAGGGAGAACATAAGGAGTTCCTACACTACGCCTATAAGCGCTAGCTGCAAGAGTAGGCATTTTTGCGATCAGCCTTACTATCTGTTTCCTGCGAACTGAAGGATCTTCTACATCTTTACTCTCAGGGAAAAAGGTAGATAGAGCGGCGACCGTTGAGACTAAGACTCCCATTGCATGAGCGTCATCCCTGAAACCCTCAAGGATGCGTTTATGGAAGTTTTCGTGAATGCTCGATTCTTCTTGTATTTCGTCTTCCCATGACGCAAGTTGTTCTCTGGTGGGAAGTTCACCGTTAAGTAGAAGATACGCGACTTCAAGAAAGGAGCATTCTTTACCAAGTTGTTCGATTGGATACCCTCTGTATCTCAGAAAGCCTGCACTGCCATCTAACTCTGTTACAGCGCTATGCGCTCCTGAGGTATTTCCAAAAGAAGCATCGTCAAACCATATGCCAGGAAGCAATTTTGACCATTCACCAGAATCAATTCCATTTTTATGTATGGGGATTTCAATCGAATCTCCGGTCCTGTTATCTGTAATGCTTATGCTTTCCGACACTTTGAGTTTTCCCTTTCGTTAGTTTCCAATTTACCAGACGTAATCAGTTTTCCTAAGGGGTTTATAGAGGGATATTGTCATGTTTACGTTTTGGAAGTCGTTCTTTTTTTTCAGATAAGAGCTCTAAGGCTGAAGCAATTTCAGATCTTGTTTCTGACGGCTCTATAATCCGATCAACTGAGCCTCTTTCCGCTGCAACGAATGGATTAAGCAGTTTTTCTTCGTAGGAGCTTTCAAGGGAGACTTTTTCTTCATCATTAGCATCGCGGTGCAGAATTTCGATTGCACCCTTTGCTCCCATAACTGCTATCTCAGCCGAAGGCCATGCCAGCATGAGATCATTCCCCATGTATCGAGAGTCCATAACTATGTATGCTCCTCCGTAGGATTTTCTTAGAGTCAAGCACACTCTCGGAACTGTTGCTCTTGCATATGCATAAGCCATTTGAGCCCCGTATCTGATCATGCCTCTCCATTCAAGATCTTTTCCCGGGTAAAAACCAGAAGTATCTACAAAAGTGACTAATGGCAGATTAAAAGAATCGCAGAATGACACGAATCGCGCTCCTTTTTGTGAAGCAGGTATATCTAAAGTTCCCGCCATGGATTGGGGCTGGTTTGCTACTATTCCGATCGGTCTTCCTGCTACAGAGGCAAACGCTGTAATAAGATTAGGTGCCCAATTTTTTCTAGATTCAAGTATGTGATTGTCGTCAACCACACAAGTGATCACATCCCGAATGTCGTAACTGTCTGAGATCGAATCCGGCAGAATGACTCCTGCTTCAGGGGTGGAGCGATCCTTCGGGTCATCGGATACCCAGCCTCGGGGAATTTCATAAGTGTTATCTGGCAAGAAAGATAACAGCTCTTCAATTAGCTCTTTACCTTCGGCAAGATTGCTTACTGTAAAATGAGAAACTCCAGTAGTCCGGTCGTGTAAAGAAGCTCCCCCTAGGTCTTCGTTGCTGGTCGTTTCACCGGTAAACATCTCAGCCATTCGTGGACCACTTACAAAGGCGTAACTGTCATCGACCATTATTACAAAATCAGCAAGACCCAGAAGTAATGCAGGGCCGGACACAGTAGCTCCAGTAACGCAAAAAATGATAGGTACTTTTCCAGAGCATCTTACGAATTCTCTTGCTGCTACACCCCAGCCGTGTACAGCTGCCACACCCTCGAGAATGTCAGCCCCAGACGATTCAACAAAGCAAACGATAGGAATGCCTTGGTCGTTGGCTATTTTTGCAGCTGTTGCAAGGTTTTCACCATCGATTGGTTTAATTGATTTATTCTCATCAGATCCAATTTCTATTTGCATTACATTACGTCCGGCTAGAGAAACCACATTTGAAATTACAGAACTCGTCGTTTTAGCTCGAATTTTGACTGAATTTTTCGATTTGGTATCCATATTTATATATGTACCTCAATGCCTGGCTGGTTAGGACCAATCTCTTTTACCACTTCATGTATAACTTCATTTGTTGCTCTTGCGGGCAGGGAAGGAGTTATACGTTTGTTACGGATGAGCGTTACTGGTCTTTTTAGAAGTCCATTTATTCTAATTAAAGCCCAGTTGTTGTCAGGGTTTCCAGAAATTGCACTAGCGGGAAGAATAG
>JASLTU010000033.1:0-16430 GCA_030742755.1 Acidimicrobiales bacterium | reverse complement strand
ACGGAAGATATAACTAAAGTATGCCGTTCTGATAAAGACGTGAGCCTAGAAATTAGATCGAAGTCTCTTCGAAAACGATTTCCTGATCCATACTTGAGGGCAGAAACTATCTTTAATAGCTGTAATCGAAGTGACTTTTCTGCATGAGGTGCCGACCTTTTATTTCAATTTTGCATATTAAAGTAAATGAGAGACCAAAATCTAAAAATCTTCGAAAAGGTTGAATAGAGAGGAAAATTTATGCCGATAAATGTTTTAGGAACTGAACTTACTGACTGTAGTGCAGATCCATTGACAGGGTTTTATCGAGATGGATGTTGCAATACCGGTGTTGATGATCACGGTGTTCATACCGTGTGTGTGATCACCACTAAAGATTTTCTTGACTTTTCTAAAAGTGTAGGAAATGACCTCTCTACTCCTAGAAATGGATTTCCTGGACTTACTCCTGGTGATCGCTGGTGTCTTTGCGCTTCACGCTGGCAAGAAGCTTATGAAGCGGGATGTGCTCCGCAGGTGAACCTAGAAGCTACTCATATATTAACTCTTGAGTGGGTTGACACAAAGGCCTTAATGGAGTGTGGTATTTCGCCAGACGAATAGTTTTTAAGATAGATGTTAGTGCATAGCGAATTTTAGCGTTTATTGAAATATGGGCATCAGTATTCTCCGACACTAAAAGATCTTTTCTCAGCAAGTAATCTTTACAGTAATTAATCTGGCTTTCTGTTCTGGTCATCATTGAAATAAATAGCTAAAAGACTTTTAGGAGTTCGGTGAAAAAAGACCCAATCTCACATTCAGATCCTCTACTAGAACCATTCAAGCTAGCCAATATGCAATTAAGAAATCGAATTTTTTCTAGTAGTCACGCCCCGGGCTACAACACAGATGGAACACCGAATGAACGTTACATCGCATACCACGAAGAAAAAGCTAAGGGTGGAATTGGTCTTACCATGATAGGGGGATCAAGTAATGTTTCGCCTGATTCACCTTCCTTATGGGGGCAGCTGAATTTCGGATCCGATGCAATTATCGAACCGATGACTGAAATGACAGAGCGTATTCATCAACACGAAACAGCGGTTATGTGTCAGATAACCCATATGGGCAGGCGGAACGTTTCTAATGATGGAGACTGGTTGCCAACAATATCTCCATCACCAATTCGTGAACCAATGCATCGTTTTTGGCCGAAACAGATGGAAGTTCACGATATTCGCCGTGTAATAAAGGATTTTGCTAACGCAGCTAAACGTGCACGCTCTGGAGGACTTGATGGGATTGAACTTTGCGCGACAAGTCATTTGATAGATCAGTTTTGGACACCGTTAGTAAATCATCGGACGGACAAGTACGGAGGGTCACTTGAAAACCGTTTGCGTTTTACTTTCGAGGTGCTTGAATCAATTCGAGATGCTATTGGTACTGATATCGCTGTTGGTATTCGAATGATCGGTGCTGAAGAACAGATTGGAGGGCTCCGGACAGAGGAAAGCATTGAGATCGCACAACGACTGGCAGACTCCGATTTTCTTGACTTTATTAACATCACAAGTTCCTCACTAGCGACAGAAGAAGGGCTTTCGAAAGCTATTCCTCCATCAGGAACGCCACTTATGCCATATGTACCTCTCGCAGCTTCAATAAAAGAAATGGTTGATATTCCTGTACTCCATGCAACGCGTATCACAGATCTAGAGTCAGCACGCCATGCTATTTCCGAAGGACTAATCGATCTAGCCGGAATGACACGCGCTCACTTTGCAGATCCTCACATTGTAAAGAAGCTCGAAAAGGGCGAGGAAAATAGAATACGTATTTGTGTCGGAGCATCTCTTTGCATCAACCGCCTTCATCAAGGACTCGAGTCGATTTGCATACAGAACCCTGCCACCGGTCGTGAAGAGAGCATTCCTCAATTAATCGCTCCAACGGCAGGTTTAAAAAAGAAAGTCGTTATTGTTGGAGCCGGTCCTGCCGGGCTGGAAGCATCAAGAGTTTTAGGAGAACGTGGACATGATGTCATACTTTTCGAAGCGCAGACCAGCATAGGAGGTCAAGTTAATCTCGCTACGCGCGCTAGTAGACGTCAGGCAGAACTCGCTGGAATAGTCGGATGGCTAGGGGAAGAAGTAACTCATGCTGGCGTTGATCTCAGATTAGACACAATGGTAGATGAGGTCGATGTGAAAGACGAAGAGCCGGATGTCGTGATCATTGCAACAGGTGGCCTGCCCGATACAACTTTTCTCACATCGGGAGAAGATCTTGTATGCACAACATGGGATGTACTCAGTGGGCACAAAACTCCGAAAGGCAAAGTTTTAATATATGACGACCACGGAGGAGAAAACGCTCCATCTGTTGCCGAATTCCTGAGTGAACGGGGAGTTTCAGACATTGAACTTGTAACTCCAGACCGCCAGGTAATGCATGACCTCTCAGCTACAACTGGGCCTGCATATTTGCAGATGCTCTATAAAAATGGTGTGATAATGACTCCTAATCACCGACTTGTCAGCGTTGAGTCAACTGGGTCAACTGTGAGGGCAATAATGCTCAATGTTCACACGCGCACAGAAACTTTTAGAACGCTTGATTCAATAATTGTAGAGAATGGCGTTCTTCCCAATGAGGACCTCTATCTTGGTCTTCGAGACTCATCTTCGAACGGCGGAGAAATAGACATCGATGCATTTACAGCCGGTAAACCACAACCGACGGATAAAGAGCGATATGAGTTGTACAGGATTGGTGATGCAGTAGCAAGTCGAGGCATTGCGGCAGCTATCTACGAGGCACGCAGACTCTGCATGCATATTTAATATGTACAACTCGAAACTAGTCGAAGCTCTGGAGTCACTTACTTCAGGCATAGAGAACGCCGAAGAGCGACCGGGACAAGTAGGAATGGCCCTTGCAGTCGATTCCTCCATCGCAAACGGCGAGCACTTAGTTGTGGAAGCTGGCACCGGTACAGGGAAAACGCTTGCTTACTTACTCCCGTACGCATTAGCTGGGAAGACGCTCGTAGTGGCGACCTTCACAAAGGCTTTACAGGATCAGATGCTTGCAAGCGATTTACCTCGCATAAAGGACTACATAGAATCGAAAGAAAAGCGTTCTTTCAAATTTGTTCAATTAAAAGGCTGGTCGAATTACCTATGTAATGAAAGGGTCGATGCTGCGAATAAATCAACAGGAGTGCAAGAGTCTTTCTTTTCGGAGAATGACCGTAGCGAATTAGATCAAATTATCGAATGGAGTAAAAGCACTCCGACAGGAGACCGTAGCGATCTCCCATTTTCTATTAAAGAATCAACATGGAACTCGCTAAGCGTTACTAGTAAGGAATGCTTCGGTAAAGAAAAATGTTCCTTTTACGAATCTTGTTTTGCTTTTAAGTCAAGAAAAGACTCTGCGCAGGCAGACGTTCTAGTTACTAACCATTCACTATATGCAATTGACCTTTCGATAGGGGGTCATATTGTTGGAGCACATGATCACGTAGTCATTGATGAAGCACATGAAATGGAAGCATCATTCACGATGGCCTGGTCAGTGCATTTAAACGCAGGACGCTTCGAGTGGTTAGCGTCTCATGCTAAAAGAGTAATACCCAGAAAAGACTCTGATGCTGTAGCAAAAATCAATGAAATAGCTACGACAATGACGACAAATATGAACAATCACAAGGCGCAATGGGTTTATAGCGGGAATGCCGCTGCAATTTTAGAGACCCTCGAACTAGCAGAAGGACGCGTCGAAACATTAAACCGTTTAGTTGCATTATCAAGTAGCGATGAAAGAACTAAATTACGGATAACAAATGCAGGCGAGTCATTACTTGAAGATGTTCGCGTCGCCAGACGCTTCCTAACTGAAATTCAACCACTTTCCCAGATCGCTTGGATAGAACCTAATAGAAGCGGAAAGCCAGAATTGCATATTGTTCCATTGAATGTTTCTGAAAATCTTGAAGAATTTCTTTGGAGTAAAAAACAGGCAGTCTTGACTAGTGCGACTATACAAACAAATCTTTTGGAACGTCTTAGAGTTCCGTCAGGTGAAGAAAAACCAACAGTAATAGACAGTCCCTTTAATTACGAAAAACAAAGTCTCCTCTATTGTCCCGATATTCCCGATCCAAGCAAGGAGAATTTAGCTTGGCAGGAAGCAGTAATCACAGAGATAGAAAATTTAATCTTATTAGCTGGAGGTCGCACACTATGTCTACTTAGCAGCAATAGTGAGTTGCACCGAATCACCGCAGAAATGCGAAAACGTCTAAAAGTTCCAATTCTCATGCAAGGTGAAAAATCACCTAAAAATCTCTTGAGCGAGTTCAGCTCGGAAGAAAAATCGTGCCTCTTTGGAACACGAACATTTTTTCAAGGAGTGGATGTACCGGGCCCGGCGTTAAGTATGGTGATTTTGAACAGAATACCTTTCCCGGGACCGAATGAATTTTTAGTTAAAGCATGGTCTCAAAAAGCAGATGTTGAGACAGGAAATTTTGGCTGGCGAGAAGTTGAACTACCAGTAGGTGTCACACGCGTCGTTCAGGCAGCCGGCAGGTTAATTCGAAAAAAAGATGATTTGGGCGTAGTAGCAATCTTAGATCCGCGGCTGACAAGGGCTGACTATGCAGAACAGTTTTCATCTGCATTGCCGAATATGCCAGTGACCGACAACATAGATGATGTTGAAGTTTTCTTGCACAGTAATTTGTAAATGAATTATGAAAATAACTTTCTCCCGGAAATAATGCAAGTTTTTCCTTCTGGGAAAGAGGATAATGAAACGATGGTGCGTAAAAGATTTGAGCACTTTCAGATAAACATGATGCAATTTGTCACATTCACACTCTGCTAACTGAATTAGTCCTATCTTTGATAAGTGACTAAAAGACCCGAGTTGAGAAATATCGCTGTAATAGCCCACGTGGATCACGGTAAAACAACCCTTATCGATGCACTTCTTAAGAACTCTGGTGCCTTCAGAAGTAATGAAGAAGTAGCTGAACGTGTCATGGACTCTATGGATTTAGAACGTGAAAAAGGAATAACGATCCTTGCCAAAAATACAGCGATCAAGTACAAGGACGTAAAAATTAACATAGTCGACACTCCCGGCCATGCCGATTTCGGAGGTGAAGTTGAACGCGCTCTAACTATGGTCGACGGAGTTTTACTTCTCGTAGATTCGGCAGAAGGGCCACGACCCCAAACACGCTTCGTTTTGCGCAAGGCACTAGAAGCGGACTTGTCGATAGTTGTAGTTATAAACAAGATAGATCGACCAGATTCGAGAATCAGTGAAGTGATAGATGAAATATATGAACTTTTCCTTGATCTGGACGCCTCAGAAGCTCAAATTGATTTTCCTATCATTTACACAGACGCAAGAGCAGGGATCGCTACTTTAAACCCAGATATTGAAGGAACGAATCTCGACCCATTTTATGAAGTACTTCTAGAACGAGTACCTGCTCCAACAGGAGATGAAAACTCACCATTACAAGTACACGTAACCAATTTGGATGCATCACCCTATTTAGGTCGACTAGCAGTTTGCCGTATTTTAAACGGCGTTTTAAAACAGAATTCAAACGTTGCTTGGTGCAGAACCGATGGGTCGATAGAACAGGTAAAGGTAGGGACGGTGACTTTGACAGAGGCCCTTTCGCAAGTAGAGGTTACAGAGGCTGGTCCTGGAGAAATCGCCTATGTATCTGGTGTAGGGGGAGTGACAATAGGGGAAAGCTTTACAGACCCAGAAGACCCCAAGCCACTACCCGTCATTTCAGTTGACGAACCAACACTTTCAATGTCTATTGGTGTCAATACTTCACCAGTAGCAGGTTCGGATGGTGATAAATTAACTGCCCGTCAAATTAAAGCACGTCTAGAGGAAGAACTTATCGGAAATGTTTCTATACGTGTTCTACCAACAGAACGACCAGACGCTTGGGAAGTTCAAGGACGTGGAGAGTTACAGCTAGCAGTTTTGGTGGAAACAATGAAGCGCGAAGGCTTCGAAATGACCGTGGGTAAACCTTCAGTGCTCTTACGAGAAATAGATGGAAAACTCCATGAACCTGTCGAAGAATTAACAATAGAAGTCCCAGAAGAGCATGTGGGTGCAGTGACCCAACTACTCGGTGAGCGACGCGCTGAAATGAAAGAAATGAAAAATTACGGCATGGGTTGGGTAAAGATTGACTACCTTGTTGCGTCTAGAGCATTGATCGGCTTTAGAACCGAGTTCTTAACGGAAACTCGTGGAACTGGGATTTTGAGTCACATTTTTAGTGGTTGGGACGAATGGATGGGGGAAATGAGACTTCGGCAAACTGGCAGTGTTATCGCTGATAGAAAAGGTTCAGTTACAGGGCATGCCATAACGAATTTGCAAGAACGAACAACACTTTTCGTTTCTCCTAATGATGAGGTTTATGGAGGCATGATTATTGGTGAGAACCCTCGCGCTGAAGATATGGATGTGAACATTTGTAAAGAGAAAAAGCTCACGAATGTTAGGGCAGCGGCTTCTGATGACACAATACGACTAACACCCCCAAGAAAACTGTCCCTTGAACAAGCTCTCGAGTACATAGCGGAAGACGAGTGCGTCGAAGTGACTCCCAAAATAGTACGTTTAAGAAAAACTGTTCTCGATTCCGGTGAGCGTGCACGCACGCTGAAAAAGGCTAAACAAGCTAAAGCTTAACTATGTACTTGGTCTGGTTCACCGAAGAATCCCTCTTCTATAATAAGACCTAAACCTGGACCGCCATTCGGCAGTTTAATCATGCCATTCTCAATTCGAGGCCCATTTGCGGAGTCGTAGTGCACTTGGTGGTAAGTGTGAGCAAGCCAAGCTCCACGATTTAAAGAGGATGGAACTGTAGAGCCGAGAGCGACACCTGCTGCTCCAATTATGTCACCTCCCCATGCATCGTCGGAACTCATAGGGGTTTGAGTTTGAACACAAAAGTCACGCACGACTTTCATCGGTGTTAAACCGCCTATTCGAGTAATTTTCAACCCGAACCCATCTGCGATTTTGGAGGAAACCATTTTAGAAATGGTCGATATGTCGGTTGCGCTTTCATCGACTATTAGTGGATGAAAAATCTTGGGTTTAACTCTGTATAGTGCTTCCTCTGTTGCGCATGGTTGCTCCATCGACATAGATATTTTCGAGCAAGCTTCAGATACATTTATGGCTTCTTCTTCACTCCAACCGCGATTAGTGTCAACATCTAAAATTGTTTCATCTTTAAGAACGCCCGAAACAGCTTCTATGGCTTCTATATCATTTTCAATACTTCTACCACCGGCCTTTAGCTGGAGTCGGAAAATTCCGTCACTTTGCAGTCTTTCTGCTTCTGCTGCTGCCTGTTCTGGAGAGGTGATACCAATAACGTGGTAGGTGATTACTTCATCGCTTCCAATACCTCCTAAAAGTTCAGCCACGCTTTTTTCAAGTCTTTTTCCAATCAAGTCCCAGCAAGCAATGTCGATTGCAGCTTTCGCTTCAGTTTCACCCGTAACCAAATTTTCCATTGTTGAGTTAATTAAATCTAGTTGCATCGGATTCATGCCGATAAGCGGTGGAGCTAGAAGAGATAAAGATGAACGAATGCTGTCATTATTAGCGTCTTGTGCTTGAGCGGTGGCCATACAAGCTTCGCCGTATCCAATCACTCCGTCGCAATCAATTAGCTGAACGATCGTAGATTCTGGTGTCATAACTGCCGAGCTGGACATGTTGTAGAGAGTTTTAGCAGGAAGAGGCGTTTTATAGATACGAATCTCACTAATAAATGGGGCATTTTTACTCATATGGGCCAAAGCTAACACCTAAAGGGGTTAAAACAGAAGGTTCTACTTTAAGAGAAAACACGCCAGTGTGTAGAATTAAAATCTTAAGAGATTATTTGCAACTCAGAAGCAGCACGTCTCGATAACAACTCGATACCATCAGCTCGAACAACAAAATTCTCCTCATGTACCATAATGTGGCCATCTCCCCATGTGAGGTTTGGTTCAACAGTCAGCACCATTCCTTCTTGAAGAAGGGTGGCATCATTAGCAGTGTTTGACGGCCATTCGGTAACTTGCATACCGAGTCCATGTCCAAATCGACCAACAGATTCATTTCTAGTTGATTCAGTTTCTAATACAGACCCCATTGCAGCCCATAGGTCGGTGGTGGTTTTTCCAGGACTTGCCAACTTTAGAGCGGCTTCTGTGGCTTCCCATACGATTTGATAAGCATATTTTGCTTTATCGTCAGCGAAATGAAAAGCCATATTGCGATCAAAATCAGAAAAATAACCATCATAAGTAGAGCCAGTATCAAACATTACAAGATCACCTGGCTGGATAACACGGTCTGATGGTTGCTTTATAATGTCAGAAAAACCCGAGCCCGTAGCTCCAACAAGGTAGGGCACTTCGTCCGCTCCCAGTTCAAGTAGTTTCAGTCGGAACGCTTTGAATGCTTCGCGTTCGGTCATTCCGACATTTAAGAGATCCGGTAGGGAAGCAAAGCCGTTAGAAACTATTTCACATATTTTGCTGATTTTATTAATTTCCGCTTCTGACTTCACACTTCGCAGTGACTTAATAATCTCAGTGGCGTCCGTAAAAGTATGGGGATGAATCATCTCCTTTAGTTTTGTAAAGTCGACTAAAGGCATTCTCAAATGCGTCTCATTTCCCATCGGAAGTCCGATTTCTAATCCGCTATTTGATTGATTAGAAGAAATAGCCAAGATTTCATTCAAGGTGTTCGAAAGTAAAGAAACACCCTCATCGGAAGGGTTGGGAGAACTCCATGTCCTTATATCATCTATCCACGTTTCTTTCATCGAGACCTCACCAATGCTCGGGATAACTGCAACGGGTTTCCCATTCAAAGGAAGAATTAAAAACCATGGTCGAGTCGGACTCTGCCAAAAAGGAGTGTGGAAGCCCGTAAAATATCTAACTTCAGCTTCTGTACATAATAGGAGTGCTGAAAGAGCATTTTCCTGCATTAGGTTTTGTGCACTCTCGACTCTTTCTTCAAATTCTTTCTCTGCAAACCCTCTAGGTGGATCTGGGTGGGTCATTATTTTCACCTTTTTTGCCTTTTCAAAGAGTATCTAATATAAGGATGAAGGTTTAGTTGAGAAATATTTCCTGTTAACTATTCCTCATAAAAGGTAGCTCGTTTAGTAAGTTGCTTATATGGAATCTGATATTGATGAGATACAACTTGCAAATGCATTAAATGAAATACTCGAATCTGAACTCTCAGGAGTTGTCAGATACACGCATTATTCTTTAATGATTACGGGCCCTCATAGAATCCCTCTCGTGGAATTCATGAAGAGTCAAGCAGTCGAATCCTTAGACCATGCGCAGCAGGTAGGTGAAATCCTCACAGGTGTAGGTGGACACCCTTCAACAAAGATTGCTGCAGTTGAAGAGACATTTGATCATGGTATTGAACAGATTCTTCAAGAGAGCCTCGATCATGAGTTGCATGCGATTTCGCTTTACCAAAACTTATTACATCTAGTAGACGGTAAATCGGTATTCCTTGAAGAGTTCGCAAGAAATTTGATTTCAAACGAAGAACAACATCAGTTAGAACTTCAAAAGATGCTTAGGGACTTTTCCTAGATAACCGAAATGAGCACTAAACAAATTGAGGAAAAAAAACTAACTGAAATTTCTTTTCGGCTACACGAAGTGCTTTCGAAATATGAAACCGTAGTCGTTGCATTTTCAGGGGGAGTAGATTCAACATTATTAGCAGCAGCAGCTGTCAAATCTTTAGGGTCTGAGAACGTTATTGCTGCAACCGCAGTTTCTCCTTCTCTTGGAGCTACCGATCTTAATAATTGTCAGGAACTAGCAAATAAAATAGGTCTGAACTGGCAACAAGTAACGACAACCGAATTTTCCAATGCTGACTACTTAAGCAATGACAAGAATCGCTGTTATTGGTGTAAACATTCTCTGATGCAAGAATTATTGCCAATCTCTGAAGAATTCAACTCAAAAATTATCCTTGGGGTGAACATTGATGATCTTGATGATTACAGACCTGGGCAAAATGCAGCTATTGAATTTGGTGGTGAGTTTCCTTTGGTTGAAGCCGGTCTAAATAAAGAGCATGTTAGAAGTCTGGCAAAATATTGGAATTTACCAAACTGGGACCGCCCAGCTCAACCTTGCTTGGCTTCAAGGGTTCCTTATGGAACGTCAATTACGGTAAACATTATGTCCATGGTTGATAGGGCGGAGAACTATCTTAGAGAATTGGGCTTGAATAACGTTCGTGTCAGACACTATGACGAAACTGCGCGGATTGAAGTGTCGCCTGAAGAATTCGATACTGTGCTTGAAAATTCAGAATCCATTGTGGCGAAACTTGAAGAATTCGGCTACCAGTATGTGACACTGGACTTAAAAGGATTGCGATCTGGAAATTTAAACAAGGCACTAGTAAATGACTGATTCTCCACAAAAGTCGTATTTAGACTTGAATCATTCAAAATTCGATATCGATAGATACGACAGAATAGGTATACCTGAAGCTGTCTACGCTCCAGGTAAAACACCATCACAATGTAAAGAAATAGTTACAAATCTACTTGCAGCGACTGAACAACCGGTAATAGTAACAAGGGTTAACGAAACTCAAAAAGAGTTGTTAACTAAACTGGGTCCAACCTGTGTTGCCGGAACTACCCTGACCTGGGCGCATACTGATTGTGACTATAGGCAAGGTGTCGTCATTATTTCAGGCGGCACTGCCGATCAAGCTGTGGTTGAAGAATGTGAACTCAGTCTTATGGCAATGGGTGTTGAGGTGGAGGTGTTTAACGACGTCGGGGTTGCTGGAATACAGCGTTTAATTGATGTTGTACCAGAAATTTCGAACAATTCAGTCGTTATAGCAGTTGCCGGTATGGAAGCTTCACTACCTACTGTTCTTGCTGGGCTTATTGGAAATCCTATAATCGCTATTCCTACATCAACTGGTTATGGAGCAAGCCTAGAGGGAGTAACTGCAAGCCTTTCCATTCTCTCATCCTGTTCCCCAGGTATAAACCTGATGGGGATCGATAACGGTTACGGTGCAGCATGCGCCGCTATAAGAATTTTGGGGCTAAGCGGTGAATAGAAATTTGTGGATAAATCCCGCTGTAGGGATCTCCGGAGACATGCTTTTGGGAGCACTATTTGATGTAGGTGCTTCAGAAGAATTTGTAATTGATTCCCTTTCAGCTCTTGAGTTTGGTGGATGGGAAATCGGGATAGAAAAAATAGTTAAAAATGGAATCCTTGCGACGCGAGTTGAAATTACTTGTGAAGACACATCCCATCACCGTTCGTGGTCACATATCGATTCTCTAATAGCAAGAAGTTCTTTAGAAGAAGAAATTATTGATGGGGCAAGAAAAACTTTCAAACTTTTGGGAGAAATTGAAGCGAATAGACATGGTATTGACATCGAGGAGGTTCATTTTCATGAAGTAGGAGCAATTGATTCGATCATCGACATTGTCGGAGTCTGGGCTGCTCTTAAATCACTCAAAGTAAATAAAGTTGTTTCTACTAAAGTGGGCGTCGGTTCTGGGTCCGTTGAAACAGCGCATGGATTATTACCCAATCCAGCACCAGCAACTATGGATATTCTAAAGGGCTGCGAAATCAAGGGTATTCAAACAGAAATTGAAACAGTGACTCCGACAGGAGCCGCACTATTAGTTTCAATAACGAATGAATGGGGTTCCTTGCCGGAAAGTAAAGTTATTGAAAGCGGCTTCGGAGCGGGCTTTTATGATCCTGTGACACATCCAAATGTTTTGAATGTCATACTCACAGAGAGCAATGATTCTAATATTTCGGGATCGCTTATAATCGAAACGACCCTAGACGATGTAACACCAGAAACATTAGGTCATTTAGTTAATCAGTTAATAAGTAATGGAGCTGATGATGCCTGGGTTATCCCAGTAACGATGAAAAAAACACGCCCGGGTTATGAATTGAAAGTTCTGTGCGACATAAGCGTCAAAGAAGCTCTGGGGGATTTGATTGCCAAGGAAACTGGCACCTTAGGTTTACGTACATATTTAGTCGAAAAAACTGTTTTTCCACGATCGCATGACGCTGTAATAGTTCGTGATTACGAAGTGAAAATCAAGATCGGACCACACGGGTTTAAGCCTGAGTATGAAGATCTCGCATCACTAGCTGAAAATAACGGAATGACTTTGAAAGAAGCGTCTAAAGAAGCTCTTGTTGAATGGGAGAAAAAGTTAAATGGAAGCAAAGACTAGAAGAGGTAATTATGGAAAACGTTCATCCAGTCAACCTGAGTAAGAGTGGTCCACCAGAAACCATTCTTCCAAAAGAAGATGCCTTGATTCTTGACCACTTAAATGATGCATTAAAGAAACCTACTGACCAAAGACGAGATGCAGTGGCGGAAGTACTAGAGAAATGGCCAAACAGCTTAGAAGTGTGGGCATGTCTTGGAGACGTCGGAAGGGATCGAGTTGAATCATATGCCGCATATAGGGTTGGGTATCATCGAGGATTGGACCGTTTAAGACAAAGCGGCTGGAAAGGTTCAGGTCTTGTGCTTTGGAAAAACGAAGAAAATCATGCTTTTCTTCGTTCATTAGAAGGCTTGGCAAAAGTATCCAATGAAATAGGTGATCTAGATGAAGCTGAACGTTGCTATCAATTTTTAAAACAATTGGATCCCAACTATAAAAAGCGTCCTTGAAGGGCAGTAATGACCCAATGTTAAATGTTGATAAAAGAATGAAACCACGCGACGCCCTAGAGGTTTCACCATTCGACACAGGTGTCTTTCATTGGAAAATGAACACGCGATCGATCGAAGAGAGTGAATGGCTACAGGTCGATGCCTGCAGAGAGGAAGATTTATTACTAAAGGCACAAGGACCTGTTGGTAACCACTTGAACGATTCAGAAGTAACGAGTCTAAAACTAATGCAGACAATTCAGAATTGGTTGAATGACCGGTCGGTTTCTCTACCCAAGCTCGACGACTCCTTGCATCCCATAGACCGATGCGGGCGCCTAATACAAGAAGACGTGTGCCTGATGGAGCGCATCTCTGAACTATGGACTCTTACAGCCGCCAGCGTCTGCTTCCCGACTCATTGGGACCCCATTTCTAAAATGGGACTCCCATTGGATGAGATACATGAACCTGTGCCGCGCTATGAACAAGATTTGAAACCACGACCAGGAAATTTTATGAATCGAATCGCAGACGGAATGATTGTCGCGCGTACAGGATGGTCTCTAACAGCCTGCAGCGATCTGGCTTTGACACAGGAAAAGGAGACATTTTATGAAGACCCGGCTGAAATAATTGTGAGAGTCGAGCGACAAACTTTGAGACGAATCCCAGATTCGGATGCAATTGTATTCACAATAAGAATCCATCGATGGCCTTTAATCCTTATTAAAGAGGACCCTTTATTAAGTGAAGATCTTTTAACTTCGTTAAAGAACTTGCCTGAAGAAATAAAAAATTATAAAACAGAGACAGTGGGACTTGCGCCCCTCGTAGATAAATACTTGAACAGCTTCAACTGTTGACTTTGAGTATTTTTCTGAAAGTTAGGTTCACTCTTTCTTTTGATGCTTTGTGAGTCTTCGGGACACAATGAAGCCAATAAGCTTGAGTTGGTGGATTCATTACCATCAAGTCGCCGTGATGAAGGAATGTTGAGAAAATTTCTCCTTTACTGTTCTTTTCTCGAATTTGGAATTTTCTGCTCGCCCCGAAACTAACTGAGGCGATTGTCGGATGAGCACCAAGTTCGGGCTCGTCATCTGCATGCCAAGAAACGCTGTCTTTCTCGTTTCTGTATCGATTAAGTAAAACGGAATTGAAACTTGCTTTTGCAACTATTTGAACTGCGTCGCGGATCTCTTCCAAGAAAGGGAGCCAATATTTGGCGGAGCGTTTAATGCCGGAGTAACTGTAGCTGAGACCAGGATCCCCATACCAAGCAGTTTCTCGCGGTTCAGGGTGTTTCTTTCCGAACACCACAATTTCACTTTGTGTCCAGTCGATGTCTATGAGTTGAGATAAGAAGTGATCTGATTCTTGGTGGGAAAAATAGTTACGATAAATATTGATATGACAATTATCTAAGTCTTTGAAATCATCCTTCTGCCAGAGAGTTTCCTGCATTTACCTAGACTATTAAACCTCTACTGATTGGTTGAATTAAAGTGGAAAATTTCCTTCAAAAAACTTATGTGGTATTTTTCGTTTATGACTTCTCATCAGAGTGATAAAAAGGTTGGGTACGACCCTGGAAGTTTTGATGTTCCACCCATATTTAGATCAACTCCGCAACCATTTCAGATGCTTAAGTGGTTTCTTTTTAAGTTCATGTGGTACCAGTCAATATTATGGATTCTTATCGCATTTATTTGTTATAGATATTTCACTCCCAAATTATCAAATTTTGAAAATCTAGAAATTGCACCACTTTTATTAATCTGGTTGCGAAACATCTCGATTATGTTGTTAATAGTAGGTGGTCAACACTGGTATCTGTATTCAAAGAAACGGCAAGGTGCTGACTTTAAATATGACAGCCGATGGCTAGCAAAAAAGCGGCGTTCATTTAGTTTTAATGATCAAACAAAAGACAACATGTTTTGGAGCCTGACGAGTGGGTGCGGCATAGCGGCTTTATATGAAGTGAGCATGTTTTATTTGCACGCAAATGCCTCTATTGGAAGAGTTGATTCTGTTATCCCAACGATTCTGACAACGGTCTCACTATTTTGGCTGTCATCAATTCACTTTTATGCAAATCACCGTTTACTGCATGTTAAACCTTTGTACGAGGTTGTTCACTCTGTGCATCACAGAAATGTGAATACTGGGCCTTGGAGTGGAATATCAATGCACCCATTTGAACATTTGATTTACTTCTCATTGCCTTTGCTCTTTATCGTTATACCAGCTTCGCCATTTCTCGTGACCTTTAGTCTGATCTACTTAATTCTCGCCCCATCGCCATCACATTCAGGCTTTCACCGTTATAGATTTGGCAAAAAAGATATTCCAGCAGCTGATTACTTTCATTATTTGCATCACAAATATTTTGATTGCAATTATGGAACTATTTTGTTTCCACTTGATAAATGGTTTGATACTTTTCACGATGGGAGTGAGCAAGCACACACCAAAATTATTCAACAGCGAATGCTTAGAGGGAATGCAAATTGAAAATAAAAGCAGCTGTCTTACGAGAACTTAATAAACCCTTGACGGTCGAGGAACTTGAGTTAGATGAGCCTAAAAGTAACGAGGTTCTAGTAAAAATAGAAGCTTTTGGCGTCTGTCACAGTGACTATCATGTTGTAACGGGTCTGGCTAAACAAGAATTACCTGTGGTTTTAGGGCATGAAGGAGCAGGCACAGTTATCCAAGTCGGCGAAAAGGTAACCAATGTCGAGGTTGGCCAGAATGTCCTTCTGAATTGGTTCCCTTACTGCAAGCAATGTCCTCAATGTTTTGCTGGGAACACAAATCATTGCAAAACCTACATGGAGATGCTGGGTCAAGGGAAAATGTTGGACGGAACCACTCGATTAACAGATTCTAACGGTAAACCCGTTTTACAGTTATCTGGTTTAGCTTGTTGGTCCACACATGTAGTTGTTCCAGACATCATTTGTACGAAAATGCCTAAAGGGACTCCACCAGAAATTGCTGCCCTAATCGGTTGTGCGGTAACCACTGGTGTAGGAGCAGTGTTGAATCAAGCAACAGTACATGAAGGTTCGTCGGTCGTTGTTTACGGCGCTGGTGGTGTCGGCCTTTCGATAATTATGGGTTGCGTTCTTGCCGGCGCTAAGAAAATTATTGCAGTAGATAAATCTACAGCAAAAGAAGCGATCGCTATTTCTATGGGAGCAACGGATTTTTTACTATCAAGTGAAGACACGGTTGAAAATGTAAAAGAATTAACTAATGGTCTGGGTGCCGACTATGCGTTCGATGCTGTTGGTAATACAGATATTGCACAAATGTTGCTGCCTTCCCTCAGGGAAAGGGGACTAGCTTTACTTGTTGGAGTGCCACCGACCGATTCAAGAATTCAAATTGACGCTACTGACGTATTTAGACAAGAGAAAAGATTATCTGGAACAATCTATGGAAGCGTGGACACTGAGGTCGATTTTGAAAAATTCGCTCAAATGTATCTAGACGGAAAATTGCCCATAGATAAATTGATCTCGAAACACTACAAACTTGAAGAAATCAATAAAGCTTGTGAAGAAATGTTAGACGGATCCATTGCTCGAGGTGTTGTAACTTTTTGACAGGAACGGGGGTATCGA
>JASLTU010000032.1:0-16894 GCA_030742755.1 Acidimicrobiales bacterium | reverse complement strand
GTTTCAAAGCTCTCGCTTCCTCAAAACGACGGTGCCGTCCTTTTTTCAACGTGAAACCTCCACTTACATTTAACAAGAAGCAATCTTAGCTAATACTGCACGTCAAATGTGTCACTTTGTTTCTAATTTCGAGGTTCTAATAATATTCTATTTTGACCATCAAAAACTAGTGAAACATTACCATCCAAAATATTTTTAACCACTCCTCCTACTACTTCACCTCTCCACCCCGTAGCAAGTTTTGAATTCATGTCACCACCTATCAAAGCTTCTATATCATTTCGCGTTCCGAGTAGAGAAGGGTCAATTTCCACATCGCGCGCCAATTGATATATGTAAGAAGTCACCAGAGCAACAGCCGCTCTTAAATCAGAATTTTTAGACTTGCTTTCTTTAGAATCTTCCTCTTCCGGTAGTGACGGAGGGTCTGAGATCAAATCTAAAATTGCTTCCGCAGTTTCATTCTTAATTTTATGTTTTTCCATTCCACGAACTTTGGATATTTCCTGTATTGATTTTGGAAGTTGTTGAGCGATAGAAACAACTACCAAGTCGGATATAACTCGCCTAACGGGAATGTCCAAACGCGCTGCTTCAATTTCACGCCATTTTGAAATTGAGCGTGCAACATTCTTTGATTTACCTTTTAGACGTTTTAACTCCTTTATCCTTTTCCATGCTTCATCAGGTGATCGCCGTACTAATTCTCTCTCAAGAAATGACTTACACTCATCTTCAACCCATGTAAGGCGTCCCAATTCGTTCAAGCGACTGGTTTGGAACTCGTAGATTGCAATTAAATCTCTGACATCTGATGCTGCGTAAGTTTTTTGCCTTTCAGTTAATGGACGCGACAACCAATTGGTCATTCTGTCTTCTTTTGGTAGATCCAGTCCCAAATACTGTTGGTGTAAAACCGCTAGTGATGGGGTGGATAACCCTAAAAAACCTGCGGCAATTTGAGTGTCAAATAATCTTTTTGGAACACTTCCACAAACCCGTAAAAAAACTTCTAAATCTTGAGCTGCGGCATGCATCACAAATTTTATTTCGCTTTCGAAAAGCCCGGAAAGAGGGGTTAAGTCGCACGACAATGGGTCCAGTAGAGCAACATTGTCTTCTGACCACGCAATTTGAATTAAAGCCACTTTTGGAAAGTAGGTTCCTTCCCTATGAAATTCAGTATCAATCGCTAATACTTCCTCATTTTTTATTCCAGCAAGTAATTTTTCAAGGCCGATATTTGAATCAATGAACTGGAATTCTTCACTTTTCGTACTCAGTTTAATTTTCCTTCCGAGAGTTGATTTTCACAAGACCTGAGTCAGGTCTTCAGGGCGGTCAATGTCGAGCAAAACTTGTGGATCAATTCCTTCAATTCTCAATAGTGGCAAGTCCTTACTAGCCTTCCAAGGGGCTCGCACACCGTTTGAAAACGATTTTAATAAAGTTGATAAAACATCTGTTGGCCATAAAACATGCATCCACTGTAAATGTCCTTCAACTAATGGCACGACAATCGATTTTGGTTCTTTCATAGAATTTTCAATCATTTTACTAATGAGGTCAGCCGAAATATTTGGGAGGTCACAAGCTACTACAAGAACATGTTTTTTACCTTTGTTCTTAAAATAATTAAGCGCTGTGATTATTCCTCCAAGTGGTCCTTCTCCTGGGTATTCATCTGCAAGACACTCGTGACCAAGAAGGGTAAAAGCTTCGCTTTCTCCACCTACGATCTTTAAGTCCATCACTCCCGCTCTATTTAAAGAGCTCGTAACTTTACTAATCAATGCTTCACCGTTGATCTCGATTAAAGCTTTGTTGAAACCCATTCTTGTACTAGTTCCACCTGCTAAAACAGCTCCTCCAAATTCAGTAGCAAAATTCTTCTCCATCATTTTTACTCTATTTACTTTAAACAGTTAAACTCTTTAATTTTTCTATTTTCAAGCCCTCCACATATCTCCAAGTGAGTCTGACTAATCTTCGTATGTGCCTGAAATTATCCCTGAAGCTATCTCTGCAAATTCTCTGCCTGAATGGCTTTCACCAGAAATTTCTAAAAATCTGAGCATTGTTGCTTTAGTGCTTTTGGGAATACTTTTACTTTTAGTTCTTAGATTCATAAGCAAAGTGATACTCAAGTTCGCTTTTATGGTAATTATTGTCGCTTTAGCTTTAGGTGTTTGGAGTGAGAAATCTGAGTTATCTGGATGCATCAATACTTGCGACTGTGAAATTTTTGGACAAAAACTTCAAATTCCACCAAGCAAAAATCCATTCTGTGAAGAATCTTAAATCTTAAGCGTGGGGAATTTGTTCGATTCTCAAGACATTGGTTGCTCTCGCATTCGCATTAGTTCCTGCTAAAACTGCTACAAGTTCTCCTGCTTTTAGACCTGCTCTGTCTCGAACCATGTGTAACGCCGCGTTAATGCGAGATTCGACATCCCCGCCTTCTTTCAGATGCATTGATTCCGTTCCCCAGCTAAGTGACAATTGTCCAACTGTTCTCGTATTCGAAGTTAAGCCGATTATCCGTGCAGTAGGTCTGAATCGGGCCATCGATCTAACCGTAAATCCTGTTCCAGATATGCAAAGGATCGTCTCCACTCCCAATTCGGTAACTGCCCTGTAGGTTGCCTGAGTCATTGCATCAGTAACAGATGTATTTGGATCATCGGTGTCCGTTAGTCTCATTTTCGGTAATTCTTCCCCCCATGAACGATGGTCGAAAACTTCATCAGCTCTTTCGGCTACCCGTGACATGGTTTCAAGGGCATTTACTGGGTCAGCTCCAACTGCTGTCTCTCCGGAAAGCATTAATGCGCTCGTTCCATCCCAAACTGCGTTCGCTACGTCCGAAACTTCGGCTCGAGTGGGGTCGGGCGCAATGATCATCGATTCCAACATCTGTGTTGCTGTAATAGCTGGACGTCCGAAAGCTATACATTTACGGATTATTTCTTTTTGCAGAATTGGGAGTTCTTGAATGGGCCACTCATTGCCGAGATCACCTCGCGCCACCATTACGGCGCCAGATGCTTCAATAATTTCTGTAAGGTCTTCGACGGCGTCTCTGGTTTCAATTTTTGCTACAACTAAAGGCCCAGTCGGGTGTGGGTCCAGTGAGAGTTTGGCTAAATCAGATGCAGAGCGCACAAATGACAAAGCAACCATGTCGACATCCATTTCTAAGAATCTTTCAAGTGCTTGTAAATCCCACTCCGTTGGTGCTGAAATCGACAACCGGCTAGCCGGTATGTAAAGACCTGGACGTCCGCTCATCACTCCACCGTGTATAACGCGTGCATCTAAATGAGTGTCATGTTTTTCTTCGACCTGTATGACTCCGCGACCATCACCCACGATGAGACGGTCACCCAACTCAACGTCATCAAACAAGTTCTTGTAATCGACTTGGATTACTTGATCATCGCTTGAAGAGTTCCCAACTTGAACTTTAATCTCAGAATCTTCAGCTAAAAGAATAGGTGAATCACCAAAAGAAGCAAGGCGGATTTTAGGGCCGGGTAAATCAACGAGAATACCTACGGTTTTGTTTTCTTCTTTAGCGATATTGCGGATCATTTTTAATCGACCTATCGCATCTTCTATAGTTCCATGAGCTAAGCCAAGGCGTGCAACATCCATTCCTCCACGAATCATCCCCCGAAGAACTGTTTCGGACTCTGAAGCTGGACCAATAGTTGCAATTATTTTGGTTCTTCTAGTCATCTGTTAAAGGTTACTGTCGAGTGACGCCCCAAAAGGTTAATACTCGATGAAGATTGAGTAATCTTTTCATATGGCATCTTTATTAAACCCTAAATCATTACCCTTTCTTGATAACACAGGACCCATACCTTTTGCTCATAGAGGTGGAGCGGGAGTCTTTCCGGAAAATACATTGCCAGCATTTCAAAATGCCGTAGATATGGGTTTTAAATATCTAGAAACAGATGTGCATTCAAGTAAAGACGGAATAGTTTTCGCTTTCCATGACGACTCACTGGATCGCGTTACAGGTCATTCTGGAAAGATTTCCGATCTAACTTCAAAAGAAATCTCTAATATCGAAATTAATAGCTTTGCTAAAATTCCTTCCCTCGTAGAACTTCTGGAAACATTCCCAGAGGTGAAAATAAATATAGACCCTAAAGCAGATTCCGTTGTAAAACCTTTAATAAATCTTTTAAAACATACAAATTCTGTTAGTCGTGTATGTATCGGTTCCTTTTCGGACAAAAGAATCAAACTAATACGTAAAGAACTGGGTTCCGGACTATGCGTTTCAGCGGGGCCAAAAGCAGTAGTGAAATTCTTAGCAGGAAAATTTCGTTTTTCTTCATCAAAAACTTATTACCACTGCCTTCAGGTTCCTCAACGATCTGGACCAGTTAAAATTGTTACTCCTGCTTTTATCGAAAAGGCACACTCAAGAGGTCTGCAAGTGCACGTCTGGACCGTTGATGATCCTAATGAAATGATCGAACTTCTTGAACTGGGAGTCGACGGTTTAATGACAGACGAACCTTCTATTCTAAAAAATGTTTTACTGGAACGCGGCGAGTGGTACGAATAAAATTCCGAACCCAGCCTGTGGATTTACCTGTGCATAGAAACATTTTTCTTGTGGAAACATTTTGTTTTTATGTGGATTTCTTTCATCGGACTTGATTATTTTTCACGTCTGAGTATTGTGTCTTTTATCAGTTCACGAGAAAAATTTCGGATGTACACATTACTTTGAAATGAAGTCACCGCTTTAAATCAAAATATTGAGACCCTGAAAATTGAATCGTAAATTGAATATTTTAGAGATGGCCTTAAAACCAACATCTAAAATAGGAGTGGCTCCAAGGAGTTAACCGGTTTACCGGAAGGCTACTTGGAGCCATTTCATTTCTAAGCTGGCACCTTCATAGAGTTCAGCAATTCCATCACAGAGCCGTTCTCTATAGAAATAGTTGCTTTTTCTATACCATCACTTAGGTTCTCTGCAACTTCGGCAACAGTCAGTCCAGCTGCTGCATTAAGGATGACCATTTCGCGACGAGCCCCTTGTTCTTCCCCATTGAAAATCCTTTTTGCTATTTCAGCATTTTCCTTAGGTGTTCCTCCTCTTGTGCTCTCAGAAGAATGCGGGGAAAACCCCAAACTAGAAGGGTCTAGTGTCCACTCGTGTATCGACCCATCCTTGACTTCCATAACAAAAGTGGGGCCAGTGACGGCTATTTCATCCACTCCTCCATCACCTACTACCACCCACGCGCGTTCAGCACCTTGAGTTAAAAGAACTTCTGCCATCTGCTTCGCTAATGTCTCATCAACAGTTCCTATTAAATGCCTCGAAACCCTACCTGGGTGTGAAAGTGGTCCAAGAATATTGAAAACTGTAGGAATCCCGATCGCGGCCCTAACTGGTCCCGCAAAACGCATTGCTGGGTGAAAGGTTTTTGCGAAAGCAAAGGCGAGATTTTTTTCATTCACCTGTTCACTTACCTGATCAGGTGTTTGTTCAACTGGGAGACCAAGTGCTTCGAGAAAATCAAAAGAACCTGAAGTAGAAGATGCTTTTCTATTTCCATGTTTACATACAACTGCCCCCGCAGCAGCAGCCACGAATGAGGCCATAGTGGAAACATTTAAAGCAGCTTCACGTCTTTGGGTCGAGCCACCCGTACCAACAATATCTATTGCATTAGCAGGTATGGAAAGAGGCTGAGAGGCCTTCAACATAGCGTTAACTAGACCAGTGATCTCTTCTGTAGTTTCACCTTTAACCTTGATTGCTATTAAAAAAGCTGCAATCTGAGGTGCTTCAGATTCACCAGAAAGTATTTCACTAAGTAAAGCTTCAGTTTTTTCAGCTGTCAGATCATTCCCGTCACACAATTCGGCAAGAATAGTTGACCAACCTCCAAATTTTTCAAGCATCTTTCCTCCAAATGAAACCGCATAATGTCAAATTTTGTCTTTCTTGAATTCTATTACGTGCATTATCTACAAAAGAAAGTTTTTAACAAATGAGAATAAGAATTAATTTTTGTTGTTTATTACCTCTTTTTTGAGACAAACTATTACTGGTGAGCCGACTGGGTGATCGCGGTGCTTTAGCATCGAGGAAGGTCGGGGCTCCATAGAGCAGAATGCTGGCTAACGGCCAGTCAGGGTGACCTGAAGGAAAGTGCCACAGAAAATAAACCGCCGATGATTCGATTTCGAAAACAGGCAAAGGTGAAACGGTGCGGTAAGAGCGCACCAGCGAATAAGGTGACTTGTTCGGCTAGGTAAACCCCATTCGGAGCAAGGTCAAGAAGGGAGAGGGCGGCTCGTCCGGCGACACTCCCAGGTGGACCGCATAGATGGATGATCACACAACTGGATCTGAAAAGATTCAGTGGACAGAACCCCGCCTATAGGTCGGCTCACCATCTCAAATTTGTTTGCTGCTACTAGTAAAATGTGAGAGAATTAAGTATGGAAACTTTGAGTTCAGATTGCACATGTGGCCCTAACTGCGAATGCACAGAAGAAGTTAATTGCGGTTGCACATGCTGGAAAGAAGAAAATTAGCCCTTTTTAGTGCTAAAAGTGAAATTTTTAACTTCAGACTGAAGTTGGGCAGACACCTGAGTTAGACATGCCATTTTGAACAAGTCTTGTTACTGTATTTTCAACTGAAGGAGACCAATTCTGACTATTAGATGAAGAGTCAGTTTCGGTTGCAGTGGTAGCAGAATCAACACCGGAAACTAAACCAGTAGCTGCCAAAGCCAAAGTTATGGAGAAAATCACTGCTGCATATCTTTTCATGCTCATATGATAACCCAATCTTTTAAACGAGACTATTTCTAAATGATAAATTCAGGTGATAATTGTCACTAGGTGTTCAATTTACCTGATTGAAATTATGAAGAACAGGTCCATGTTGGCCTATTTTTATTGTCATGGAAGATCCTGGAGATACATGACACTTCCAAGAAACTCCAGCATCCAAACCCAATACCCACGCTAAAGTTGCCTTAACGGGCGAGACATGAGTAACTACTACGACTTCCCTATCTTTTGAAATTTCGACAATATCTTCACATGCCTCAGTCACTCTGACGCCTAAAGCAGCTAACGATTCACCTCCATCTGGCGCCCATTCAATGTCGGAGCGCCATCTTTCCCAAATTTCAGTATCAATATCTTCTATTGACCTTCCCTCTAATTCTCCATAGTCCAGTTCGAGCCATCTCGGATCTGTTTTCACCGTATTGCTTATATAACTCGCAGTTTCCATAGTTCGTTTTAGTGGACTAGAAATAACCAGATCGACCTCTCCTAAGCGGTTTGCCAACTCCTCTGCTTGCTTCCGGCCAGTTTGGTCAAGTTCGGGGTTGTTTCTACCTAACAATTTCCCCGCTGCATTAACCTCTGTTCTTCCGTGACGTACGATGTGCAACATCAACTACCCTCCAAGGCTAGTAAGTGACCCCTCTTGACGAATGCTTCCAAATTTACTTGTTTATTAAGCTCAAATTTTCTCCAACCCCATAAAGCGATGAGGATTCCTAAGGTTTCTAGGATTATTCCGATAGGCAAAAAAGACACCTCTAGACGGCTAACTTCAACCCCCATCAAATCTCTTCCAGTGACAGGCCACCAAAAAATCTCCTTTTCAGTCCAAGTTCCATCAAGTACCAAATGCGTTAAAAGTCCAACTGGAATTGGCAATAATTTTTGCTGGATTTTCCGATTACCTTTCCCAAAGAACATTATCGATGCCAACACAAAAATACCGAAAAATAGAGTATGTAGTACCCATTGAAATCCGGCTAATGTTTCCAGCAGAGGTAGCGATGCTCCGAGCGCTAAAAGCCTGTAATCAAGAAAAGGGCTTCGGAAAATCACAGCTATGCCCACTATCGAGGGGATACAAAACCATAAAAACATTTAACGAACTACTAATCGCCCACATTCTGAACATTCGGTCAGAGCACCAACTTCAAGTCCTTTAATGCGGTCAGTTTCCATAGCTGACATTGTTAAATGGCAACCGTTGCAAGTGGGCCCATCAAAGCGAACTACAGCGTCTGAGGGAAAAAGTTCACGGTGCACTTCGTAGCTTTTCAAAATTTCAGCAGTTAAAACTTTTACATTTTCGTCGCGCCGTGTTTTTGCTTCCAATGCTTTTTCAGTTAATTCATTTTCAACACGTTTCACAGTATCTTCAAGTTTATGAATGTCATTATTTTGAACTGCAAGTTGTGAATTAAACTCATCAATATTGCTAGTGGCATCTTCACTCAGGCTTAAGATTTCGAGCAACTCAGATTCCAATAAATCTTGCCTCTCTTTCAAGTGTCCGATTTCATCCTGAAGACTTTTTGCTTCTTTTTCGGTCGTTATAACTCCGCTGTACAATTTCTCATCCACCTCTTTCAACCGTGTTTCGATAGAAGAAAGTTCAAGTTCGAGTCTTTTTTCGTTTTTTACGAGTTCCATATTTTCAGCTTGCTTGGTAAAAATAAGGTCTTCAATCACGTTTTTCTTTTTCAATAATGAACTGAGCATCTCCCGTTCGGGCAATGTCTTAATTTGATGTTCGAGTTGGCACAAAAGTGCATCCTCTCCCTGCAGGCCAAAAAGTTGCTCTACAGCATCATTGGAAGCAATAAGATTTTCCACAAAGCCATGTTAGGGCAAGTTATAGGGTACGTAAATTTCAGTACTTGCCTCCAAGTTTAGTGTGGTCCCAAGAAACCACTTCATGGGGTTCAACAATCACCGCTGTTCGCTTGAGTGACATCTGCTTCGCAGCTTCTGAAAGGATCTCTTCCCCATACTCTGGCTGGTTTCTAATCATTACAGCTTTAGCATATTTTTCTACATTCTCTGGTTGACTCTCGAGTATCGCTTTCCCTTTGATCATCACTCCGCGTAGTTTCTCATAGACAGTGCCATCTTCTAGAAGCACGGTTATATGTGGATTTCTCTGTAAATTTAAAATCTTCTGTGAGCGTGTGTAGGTTTCAAAAACAATTCTTTGATCGACAACTGCAAACCAGAGAGTAGTTAAGTGCGGCCAGCCATCAGATCCCACACAAGACACTTGAAGGCTCTTTTGCTCTTCGATGAAAAGTCTCATTTCCTCATCTGTCATACGAATCAAATCTCGACGGTTACTTTTCATCTTTCCTCGCTTTTCATTTTTTTAACATCTTAATAAGAAAAGAATTTGACGTAAATAGCGTACGCCCCACTAAGTGGGGCGTACGGTCTCTCGGAGTAGATCAAGGGGGGAGGAGACCTAACCGAGTTTTAAATTTTCTTACAACAGATTACTGTTTCGTATTCGATATCTTTAGTTTTTTCACCTTCTATTTTCGTGACTTCTGACACGTCCTAATTCGATTAAGACCGGCAATGACAAAAACATTGCTTGCGGGTATTGTTCAGTTGTAAGTATTTTTGGAGAGCCATGCCTAAACCCAACGACAAGCAATTACAAATGATCCTTGAGGACATGGTGATAGCGCGAACTCAAGCAGGAAGACTTTGGAATCTACAACGCCAAGGTCAGGTAGGAACGATTGCCCCAATCGATGGACATGAAGCAGCAATCGTTGGCGCAGTTCATGCACTCGAAACTGAAAGTGATTGGGTTCTTCCGCAATATCGCGAACCGCTGGGACTGAGGAGGTATGGAACAGAAGTGTTAGATACTTTTATGCTTTACAACCTTGGGCATCCCGCTGGAGGTCATATTCCCGAGCCGATAAAAGTTGCGCCTTCACAAATTTCTCTTGGCGCTTCAATCCCCCATGCTGTTGGGCTCGCATGGGGAATGTCTCTGAAAGACGAACCAGGTGTAGTTCTAGTTTTCTTTGGGGATGGTGCAAGCTCAGAAGGAGACTTTTACGAAGCTGGAAATCTAGCTGGAGTTTTGAAAGCACCTGTGATTCTTTTCTGTATTAACAATCAGTGGGCCATATCCACACCCACACACCTGCAAACTGCAGCTGACAGCTTTTCTTCGAAAGCTGAAGCTTTTGGAATTCCTGGTGTAACAGTTGATGGAAATGACCCAGCAGCCGTCTACGAAGCTGTCTTTAACGCTCGCAAGAGAGCTGCAAGCGGAAAAGGCCCAACCTTGATAGAAGCTACCGTCTACCGTCTAGGCGCTCACACAACTGCAGACGATCCGACTAGATACGTACCTTCCGACGACTTATCGGCTGCACAGGAAAAAGACCCTGTTCACACACTCATCCAGGAGTTAAAAACCAGAGGTCTATGGAGTGACGCTAAGCAAAATGAAGTAGAAACTGCTGCACTTGAAAGATTGGACGAAGCTTTCGAAAGAGCAAAAAATACTCCTCTCGAACCGAATTCTATGATGGATCATTGTTTTGTTTCGGAAACTCCAAGGCAACTTAGACAAAGATCTTCGCTAATGGATTCAGTAGGGAATACAAATGAGTAATAAAGTCTCTGAGCTTTCCATGCTGGAAGCCATTAATGAAACCTTGCATAGCGAAATGACACGTGATGAAAGAATTGTTGTTTTAGGGGAAGATGTAGGCAGAAATGGTGGAGTATTCCGAGCTACAGAAGGATTGATTGAAAAGTTTGGTGAACGCAGAGTAGTTGATACACCTATTTCTGAAGCCGCAATTGCAGGTTCGGCAGTTGGCTTAGCGATGGCGGGCTTGGTTCCAGTCGCCGAAATACAATTTCTGGGTTTCTCATATCAAGCAATGCACCAAATCGCAGGACAAATAGCAAGACTGCGCTACAGGACTCAAAGTCGTTTCGAACCTCAAATAACAATTCGAGCTCCTTTTGGGGGTGGCGTTAGGACTCCTGAATTGCATTCTGATTCTCTAGAAGCTCAATTTGCAAATATCCCTGGTCTGAAAATCGTAATGCCGTCTACTGCAGCGGATGCAAAAGGATTACTAACCTCTGCGATACGCGACCCAGATCCTGTACTTTTTCTGGAACCTCTACGTGGATACAGAGGTATTCGCGATCTGGTACCAGACGAAGAGCATGTTATTCCTTTAGGTCAGGCGAATCTCGTTAAAAAAGGTGACGACGTTGTAATAATTTCATGGAGTTATCAGGTCGAACTTTCGAAGCGAGTAGCTGAATCTCTCGAAGGAGAAGGAATTTCCGCTGCCGTATTGGACCTCCGGAGTATTGTTCCGCTAGATATAGAAGCAATAACTGAAATTGTCTCCCACTGTGGGAGAGCAGTAGTAGTTCAGGAAGCTCCAGAAACTGGCGGTTTCGCATCTGAAATTATCGCCACTATTAATGATGAATGCTTTTGGTCTTTGGAAGCACCCGTCGCAAGAGTTTCAGGTTTCGATGTGCCTTATCCAGTAGGAATGTTAGAAAATTTATATGTGCCCGACGAAACACGAATACGCTCAGCTGTTTTGAAAACAATAGAAAGCGGCTAAGCAGTGGCTTTTGAATTCCGTTTACCTGATATCGGCGAAGGTCTAGAAGATGCTGAAATAGTCTCGTGGTACGTATCACCGGGCGATGTGGTAGAACGCGATCAATCTCTTCTAGAAGTCTTAACCGACAAAGCCAGTTCCGAGTTGCCTTCTCCAGTGGCGGGAAAAGTCTTGAAGCTAAGCGGTCAAGAAGGAGACAGGATAAAAGTTGGCGATGTTTTAATTGAAATTGAAGAACCTCTCACTACTCCCCCTCAAGAAAAATCTTTGGAAGAAGATTCAGAGATCGAAGAGAGTAAACCAGAAAGAGATAATTCCCGTATCGAGGAACAGAAGAGTTTTATTACAGTCGCACCAAAAGTTAAAGCCTCTCCCGCTACACGAAAACTAGCTCGCGAACTAACAGTGGACATTTCATCAATTTCTGGAACAGGGTCATCTGGGCGAATTACCAACGATGATGTACGATTGGCTGCTAAATCTGACAACACGAGTAGCCTCTCCCCATCTCCAATAGATAGTGAACAAACCTCCTCATTCCTGCCGGAGCGCTCCAACCTTGGTTTCATGGAAGCAGGAGAACACAAAGTTAAGGGAGTTCGAGGAGTAATAGCTAAAAATATGTCAGCTGCATGGGCAGAAATACCTCATATCCACTCACTGGATGAAGTCGATGCTTCTCTACTCATAGATTTTCGAAATCGCTTAAAGAAAGTCGCCCGTCAGGGTGCGTCGAAAATTACTCCCCTCTCAATTATTGCAGCTGCAACTGTAAGAGCGTTGAAAAAATACCCGATGATGAACGGTCACGTTGTCGGCAATCCCGCTGAAAAGATAATAATCCCTCCTTCCGTTAATTTAGGAATCGCTGTTGCCTCAGATTCGGGGCTATTAGTTCCAGTAATTAGCGAAGCTAACAGTATTGACATTTTTGAGCTCGCTGAAAAGATTTCCGAACTGGTGGAACTAGCACGTGAGCATAAAATAACCGTGGAGCAGATGCAGGGTGCAACTTTCACAATAACCAACTACGGCGCCCTAGGGGGACGTTGGGCTCTTCCTGTAATCTCCTTAGGTCAGGCAGGAATCCTTGGCGTTGGAAAAATCGAAGATCGCCCTGTTGCAGTGGAGGGAAAAGTGGAAGCCCGTCCAACTTTGCCGATAGTTCTAGGGGCGGACCATCGTCTAATTGATGGCGATGTTGCTGAAGCGTTTAAAAATTCAATAATGAACGATCTTCTAGAGCCACTGAACCTATTGGTCACAGAGTGAGGCTTTCTTGGTAGTAGGTGAGGTTTCTTCATCAGTTGATTTACTCGTTATTGGAGGAGGTCCTGGCGGCTACGCTGCTGCACTGAATGCAAGTCGTTTAGGTAGAACCGTTTCGTTAGTTGAGAGCAGACTTATAGGGGGAACTTGCCTCAACGTGGGTTGCATTCCGTCCAAGGCTCTGATTGAGATCGCAGATCTAGCTAGCCTTGGAAATAGTTCGAAAGATTTAGGTGTAAAGATTTCGACAAACGTTGACATGCCTACGGTTAATAAGCATATTAAAGGCCTTGTAACCGATTTAAGTAATGGCATTTCATTCCTATTAGACAAAGCAAAAGTTGATGTCATTAATGGAACAGCAAGGTTTACCAGACCGAATAGAGTTGCGGTGGAGAACAAAGAAGGCCATTTAGAACATCTGGAATTTCGTGATGCAATTGTGGCGACTGGCTCTTCACCAATAACTCTCCCGAATCTACCTACAGATGGCGAAATGGTCGTCGATTCAGAAGCATTACTCTTTCAGGATTCAATCCCAGATCAACTAACGCTTGTTGGAGGAGGTTATATAGGAGTGGAATTGGCGACCGTGTATGCCAAATTGGGATCACGAGTGGTAATTGTCGAAACTGAAGAACAACTCCTGCCCGGATTCAACAAACAACTGAGTAAAAAGTTGGAAAATGGTCTTCGCTCATTAGGAATAGGAATTTGCCTTGGGTACAGAGCTGTTTCATTTGATCAAAATGAGCTCATCATTGAAAATAGTAAAGAAAGTTCTGCTATACCCAGCGACCTTGTTGGAATCGTGGCGGGGAGAAAGCCAAACAGTGACACTGTCAATATTGTAGAGAGTGGTGCCTCTCTACTCTCTACAGGTCATGTAAAAGTTGATTCACAGCGACGCGCTGCTGAACATATCTTCGCTATTGGTGATTTGACTTTAGGTCCTGCTTTAGCGCACAAAGCTACCGCTGAAGCCAAAGTTGCTGCTGATGCAGCTTGTGGAGTCTTAAATGCTTTTGAACCTAATTGCATTCCGATGGTTGTATTTAGCGACCCACAGATAGTTACTGTTGGAATAGACCCTGATGCAGACGAATATTCCGGAACGGATTTTAATTCTTTTCGCTTTCCTTTTTCTGCCTCCTCGAGAGCAAAGACGCTAGGAGATGAATCAGGTTTTATAAATGTTGTGTCCGATCAAGAAGGTACCATTGTTGGTTTTCAAGCTATAGGAAAACATGTTGCTGAATTGGCAGGTGAAGCTTCTTTAGCTATTGAAACTGCTGCCAGCATCGATGACCTAATTGGAACTATTCACGCTCACCCCACCATGGGTGAAACGATTCTTGAAGCCGCTCTTGGTCTTGCGGGTGAACCACTTCATTTATCAGGTAAATGATTTTTCCTCTCAAACATTTATGGAAATATTAATTTCTACTTTTACTACTCAGCATTAATTCTCCAAAAAGCCTACGATCACTCTGATGGACTTAAATTTAAATTTAAAAGATCAATACAAAGCAGGTCTAAGGAAATGGGACAAGTATGGGTCCGAATTCATACCCGCGTGGATAGCAGAACACGATTTTGGGTCTCCACCTGCTGTCCACGAAAGACTTGCTCATGTGTTGTCGCTAGGTTCATTTGGTTACCACGATGAAGATACAAAACTTGGAGAGTCCTTTGCATTCTGGGCTGATAGCCGAAATTCCTGGAAACTTAACCCTGAACGAGTAATACCAACCGTGACTGTGCTTCAAGGAGTTTCCGCCTGTGTGGAGGCTTTCAGTTCAGCAGGAGATGGAATTTTGTACAACACTCCCTCCTATCCACCTTTTCTTGATTTACCTTCACATGCAAAAAGGCGTTCCGTTGAATGGCCGCTAACCAAATCTGAGACGGGTTGGCACTACGACATGGAATCACTTGAACAAATATTAGAAGCGGATAGAGGGATACGGATTCTACTTCTATGCAACCCTCACAATCCCACAGGTATTGTCCTAAAAGAAAAAGAACTCTCCCAAATCGTGAATCTGTGCCATAAATACAACCTCATATTGGTTTCAGATGAAATTCACTCTGATTTCATTTACAAGGAATCAATCCACATTCCGACTTTGACGATCGATGGTGCTGATTCAGTGACAATTGCACTTACCTCTGGGGCGAAAAGTTTTGCTCTTGCCGGCATGTGTTGCGCTGTCGCTATTCCCGGAAATGACATTCTTAAGGAAAAGCTTTTAGAAGTACCGAAATTTCTTTTAGGGGGTTCCAACCGAATGGGCTGCGAAGCGACAATAGCGGCATGGGAAACAGGTTCTGCTTGGATGGATGAACTTATTCAAACGCTAGACGATCGAAGGTTGCATCTTAAATCTCGACTTGATGGGGAAATTCCCGAAGCTAAAATGTTTCTACCCGACTCGACTTTTCTAGCTTGGATAGACCTCTCAGAATTCAACCCTGGAGAAAAACCTGCTAAATGGCTACGTGAAAAAACTGGCATTGCTTGCGGGAACGGTCCCGACTTTGGTTCTGGTGGAAAAAATCACGTTCGTTTGACTTTTGGCACTTCAGTAAATCTTCTCGATGAAATGATAGAAAGAATTGTCAAGGGCCTAACTTAAGATGATCAATAATTTAAGCTCTCAAGGATCTTCACGTTCTCAAAAAGCTTTAACGGGAATGGTCAGTGCCGCTTTAGCTCTCGCTTTTGGGGAGTTAGTTGCGTCTATCACCAACAAAACAACTTCTTTGGTTCTGGCTGTTGGCGAATTGATTGTTGATATCACTCCAGGGGATGTGGTTCGTACCAGTATCGAAACATTAGGAAACTCTCAAAAAGTGGTACTCCTAAGTGCTATAGCCATCCTTTCAATACTTTTTGGGGGTTTTTTAGGCTTACTTTCGCGTAGACAGCCCGAAGTCAGTTATTCGCTTTTTATCCTTTTTGGAGTTTTTGGTGGCTGGACCTTGAATCGTGACCCTCTTACTTCCACTGTTGCTGCTCTCTCTCTTTCTGCTTTGGCTACCCTTATTGGAGTTTCAACGTTTTTTCTCTTAAATAATCTTTTAGATCACTCTATGTCTGCAAATTTCGAAGATCCGAGACATAGGTATGCTGATCGGCGTCAATTTATCAACTGGGCTACTGGAATATCTGTAGCTGCGGGAACTATGACTGGCGTAGGAAGAGTTCTGCTCAAAGATGACACTATTCAAAGTATTCGTGAAAATATTGTTTTACCCGATCTTGAAGAAAGCAACGGACTGCTTCCAGGTGGCGTTCCGGCTACCGAACCACCTCCCGTCGATGGGACTATCTCCCAAGAGGAACCAGGTATTCTCACATTCTCGGAAATGAATGAGATCGATGGTATTTCACCATACATAACTTCGAATAATGATTTCTATCGAATAGATACTGCCTTGAGGGTTCCCACGATTGAACCGGCCGACTGGAATCTCACAGTTGATGGTCTCGTCGATAACCCGTATGAACTTTCTTATGAAGAAATACTTGAAATGGATCTTGTTAAAAAAGATGTGACATTAACTTGTGTTTCCAATGAGGTAGGTGGATCACTAGTAGGAAATGCTGTTTGGACTGGTGTCCCGCTAAGTGAAATTATTTCCAGATCTGTACCTTCAACAGGTGCCGAACAAGTGATGTGCCATTCCGTTGATGGCTTTACTGCCGGTTTTCCGATTGAAAATATTTTTGACGGACGGACAGCTCTTTTAGCTGTCGGAATGAACGGCACACCTTTGCCGGTTATTCATGGGTTCCCCGCACGTTTAGTTGTAGCTGGCTTATACGGATATGTTTCCGCTGTTAAGTGGATTAAGAGGATTGAGATTTGCACATGGGAAGGAAATAACGGGTATTGGATACCCCGTGGTTGGTCCAAAAAAGCTCCCATAAAAATCGCCTCAAGAATTGACGTCCCCAGAGAAGGAAGGATCAACGCTGGGATTAACGCAATTGCAGGAGTTGCTTGGGCTCCCCTTTCCGGGGTTAAAACAGTGGAGATTTCTTTTAATTCTGAACCTTGGCAGGAATGCAATTTAGGTATCTCACTAAGTGGTGAATCGTGGACTCAGTGGGCGTACAAGTGGGACGCACCACCAGGAAAATATGAAATCAG
>JASLTU010000031.1:0-16960 GCA_030742755.1 Acidimicrobiales bacterium | reverse complement strand
AGGAGCGTCGTGGCTCCATATTGTCGATTTAGATGCAGCTAGAACAGGAATTGCGAACAATTCTTCAGTCATCGAAAATATTGCTTCCAAACTGGAGATACCTATCCAAGTTGGAGGTGGGATACGTAGTCTTAGCGACGCACGTTCGATTTTTGATTCAGGTGTTACTCGCGTGGTTCTTGGGACAGCAGCCATTAAGAATCCCTCTCTAGTTGATGAGGTGACTTCTATCGGAAGAGTCGCTGTTGGTGTGGATTTACGAAACAACAAGGTAGCTGTTAACGGTTGGGAAACTGAAACCGATTTTTCCTATATGAGTGTCTTTGAAAGATTTGAAAAAATAGGTGTCGATGCTTACATTGTCACTCATATAGAGAGAGACGGCACCTTAGAAGGACCAAACGTCGATTCTTATAGGGAGCTTATTTCATTCACCTCAAAAGACGTCATTGCATCCGGTGGAGTTGGCACAACTGCTGACTTGCAGGATTTGAGCAGACTGTCAGTTAATGGAAGGACTCTTAGTGGTGTAATTATAGGGCGTGCCTTTTACGAGAAAAAGTTTTCTTTATCAGAAGCTATTACTGCTTTCGAGTTGACATGAAGGTAATACGTATAATCCCTTGTTTGGATGTGGATAAAGGTCGAGTCGTTAAAGGCGTAAATTTCGTTGACATTCGAGATGCAGGAGATCCAGTCGAATTAGCTTCTCTCTACAATCAGCAAGGTGCTGATGAAATTGTCTTTTTGGATATCACTGCTTCTTCTGATTCGCGCGAGACGCTTTACGAAGTTGTCAGAAGGACAGCTGAAGAAATATTTATACCATTCACCGTCGGTGGAGGCATTCGCTCCGTTGAAGATGCCAGGCAGATCTTACGACTAGGAGCAGACAAGGTATCGCTTAATACAGCCGCGGTTATGAGACCAGATTTGATAAGCGAGATCGCTAATGAATTTGGCAATCAGTGCGTTGTGGTTGCTATAGACGCAAGACGAAGTGATGCAACTTCGTGTGGTTTTGAAGTTTTCACACATGGAGGTAGAGAAGGGACGGGACTGAGCCTTCTTGAATGGGCATACGAAGCCGTTGAAAAGGGTGCAGGCGAAATTCTTTTAACTTCGATGGACAGGGACGGAACAAAAGATGGTTTCGATATTGAAATGCTTAAAGCTGTGGGTAAGAAGATAAGTGTTCCACTAATTACTAGCGGTGGTGCAGGGAGTTCTAAGGACATGGTTAACGGAGCTTTGTTAGGAGATGCTGATGCACTTTTAGCTGCTTCAATTTTCCATTTTGGTGAATTGACAGTTTCTGATGTAAGAAAAGAATTGTTAAAAGCAGGGTTGACTGTGAGAGGCGCTTAATCAGGTAGCCGATACCGTAACTTCTGTGAATGATTCAAAAGTAATAAAGATGCCTGGTCCTGCTGAGGATGAAGGTCTTCCAATAAAAATGCTAAATGATCGAATTTTGGTCCAGCTAGACGATGAAGATGGAGAGAGGAGATCAACAGGTGGAATTCTAATACCTGCTACAGCTCAAATGGGGAAGCGTCTGGCTTGGGCAGAGATTGTTGCAGTTGGGCCGAATGTGCGTTCAATGGAAGTAGCTGACAGAGTGCTTTTTAATCCAGAGGATAGGTATGAAGTTGAGGTGAGGGGTCTTGACTACATAATTTTGCGTGAACGGGATATTCATGCAGTTGCTTCTAAACGCCTAGAAGAGGGAAGCACTGGGCTTTATCTGTAATTATTAATTACATTTTGTGCGGGATAAATCATAGACTTGTCGTATGGAAAATGAAAAAGGAAAGTCTTTCAAGATAGATGACGAAGAGATATCACGTATTTCTTTTAATTCTGATGGGTTAGTTCCAGCAATCATTCAAGAGCACGATTCTGGAAAAGTTTTGATGATGGCATGGATGAATAAAGAATCTCTTAAGGAGACTCTTTCCACTGGAAGAACGTGGTTTTGGAGTAGGAGTCGTCAGGAGTACTGGTGTAAAGGTGAAACTTCCGGAGATAGACAATTTATTCAAGAGGCTTTTTACGATTGCGATTATGACACTCTACTTTTTTCGGTAATTCAGGAAGGCAACGGGGCATGTCATACGGGTGAGTTCACCTGCTTTTTCACTTCTTTTGGTTCTAATGAATAGTGACCTAGAAATCTCACCATCCTTTGAGGAATTCAAAGAAATGGCGAGGAAATACAATGTTCTTCCCGTTTGGACAGAAATTTTGGCTGACCTGACAACTCCTGTTGCACTGTTTAATCGATGCGTTGGAGATAAAGAAGGATTTTTACTAGAAAGCGTTGATCGTGGAGAGCATTGGGGAAGATGGTCATTTATAGGCGGTAAGCCATTAGCAACGATTACAAGTGAGAAAGATGAAATTAATTTAGAAGGTTCCTTACCGATTCCAGTTAGTTCAGAAATGGGTTTACTCGAACTTTTAACCAGCCTTTTAGATGTGTTTGAAAGTCCCTCACTTGAAGATTTCCCCCCTTTACATGGTGGAGTGGTGGGGTATTTGGGTTATGACATAGTAAGAGAAGTTGAAAATCTGCCTAATGTGCCTACAGACGACAAATATTTGCCAGATTCAAAACTTTCCGTGATCGGTGATTTGGTCGCAATTGACCATTGGAAACAAAGGGCTTTTCTTATTTCAAATGTCTTGATTGATGAAGGAGACACTGCCGACACCCTTGTAGAAAAATATCAGAATGCTATCGCTAGATTGGATGAGTTGGCTTTGGCTGGAGCTACAGGCATGGAGGAACCACTGATGTTCCCCCCTCCTTCTGATGAAGATTTACCAGATGTGAGTTCAACCTTTGAAACAGATCAATTTTGTTTAGCTGTAGAAGCAGCCAAAGAGCACATAATAAATGGAGATATTTTTCAAGTGGTTTTGTCTCAAAGATTTGATGTTGAGTTAGAGGCTGACCCTTTTGACGTTTACAGAGTATTGAGGCAGATAAACCCAAGTCCTTATATGTATTTCTTCCGTTATGACGAACTAACAATTGTCGGAGCATCCCCGGAACCAATGGTGCGTTTAGTCGAAGGTAAAGTTTTTTCACGACCTATCGCAGGAACAAGGAAGCGAGGGAAAACCGATGAAGAGGACCGTCTTCTTGCCTCAGAACTTAAAGAAGATCCTAAAGAATTAGCGGAACATGTAATGCTCCTTGATCTAGCAAGAAATGATGTTGGTCGTGTGGTCGAGTTTGGCAGTGAGAAGGTCGATGAGACAATGACATTAGAAAAATATAGTCATGTAATGCATCTAACGAGTCAAGTTTCGGGAGACCTTCGAAATGATCTTGGCCCAATTGATGTTTTAAAAGCAACTCTTCCAGCAGGCACTGTTTCCGGTGCTCCCAAAGTAAGGGCAATGCAAATAATCGATGAGCTGGAACCCACTAAACGCGGGCCCTACGCTGGAGTGGTTGGATATTTTGATTTTTCAGGAAATATAGATACAGCAATCACAATAAGGACAATGATTGTAAAAGATGGACTTGCCTCTGTTCAGGCTGGAGCCGGAATAGTTGCGGATAGTGACCCACATGCTGAGGACCTCGAGTGTAGAAATAAGGCTCGTGCATTACTTGGAGCAATACCAGCAGCTCGAAGAATGTCAAAACAACGTCGCAGTCAAAAGTAATTTTTTATGAGAAGCGGAAAATAATTAGATGACTTACCTGCAGAGAATTTTAGATTCTCACCGTTTGCGCGCTCAAAATGATAACAGGGATTTTGAATCGTTATATGAACAAGCAAGTGCTTTGCCTTCTACAAGAGGTTTTAGAGAGTCACTGGCAAAAAATTCGGAAACAGAAATAGCAGTTATAGCGGAGATTAAGAGACGTTCCCCTTCAAAAGGTAATCTATTCGAAGATCTTGACCCCAAAGTATTAGCAGCGGAATATGAAATCGGTGGAGCTGCTGCAATTTCTGTTCTAACAGATGAAGACAGTTTCGGTGGCTCCGAACAAGATTTGATGACGGCATCCGACAGTGTGAAAATACCAATTTTGCGTAAAGATTTTACTGTTGACAGCAGAGATATTTGTGATGCACGAGTTATGGGAGCGGATGCAGTTTTATTGATTGTTTCTGCACTAGACCAATTTGAATTAAAGGATTTTTTACAACTTTCGGTTGAACTCGACTTGGATCCGTTAGTTGAAGTTCACGATGAAAAAGAGTTAGAGCAGGCACTGTCAGTTGGTGCTGAACTGATTGGAGTAAATCAAAGGGATTTAAAGTCATTTAAAGTGAACCCTTCGAAGGCATTAGATTTAATTTTACAAATCCCCAAATCAGTTACAGCGGTAGCAGAGTCCGGAATAGATGGTCCTGAAAGCGCCAGAAAGTTGAGAGAAGCTGGATATTCCGCTCTATTAGTGGGGGAGTTGCTCGTTAAATCAGTGAACCGAATAAAAATGCTCTCTGATTTGAGAGGCACGTTTCCTGGAAAGATAAGCGACTGAAATGGGAACGAATAACATTTTTGTAAAAATTTGTGGTGTTACCAACCAAGAAGATGCATTTAGAGCAGTTGATTTTGGTTGTGATGCGCTTGGCTTCAATTTTGTACCCACTTCTAAAAGAAGAGTAGAGGTTGACTTTGTTGAAAGTATTGTTAGGAAATTGCCAAGTGAAATGATAACTGTTGGAGTTTTTAGTGATTTCACCCCAGAAGAGGTAATTGATGTGATCGGAAAGACGGGTCTAAATGCTGCACAGCTTCACGGAAATGAAACTTATGAAGATTGTCAGTTAATTGCCAATAGTGTCCCTTTTACGATCAAGGCTTTGCCTGCTGGTTCAGCACACTTAAAGAATTTTTCAGAGTTCGGTGTTGATGTTTTATTGTTAGATTCTGAGACTCCCGGTGAAGGCAAAAAGTTTGACTGGAATTTTTCAACTGAATCTTTAAAAGATGAAAAAATACTTCTAGCAGGTGGATTAAACGCCAGTAATGTCCGTGCGGGTATTGATAAATTTTCACCTTTCGGTGTCGATGTTGCAACTGGCATAGAGTCTAAACCCGGTCGCAAGGACCCAAAGCTTATGAAACTTTTTATTGAAAACGCCAAGTCAACTAGAGCAAGAATGGACTAATAGTTTTCTAGAATGGAAGCATTATGAGTTTGAAAAATCCTAATGAAAAAGGACGGTTTGGTCCGTTCGGCGGAAGGTATATTCCGGAAACCTTAGTTCCAGCATGTCATGAACTGGAAAAATCCTTTATCGAGGCATGGGAGGATGATTCTTTTCGAAAAGAGCTAGATTCACTCTTGTCTGATTATGCGGGAAGACCATCCCCAATAACAGAGTGTTTAAATCTTTCCACTGAGCTTAACTGTCGCTTGTTGCTAAAAAGAGAGGATTTAAATCATACTGGTTCCCACAAAATCAATAATGTATTAGGTCAAGCGTTATTAGCTAAAAGAATGGGAAAAAAACGCTTAGTGGCTGAAACAGGTGCTGGACAGCATGGTGTAGCAACAGCAACGGCAGCTGCTCTATTAAATCTTGAATGTTGTGTTTACATGGGCGAGGTGGATGTAAAGCGGCAAGAATTGAATGTTTTCAGAATGAAGTTATTAGGCGCGGAAGTGAGAAGTGTCGAATCTGGAAGTAAGACCTTAAAAGATGCCGTAAATGACGCAATGCGTGACTGGGTGGCAACTGTGGAGGATTCCTATTATTGCTTGGGCTCAGTAATGGGACCACATCCATATCCGTGGATGGTCAGAACCTTTCACGAGGTGATTGGAACAGAGGCGCGAAAACAGTCGGAAGAGATTTTGGGGACAACGCCCGATGTTGTTTGTGCTTGCGTTGGGGGTGGATCTAACGCGATAGGTATTTTTTCTGGTTTCGTTGATAGTGATGCGGAATTAGTTGGTGTGGAGCCAGCTGGTGGAGCGGCGATAGGACGGGGTGTCCCAGGGGTTGTACATGGAATGGAATCATTTCTGATGCAAGATGAATTCGGCCAAGTTCTAGAAGCGGAGTCGATAAGTGCTGGGCTTGATTACCCAGGTGTAGGTCCTGAGCATAGCTATCTTTCATCGATTGGAAGAGCTCGTTACGAGTCAGTAACTGATGAAGAAGTAATTGAAGCCTTTCAGTTGCTAAGCCGAACAGAAGGTCTAATTCCAGCACTTGAGCCAGCACACGCTCTTGCTTGGATTTCACGAGAGCGAGACTACTTGTCCGGCAAAACAGTTTTACTGAATCTTTCAGGAAGAGGCGATAAAGATGTTGGACAAATGATGGAAATATTGAATGTCTGAGAATGTTCAGATCGAGTCGGTGCTTCGAAAACGTATAGATTCCGGTAAGAAGGCGCTAGTGGTCTATATAACTGGTGGGTTGGGAGAAGATTGGATCCAAACTATGCATTCAGTAATTGAGGCTGGAGCAGATGTTGTAGAAATTGGAATTCCTTTTTCCGACCCTGTTATGGATGGACCTATTATTCAGATGGCGAATGATTCTTCAATGGAATCAGGTTCCACACCTGTAACAATTTTAAATGATCTAAGAGGGGAAAATCCAGCTGCCCCTTTGGCTGTAATGACGTATTACAACCTTGCTTACAGGATGGGACATGAAAGATTCGCTTCTGGTTTGGCCTCAGCTGGAATTTCTGGCTGCATACTTCCTGATTTGCCTTTGGAGGAGTTTGATATTTGGTCTGAATCAGCAACTAATTATGCGATTGAAACAATCCTTTTAGCTGCTCCTACAACACCTGATGAGAGACTCGTTGAATTATGTTCAAGAAGTTCTGGATTTGTGTATGCGGTTGGACTCCTTGGAGTCACGGGGATACGTTCTGAGCTTGCTGATAGTGCGATTAAAATTGCGGCGCGAGTCAAAACTGCCACTTCAAAACCAGTATTAGTGGGAGTTGGAATTGGAACCCCAGAACAAGCTGTTCAAGCCTGTGAGGTTAGTGATGGTGTAATTGTGGGGTCTGCTGTTGTGCAAGAAATGTTAAATAGTGCTTCCCCAGAAAAGGTCGGGGAGCTAGTTTCAACTTTTCGAAATGCTTTGGATAAAAACTGCTAAAAATCAGGACTTTTTGTATTTTTAGCCGAAAAGCCCAAAAAAAGCATAAATTAAAGGTTTTTTTCTAAAAAACCCCCTTTAAAACGGGGTTAAATGCTTGACATTGCACCGAAAAACGTGTCGCGTGTCGTTGTACCCAATGTGGGTACGTAAATAAACAAGGGAGACGGTGGATGAACAAAAGTGATTTGATCGCAGCAATGGCCGAAAAGGCTGGCGTTTCGAACAAAGATGCTGGAGCTTGCCTCGACGCTATGTTCGATGTAGTGGCGGACGCAGTGGCTGCTGGAAATGAGAAGGTCACAGTACCAGGATGGATTTCGTTTGAGCAGACAGTTCGTAAAGCTAGGCAAGGTAGAAACCCTCAAACCGGAGAAGCTATCAGTATTCCGGCTACAAAGGCAGTTAAGGTTTCTGCAGGGTCTAAGCTAAAGGCAGCCGCTAAGAGTGGTGGACCTCCAATGGGAATGTAAGTATTTCTTACATTTATTGAGTATTTTCAGGGGCCTGCCGGATTATCGGCAGGCCTTTTGAATTTGGCGGTTGTTATGAATTTTCCAAAACCTGAAGAAGTTATCCCGCATAGAACTCCGTTTGTCTTTTTAACTGAAGTTACAAAACTGGACGCTCCTAAATCGGCGGAAGCGTATTGGCAGTTGACAGAAAATGAGGACTTTTTTGCTGGGCATTTTCCAGACTTTCCGACTCTTCCCGGTGTTTTAATGTGTGAGTCAATTGCGCAACTAGGGGCCTACACGTTGCTTTCTGATCAAAATTTCCATGGTCTATTACCAATGTTTGGTGGTATTGACAAGGTTAGGTTTAGGCGGCGAGTGGCACCGGGCGAGAAACTGGATCTCTCGGTGGAACTATCGAGGATTTCTGCACGTGGAGGGAAGGGTAGTGGTCAAGCTTCTGTAAATGGGGAACTGGCTTGTAGCTGCGACTTGATGTTTGTGTTTGCGACAGTTTAAGAAGCAGGTCCAATAACTAAACATCCGTTATGCCCGCCAAAACCAAAGGAATTTGAAATAGCGGGTGATGGGGTCCACTCCACGGGTTCATTATGCACCAAATTTATTGGTGGCATTTCAGGATCAGGATTTGTCAATCCAGCGGTTGGTGGCAAAAGAGATTTTTGAATGGCCATAACCACTGCAACAGCTTCAATTGCACCTGCTGCGCCTAATGTATGACCGGTGATTCCTTTCGTTGATGAAACTGGTGGTCCATCGGCGCCAAAAACTGAATTTATAGCTTGTGCTTCTCCTAAATCATTTAACGGTGTTGAAGTGCCGTGAGCGTTGATGTACCCAACATTCTCAGATTGTATTCCAGAATCTTCTAAAGCTAGTCGTATGCATCTTTCAGCTCCTGTACCTCCTGGCGAAGGGGCAGTTATGTGATGGGCGTCAGCATTACTAGCACCACCTAATATTTCCGCATAGATTGTTGCTCCTCTTGCAATTGCCATTTCTTTTTCTTCAAGCACAAGAATTCCCGCACCTTCTCCCATCACAAACCCATCTCGATCGAGGTCAAATGGTCTGGAAATTCCTTCTTTAGAGAAAGCCGTCATATTAGTAAAACCTGCGATTGAACTGCCTGTAAATGCAGCCTCGGTCCCACCAGCAATCACTACATCGCATCGATCTGAAGCGATTAAACGAGCGGCATTTATGATTGCGTGAGTTCCAGCGGCGCATGCTGTACAAGTGTTTTCTGCTGGACCTTGAAAACCGTATTTCATTGATACTGCTGCTGATGCGGCATTAGGCATCATCATGGGGACAAGGAAAGGAGATACTCGTCGAGAGCCTTTTTCTAGCAATATTTCAATTTGTTCTTCTAGGGTTTCGATTCCACCTATACCTGTACCGATAAAAACGCCTGATCTGTCTGTTGTGGCAGTTAGTTCACCAGTTTGCTCCATCGCCATTTGTGCGGCTGCGATAGCAAATTGGGTACACCGATCAGAGCGGCGAGCATCTTTAGGATTTTCGAAGTAGATAGATGGATCAAAATCGATGACGCGCCTGTCACCTATTTGTGGTGTTCCACAGAGACCATCCCAAAAAGATTCAATCCCTGTTCCACAGGATGCAACAACTCCTATGCCTGTAACGACGACCTTTCGGTTCGTCATTACAGCTTGCTTGTGATTAATTCAAATGCCGCTTGGATCGTGTTGATTCCTTCTAATTCTTCTTCTTCAACAGTCACACTAAACTCTTCTTCGAGCGCCATGACTAATTCGACTAAGTCAAGACTGTCGGCGTCTAGGTCGTCAGCAAAATTGGCTTCAGGTGTTACTTGTGCTGCATCAACTGATAGAACCTCAACAGCACATTTCTGAAATCTTGCAAAATTGTCGTCACTCATTTGAACTCCTTATATTCAACTGCCCACACAACAATAGAGGGTTACTGAACTTCTACCAAGCTTATTAGGGAAGGTTTATCCCATGTAAAGGCCGCCATCAACTGGGATTACGCTACCGGTGATATATGAGGCGTTTTCTGAGGATAAAAAGGCGATAATTTCGCCGATTTCTTGCGGTTCCCCTAATCTTCCAAGTGGAATTGATTCGATGTATTCCTTTATTTGGTCATCTGATAATTTTTCTAACATGTCTGTCTTTACAGCACCTGGAGCGACCACGTTAACGGTGATGTTACGAGAAGCATATTCCTTAGCAAGTGATCGACTAAGTCCTAGAAGAGCCGATTTTGAAGCAGCATAGCTACTTTGTCCGACTTGGCCGATTCGACCTGAAAGGGAAGATACGAAAATTATTCGACCCCATCGATTTTTCATCATTCCTCTTAACGCCTGTTTTGCTGTTCTGAATGCTCCGGTCAGGTTTGTATCTAAAACTTCAGAAAAGTCCTGGTCGGTGGTTCTGGCGGTTAGTGCGTCTCTAGTGATTCCTGCATTAGCAACTAAAACTTCTACAGTTCCAAGAGTTTCTTCGACTTCTTTGAATGCTTTATTTACATGTTCTTGATCGGTGACGTCACAGGAAAAGGAATGAATACCTAACTCTTCGATTCCATCAGGAGGTGTTTCTCGGTATGTGATTGCGACTTTATTTCCTTTTGAAGCAAAAGTTTTCGCAGTAGCAAGACCTATACCTCTATTTCCACCGGTTATGAGAACTACACGTTCCATTTTTTCCTTTTTTATTGTTAGATAAAGGTTAGCTTATGAAGACTTGTCGGTCATGTTACACGTAGCCAGGCAACAGGTTGACTGGCTGTTAGTCGCTCTTCTGACACAGCGATCCAACCCATAAGTTCTCCAGAAAAAGGTGAGTGGATCTCAATACTTCCGACATGTCCAAGTAGTTGACCGTTAGAAACTTTCTGCCCAATCTCTAGATTCGATACGGGTATGAACAGGCCAGCGGCGGGGCTGACCACAAGGCGGTCTGTTGAGAAAAGGTGTTCACCTTCGTGACTCGCTCCTGATCCTTCACTTGTTGACGTTGGTGCAATTAGATCAAGTAGTTGATCTAAGTCGCTTGGTTTGTTTATGTTCAAACGCTGAGTATTTGGCTCCGCCCTTTTAGTGAGTCCAGTCAGTACTTTTCCTGGGCCGATTTCAATGAATGTAGAAAATTTCAGTTCTAGCAATGTTTCCATTGTCTGTGTCCATCTAACAGGACTACATAATTGAGCAGACATGAGCGCTCTCCATGTTTCTGGATTTTCGTGTGCCATCCCGTCAACATTTGCAACCACAACTCCAGATGGTGGTCGTATGTCAGTATTTTCTATTGCTTCGGATAGTTCGCTTCTTGCTGAACTCATTAATGGAGTATGAAAGGCGCCTGCAACTGAAAGTTGGGTAACTTTTTTCGCACCCATTTTTCTTGCTAATTCACTCGCTTCTTCTATCGCTGAAATATCACCGGCAATGACCAGTTGGCCAGGTGAGTTGTAATTAGCCACCCAAACATCACCATCAATCTCATTGCACAATTCTTCAACATCACTATCGGAGAGACCTATTACGGCCGACATCGTCCCTGGTTTTTCTTTGATTGCATTTTTCATTGCGTTGCCTCTGATGTTTACTAGTTTGGCTGCGTCGAAAAAATCAAGAGCACCTGAAGCTGTGAGAGCGCTATATTCTCCGAGGCTATGACCTGCGTGGCCAGTTGAATCTAGACCTAGTCGCTCTACTGCATCTAGAACAAGCATGCTCAGTACGAAAGTGGAGAGTTGAGCATTTTGCGTTTCTCGTAAAGAGTCTTCATCAGCGTTGATAAGTAAATCGGAAAGATTCACTTGTGTAGCGTCTGATGCCTCTTCGATGAGTTCCCATGATGGATGATTTAACCAACTGGTTCCCATGCCAGAAAATTGTGAACCCTGACCGGGGTATGTAAAGACGATCATTTTTGCTCCTCTTGTAAGAACATTTTGCCCTGTAAGTTCAAAAAGCAGAGCAAAAGGAAAAAAAACCTGAAAAGAAGTGACTCTGCCTTAACGTTTAGCCTGCGATTCTGCTAATAATTCAAAAAAAAGTGTGAGATACTTATTCTGTTAATTATTTGTAAGGAAACTTAAAAGAGTACAAATATGCCCGTAATTTTTGCATGCCTAAAACATTCTTCTTATTTGGTTACTTAATGCCAGCGTTTGTAGTAGTTCTAATTCTTATTTCAGCTCTATTTCATGCAAGCTGGAATGCTTTATTGCATCGATCTGAAGATCCGTCAATGTCAATTGTTGTTAGCTATTTGAGTTTTGGTGTTTTTCTTTCTCCGGCTCTAATTATTGATCCTCCCACTGAAGTGATCGGATGGGCTTTACTCTCCGGATTATTTCATGCGGTTTATATAACGATGCTCTCGTTTGGTTATCAGATTGGAAGTCTTGGCATTGTCTATCCAATTTCTCGAGGGGTGGCGCCATTGCTTGTTGCTCTGGGCGGCTGGGTAATTTTGAATGAAACGCCGTCAATGAGCACGACGTTAGGTCTTTTTTTACTCACTAGCGGATTGATGCTTATTGCAGTTTTAGCGAAAAATATTAAAGAAACTCGCGCTGTGATGATTGCATTTGTTACAGGTGTTTCGACAGTGGGTTACTCGCTGATAGATGCACATGCGGTGGATTTTACAGGTGCACTTGGTTATTTGTCGCTACTTGTTTTAATTGGTAGCTCTGTCGTTTTAATGGCGCGAAGGCCTCCATTTTTTGAACTGAGAAAAAACGCGGTAAATGGAATAATTGTAGGCGTGTTGCAAGGAGCTGCTTATGCACTCATTTTGCTCGCATTTCAACGCGCTCAAGCAGGTCAGGTTGCCGGTTTGCGTCAGGTTTCAGTAATTTTCGGAACTTTAATTGCAAGGGAAGCTTTAGGTCGTAGAGCTTTAAGTGGATCCTTTCTTGTTGCTTTGGGAGCTGCTTTGGTAATTTGGTAATTGAAGGTGTGATGGGAAGAAAATATGCAAACTGATTTGATTTATAATGACAAATTGCTTGATGGGCGAGAAGCAGTAGTAACTGGTGGAGCCACTGGGCTCGGTCGAGCTATAGCCATTGGATTAGCCCAGGTGGGTGCCGAAGTAACCATAGTTTCTCGACAAGAAGAGGTATTGAGGCAGACTGCAGAAGAGATTTCTAATCAGATTGGAAAAGAAGTTTGCTATGACATGGTCGATATTCGTGATATTGAATCAGTTGCTGATTTATCGGATAGGCACAAAAGCGTAGACATTCTTGTAAATAATGCCGGAGGGCAATTCCCTCAAAAGGCAAGAGATTTTAGTCCAAATGGTTGGCGTAGTGTGATCGACTTGAATTTGAATGGGACTTGGAACATGACTCAAGCATTCGGTAACAACATGCTTGAAGGTGAAGGAGGTTCGATATGTCAAATAATCGCAACTGTCGGACGTGGTATTCCAGGTATTGCTCACAGTGCGAGTGCTAGAGCAGGGGTGCTGGAGTTAAGCAGAACGTTGGCTTTCGAATGGGGGCCGAAAGTACGTGTTAATTGTGTAGCACCTGGGCAATTTAGAACCGAAGCATTCGATTCCACTTATGACGATGGAGTGGGGGATGGTTTCGTGGATCAACCAATACCTAGCATCGGAGATGTAAGTGATGTTGCAAACGGAGTGATTTTTCTTGTTTCTTCGGCAGCACGATTCATAACAGGAGAAGTTTTGTATGTTGATGGGGGTTTGATATTACAGGGACCGATGTCTGCACTACCTGTAGACGGCTACCCAGAAAGAAAATAGAAACAAATGGATTTTAGAATTTTCGTTGAACCGCAACAGGGGACTACATATGAGAGGCTTTCGTCTTTAGCTTCTAAAGCGGAGAATCTTGGATTTAACGGTTTCTTTACTTCTGACCACTATCGGAGAATGGGTGAATCTGACGGGTTGCCTGGTCCGACAGATGCGTGGACTACGTTGGCTGGTTTAACACGTGATACAAGCACTATTCGACTGGGAACCCTAGTAACACCTGTAACTTTTCGTCACCTTGGTTCATTTGCTATTAGCATTTCTCAGGTCGATCAAATGAGTGGAGGAAGGATTGAGCTGGGGTTAGGTGCTGGTTGGTATGAAGAGGAGCACAAAGCCCAAGGATTACCTTTTCCAAATATAGGTGCACGTTTCGACATGCTCGAAGAGTCACTTGAAGTATTGAGCGGCATGTGGAATTTAGAGGAAGGCGAGCTGTTTAATTATGAGGGAAGAACAGTTTGCTTTGAAAATTCGATGGGCTTGCCTAAACCAGTGCAAGAAAAAGGGCCTCCTTTAATAATGGGAGGAATAGGTAAAAGGAGAACCCCTGCTCTTGTTGCGAAATATGCATCTGAGTTTAATACGCCTTTCGTTTCGCCTGAAGGTTTCGGGGCTCTTGTGAATGTTGTTAAAGATGCGTGTTTGGAAATAGGCAGAAACCCTGAAGATTTAACTTATTCGTGCGCACAGGTATTTTGCTGTGGTGAAAGTGAGGCTATTTTTACCGATCGCGCTTCTGTTATTGGAAGAGAACCAGATGAACTCCGTTCAAATGGTTTAGCGGGAACTCCAGATGAAGTTCTAAACCGGATAGAAAGATTTAAACAGGAAGGTTGCGAACGTTTTTACTTGCAAATACTTGATGATCGTGATCTCGAACATTTGGAACTAGCCGCGGAAATTTTCTCAAACTAGTAGATGCCCTGAAAAAAGATCCAGATTTTGCAGTTAATTCTTTAGTTCTAACCTTTTAAGGAAGAATTGGACAGAAGGACCTACTGACAGTAGGAACCAAACGGTTCCCCATCCGATAGTGCCTCCAAGTAGCAATCCTGTTACTACACATGAACCTTCTATCAGTGTTCTTGCCTTCCAAATTGGGACTCCTCTACGATTAAAAGCAGTCATAAGACCATCTCTGGGTCCTGGCCCTAAACGTGTTCCTATGTAGAATCCAGATCCTATTGCCACGAAAATTGGACCAAGAAGTGTTGCGATTATTCGAGGAAAAATAGTAGATATTTCACCGAGTAGAGACAAAGTAAGGTCAACGACTAAACCAATAATCAACACGTTTGCGATTGTTCCAATCCCCATCGGTTCCTTAAGGAAAAAAAGGAAGACAAGAATTAACAGTCCGACAAAAATGATTGTCGTCCCGATACTTAAAGGGGTACGTTTTGAAATTCCTTGATGTAGAACCTCCCATGGCGAGACACCAAAATCCCCTAAAACTACTAAAGCTAGACCAAACCCGAAAAGAATTAATCCAAAAATAAGTCGCGTAAAAATACGTAGGGAAAAATTATTCACAGGCACTCTGATCATCGTATTGAAAATATTTTGAATTGCTTTAACAAGGTGTTTTTAGTGAGTTTTACGTCTTCATTATTCCTAGTTAATGTTCTCTTATGAGTGAGCACGATAGATGGCGGAATCCTTTTTTAGCTGACAGTGAGAATTCCATTGCACACGGGTTTTGTGATCAGCGCGACAGTACACACCTTTCGGGACCGCTTCCTAGGTCCGTTACCAATGCAGAGTTTCTTGAAGCAAGCGACTACCAGTACGAGTGGCTAGGCCCCGGACATTTTGGTGGACTGATATCTGGTGTCTACCCCGATGGAAAACGAACTATTTGGAGTAACGGAAGAGAGCAAATAGTAAAACTTGATTATGAGACACTTGAATTATTAGCAGTATTTGATCTCTCGCATGAGAGACCAGAGGAAGTGTTGAGCAATCGTTCAGAATGGGAAGCTGGAATTATTGATTTAGACAACTTTGATGATGAAGAAAAACTAATCACCAGTGCTGTCGGGTTGGCGGGCCGTTTCATGACGGGACTAGATGGTGTTTATTCACTTCTTGATGTTGATCACGTGATGTACTTGGGGAGAAAAGAAGGAGTGGTTGCATATGCAGAAACTGATCCCAGTAAACGCAGTTCACCTTTAATTGAGAAAGATAGGTGGAGCAAACCAGATGACATTGAGGGCTCTTTTGTCGGAATAAACATGACACCAGATGGGCGTCTCGTATTATCAACGGATCATGGCTGGTTGGTTAGTTTGTCAAGAGATTTTCAGGACTATGTTGCTGTGCAGCTACCAGGCGCCGAGAAAGATGCATCTGCACATTGCAAAAAAATGGAAGATGAGAAGGGTAACACGGCTTATGGTTGGGTGAGAACAAGCATGTGTTGTGATGAGGAAGGGGGCGTCTACCTAAACTCTGTGAACCACTTACATCGCACGGTTTGGGATGGTAAGAGCTTTTCTTTTGCTGACAAAGATGGTGCTTGGAAAGCGGAATACAGAAATGGAACCGGTAGCGGGTCAGGCACTACTCCTTCCTTAATGGGAGATGATCCAAATGGAGACCGTTTTGTTGTTATTGGTGATGGAGATGAAATTGTAAACATCACACTTTTTTGGAGAGATTCAATTCCTGACGATTGGAAATGCTTACCGAATGCACCTTCACGTCGGATTGCTGGACTCGGAGCCGCGAATATGGGTGATTCAAGTAGAGAAAGTATTCAAACTGAGCAATCAATTACAGTGGCGGGTTATGGGGCTATGACTGTTAATAATGAACCGAGCTCTCGACCTTCTTGGTTGCCACAGCGTGCAAATAGGCTTCTGTCGTTCTTTTTGGGGCATTATCAGCCATTTACTCCGTATGGACTTCATAAGTATGAATGGGATCCTAATGTTGGTGAATTTCGTGAAGCTTGGGTGAACTCTGAGGTTAGTTCACCCAATTCTGTTCCTTATGTCAGCATGGGTAGTGATGTTGTATATACATGTGGGACTCGTGATGGCAGGTGGACTATTGAAGCAATCAATTGGTCCACAGGTGCAAGTCTTGGGTGTTGGGTAACGGGAGACAGTCGCTTCAATACTCTTGGGGCTGGTGTCCAGTTAGATAACGAAGGGCAAATCCTTTTTGGCTCCATTTTTGGCAAGTCGCGAATATTACGCCTACCTCTTTAAGAATATTTTGAATGATCAACGGTAAACTGACTTCGCTATTGCATGTATTTGAATGCAGTGAAGCCCTGGTGGCGGAATTGGCAGACGCGAAGGATTCAAAATCCTTTGGCCGTAAGGTCGTGTGGGTTCAAGTCCCACCCAGGGTACATAGTTCAATCCTTATGATTGGGTGAAACTTTTCCTTCATGATCTTTTATGAAGTTATTTAGACTTTCTGAATCGTATTCTTCGCAAGAGAGTTTCCAAGTCCATGCGGTTGATATCAGAGCGGACTCTATTGTTTTATTTGGCGCAACTATCACAGAAGCACTAGAAAAAGAGTGGAGTTTTTGATGGTCTATGTCATCTCGATCTGGTCG
>JASLTU010000030.1:0-17017 GCA_030742755.1 Acidimicrobiales bacterium | reverse complement strand
TCTCAATATGGCTCTACTAGATCAATTAACGCAGGTGTTGCATCAGGTATTGCCATGCACTCATGGATCCGACAGCATGCGGAGATAAAAGAAACAGCCGTTAAGGAAATATAGTTCGTCATGATGGAATCTACAGAGGTTACTCAAGAGGTTGAAGGTGAAATATTTTTAGATGAAGGAGACCATGACCGTTTCTCTCACTATGCGAGGAAGGCAGACATAGTAGAGTCAGCCGTTACAGGGAAACCAATAGTTGCTCTATGTGGAAAGGTTTGGGTGCCAGATAGAAATCCAGACCGCTTCCCTCTTTGTCCTAAATGTAAGGAGCTATTTGAACAAAAAAAAGCGAAGGAGAGCCGTTGATTTTCAAATTAAGTTTCCGTACAAGAATCGATCGATATTTGACAGATTGCTCTAGAGTCAGAGCATGAGTGTTTTAATTACAGGAAGTAATACTGGATTTGGAAAACTAGCTGCTCTTTCGTTGGCTAGAGAAGGCAAAAAAGTCATAGCTACCATGAGAGATACTGGTAAAGGTGACGATATTCGCAGAGTTGCTAACGAGGAAGAACTTCCAATAGAGATTCGTCAATTGGATGTGTGCGACCCAGCGATGGTAAGAGATTGCTTGGCTGACGCTAACGAAATAGAAGCGATTGTGAATAATGCAGGATTTGAAATACAAGCAGCTGTTGAACAACTCGAAGATGAATTGATGTTGAAACAGCTTGATACAAACCTTTTAGGCCCACTGAGGCTTATAAGGACAGTGTTACCAGTTTGGACTCAGCGAGGTAGTGGAGTAATAGTGAATGTCAGTAGTATCGCTGGTCGCTCTGCCCCTCCTTATAGTGGTTCTTATGCAGCTTCAAAACATGCTCTTGAGGCTTTGAGTGAGTCCTTACATTTTGAAGTTTCACACTTGGGCATTCGAGTATGCGTAATAGAGCCTGGCCGATTCTCGACCGGCTTTTTTGAAAATATTGTTAGGCCTGATTCATGGGAAGGGTCGGAACACCAAGAGCGCGCTGCAGCCTTTCGTGAAGCCTTATTAAGACTTGACAACATTAGTGGTATTGATTCCGGTGAAAGTACTGGACCTCCTGACCCTCAAGAAGTAGCTGATGCAATTGTCAGAGCGGTAAATGATCCAAAAATGCCGTTTAGGACGCTTGTAGGTCAAGATGCTGAATTAATTGATGCCACCAAAACCTCAATGAGCTTCGAAGACTTTGAAACAACTATGAGAACTGCACTCGATTGGCATGACTGATTTGAAGGAAAAATTTACTGGCTGTCCTCGACGCGTTATTTCGTTTTTTTTCATTTCTTCTGTTTTGTTAATCGCTGCTTGCGGAAGTGAAAATGGCACCTCTGATATTGCTGCGTTAGAAGAGAAGAATGAGGAGACCGACCATGATCATTCTGGGCATGATCATGGTGGGCATGATCACCACAGCGATGAAGATTTGATTGATTTGAGTTCTGTTGCTGACCCTCCAAATGTTTCATTAATCGCAACCCCTGACAATCAAGGTGGAGTAAGGCTAGAGATTAAAGTAGATAATTTTGAGTTGGTTCCCCTAGATGCAAAAGGTGAGAATCAACCGAGAGAAGGCCATTTACATGTTGAACTAGACGGCAAAATGGTGGCGATGCTTTCTGAAAAAAACCATTACTTAAGTGACCTGTCGAACGGTCATCACGAGATAGCGGTTTCACTTTCAGCTACAGACCATCGAAGTTTTTCTCTTAATGGAGAACTGATCGCGGATACGGCAACAGTCATGATATCCGGAGGCAGTAAAGCCGAGGTTCCTAATGTCTCATTTGAAGTAGAGATATTAGATGGGAAAGTCAAAGATGGCTTATCGCGTTTTGAAGTTTCAAAAGGTGATTTGGTAGAGATAACTGTTTACAGCGATAAAAGTGATGAGGTGCATCTGCATGTCTATGACAACATGGTAAATGTTGGTCCTGGTGCTCCGGCAGTAATAAATGTGGAAGCGACCATTCCTGGAATTTTTGAAGCTGAATTACATTCAGCTGGGTTCAGAATATTTGAACTTCAGGTTTCGTGACTGAACTGTTCATATTTGCCCACGGTGTTGGAGGTCGTCTTGACTTGCCATTATCTGAATGGCAAGTAGCTTGGGCAGGGGTAGTAGCCTTAGTTTTTTCTTTTGCAGCGCTTGGATATTTCTGGCACAAACCTTTACTGAAGAAACTTTCGTTTGGTCGTCCTATCTTCAATGTTCCTAGTGGTTCAAATTTATTTAAATTATTTTTCCGCTATGTTTCTTTGTTTCTGTTTTTGATTGTTGTAATTGCCGGTTTTATCGGCCAAGACAACACTGTTGCCAACTTGGCGCCAGTGACAGTTTTCGTAGTTTTTTGGATAGGAATGGCATGCGCTTCTGTTCTTTTTGGACATATTTGGAGAGAAATAAGCCCATGGGAAACACTCGGTAAATTCGTAGACCAGTTCAGAAAAGAAGATAATGAACCTGCTCCAAGATGGTTAACTTCTGGATGGGTAGCTCTTGTTCCAATAAGTATTTTCCACTGGTTCGAGCTGGCTTATCACGATGGAGCCAGCCCAAGAATTCTCGGATGGTGGACTTTGATTTACACCATCGGTTTAATGGGAATCACATGGAAATGGGGTTGGGCGGAGGCAAGAAAAGCTGAAGGTTTCGGGATTCTTTTTGCTGCTTTCGCTGAACTTTCTCCTTTTCGGGTAAAAGAAACTGAAGTGAGTCACCCAAGAAAGGTTTTCATACGAGCTCCTTTTGTAGGCGTTTCAAATTATGAAACTTCGCCAGCACAACTTGCAGTAGTACTAGCCGCTCTAGGGGGTACAGCTTTTGATGGTTTTTCAAGAACTCGTTTCTGGGGGGAGATCATCTTCGGGCGCAGCAAATGGGAACTCACATTTTTTAACACGATCGGACTTGTATGGATAGTTGCATTAGTGGGAGTTGCATATCACCTTGCAGGCAAGTTAGGTAGCAGAACAACAGGAGACGCTATATTCTCGGAAAGATTTGGAGCTTCCTTAGTGCCAATACTCTTCGGTTATGATCTAGCCCATTATTTTTCGTTGCTTTTATTAGAGGGCCAAGCATTTAAGGTCCTTATTTCAGATCCATTTGGTAAAGGTTGGGATATTTTTGGAACAGCGACTGATCCAATCAACTGGACGTTGGTTTCTTCTGGAGTGATCGGTTGGGTCCAAATTCTTTCGATTGTCGGCGGGCATTTAGTCGGAGTGTTAGTTTCACATGATAGAGGAATTGAGAAATTTGAACTGAAGAAAGCGATGCGCAGTCAGTACCCGATGCTGGCAGTAATGGTTCTGTACACATTATTCGGTCTGGTTTTAATGACAGGGTAGTTATTTAGGATCCATTTAGAAATAGTTCCATTTGCACGCTAATGTGTTCAACAATCAGGAGGACTTGTGACCGAACGCGAAGAGATGGATTGGGATCTTTATGGAAAAGCAGTTAGAGAACTGGCCCAATCAATTGCAGATGACAACTACCAACCAGATATTATTCTGGCGATTGTTCGTGGTGGAATGCTCGTAGCAGGATCACTTGGTTATGCATTAGCAGTAAAAAATCTTTATGTAATGAATGTTGAATATTACACAGGAGTCGATGAACACTTAGACCTACCAGTAGTACTCCCGCCGTATGTTGATTGGGTTGATTTAGGCAAAGCAAAGGTGCTCATAGTGGATGATGTAGCTGACACTGGAAACACTCTTGCTTTAGTTCATGGACACGCTCTAGAAAAGGTCGCTGAGGTTAAATCTGCAGTTCTCTATCAAAAACCCCATTCAATTGTTGATTGTGAATACGTTTGGAAACATACTGACAAATGGGTCAATTTTCCGTGGTCGACTGAACCACCAGTTGTTGACATCGGTCAAGCGGGCTACGGGGTTCTTGACGCTTGATAAGTTAAGCGTGGAATGGAGCCCGATTTTCAGACCAGTTAACCGCTTCTTCTAATTGAGAACTTACAGCGAGAATTAAATCTTCTCTTCCATAAGCGCCAACGAGTTGAATGCCGACAGGTAGACCATTGGAATTCCCAATTGGTAGGGATATTGCTGGTTGACCGGTTGTATTGAACGGCGAGGTAAATACAGAGTAAGGAACTGATTCTATTGATGCTCGTATGGGGTCATCCTCAGTTGGTGCTAAAAGACCAATATGAGGAGGAGGTTGAGCAGTCGTGGGTGTTAAAAGCAGATCAAATCCGCTCGACCACCAATCCGCTAACTCTCTTCGGAGATTTGCCATTATGCCTTGAGCCTTGACAAAATTTATAGCCGACTGTTCTTTTCCTCGTTGAGCCAGAAACCACGTTCCAGGCTCAAGATCATCTTCTACTAGTTCACGGCCTAGACGTTTAGCAAGATAAGTCAAATTTGCTGCAATGTTTACGGACCAGTTCGTTCCAAACGCCCAACCCAACTCGCTCACTCTTTCTGCATTATCTAGAGCTTCCGGAGATGTTTCTTCAACATGATGTCCTAAATCTGACAGAAGAGAAGCAGTGTTGTATACAGCTTCGATGCAATCTGGGTTTACCTCTACGCGTGGGTCAGAAACTTTTATTCCAATTTTTAGTTGTTTTAAATTTTGAAAATTGTCATTGAAATAAGGTCGGCCAAATTCAGGAGCGAAAACCCCATCACCTGGAAAATTTATAGCAGTGGCATCAAGAATTGCTGAGGTGTCTCTAACCGTGTGTGAAACAACATGTTGAATTGAAACCCCCCATTCTTCTTTGTCGGGTCCCATTGGAACCCTTCCTCTTGATGGTTTCAGACCGACTAACCCACACATAGCAGCAGGAATTCTTATGGAACCTCCACCGTCACTTGCGTTAGCAGCAGGCAGAAAACCTGCTGCTACAGCAGCAGCAGAACCACCAGATGAGCCTCCAGGGCCGTGGTCAAGATTCCATGGATTTTTGGTAGGGCCATAAGATAAGGGTTCGGTAGTTGCAACTGCTCCCATTTCAGGTGTATTAGTTCTACCGACAATTACGAAACCAGCTTCTTTATATCTAGTAACAAGATCGCTGTCGGTTTTAGCGATGTAGTTTGCATCGCTCATTCCTTTAACTCCAGCATGATGAGGTTCCCCATTTTCCTCTGCCCAAAGATCCTTGATCAGCATAGGAACTCCTCTAAAAGGTCCATCTGGGAGTTCAGGTGATGCAGCTAGTTCCAAAGCTTTTTCAAATTGTCGGTGGATTACTGAATTCAAGTCTTTATCTAAACGTTCTATTCTTTCAATAGTCATCGAAACAACTTCGACTGGAGAAAGTTCTTTATCTCTAATCATTTTTGCTAAAGAAACTGCGTCCACGAGAGACAGTTCGTCGTTAGTGTCTTTTTTCGAAGTTGTTTCACTCATAAGAAAGAAACTAGTGCCTAAAAATCATTTAGTCATTTTCAGAACGCTCAAGATAGTTATAAACGGTAAAACGACTAACTTCTAAAGCTTCTGCAACGCTTTCAACAGATTTTCTTAAATTAAACGCTCCCCATTCATTGAGTAAAGCTACAGCTTGCTGTTTTTGAATTCTGTTCATATCTTTAATTTTTAAGTTCATTTCGAGCTCGACGGCGGACAAAAGACGAGTTAAAGCTCCATTTAAATTGTGTCGGCGTATGCCACCAATAACTTCACCTTCCCATTCCAGCGGTAAGTCAGACTCTGAAACTTCGTCTTTATCTAGAATTTGAATCCCAAGAACATCGGCTAGTGGTAAGAGAGCTTCCAATAAAGGGTGTTTGAGCATGTCCACAAGATTAAAGATACAGGCAACAAACGCGTTGACAAAATGTTGAAGTTCAGGCACCCTTAATAGATGGGGGTAACTATCGCTAAGTCGGTTAATGAAGCATGTGCTGTATTGGCAGAAAATCCTGCAACAACAGTACTTGCAGGGGGCACTGACCTTATGGTGCAAGCAAATAGAGGCATGAAGTCCATGGACAGTGTCTTAGATCTAAGTCGGGTACCTGAATTAAAAGAATGGACTTTGGAAGACAGCGAGATCGTTTTAGGGGCAGGTATTTCATATACAGATCTAGCAAAGCCGCAAATAGCGACAGTTGTTCCTGCTCTGGCGCAAGCAGCAAGAACTGTGGGTTCTCCACAAATACGTAACGCGGGTACCTTGGGAGGAAATCTAGCTACTGCCTCACCTGCCGGAGATACGATCCCGGTGCTTGTAGCAATGGATGCGGTTCTGCAATTGAAGTCATCATCAGGAAATCGCGAAGTTGCAATTACAGATTTCATAACTGGAGTTAAAACAAATGCACTACAAGCAGGAGAAATTATTCAATCAATCACAATGCCCGTATTCCAAGGACCACAGGAATTCTTAAAAGTAGGCACACGAAATGCAATGGTCATCTCAGTTGTTTCACTGGCGTTAGTAACTGATTATTTAGGAAAAAAGTTGAGAGTAGGTGTTGGCTCTGTGTCGCCTGTTCCATTCCGAGCCACTGCAGCAGAAGAATTCATTTCGCAAGAATTTGATTGGGAGACAAACAGCAGTCTTTCGGAAGAAGTGATAAATAAATTCTCCGACATGGTAGCTGACTCAACTAAACCCATAGATGATCATCGAGGAACTGCAGATTACAGAAAACATGCGGTAGGGGTCTTAGCTAAAAGAGCCCTTGAGAGAGTTTGTGAGGGTAAGAGATCGTGAATTCTGAAATTTACACACTTACGGTAAATGGAAATGATTATCAAATCCTTGACGGGCATCCATCTGAAAGCCTTCTATGGGTTTTGCGAGAAAGGCTGGAACTTTCCGGATCGAAAAATGCTTGCGAAGAAGGGGAGTGCGGATCTTGCACAGTTCTTCTTGATGGAGAAATCGTTTGCAGTTGCCTAGTTCTTGCTGCATCTGCTGTTGGGCGCGAGATTGTCACAATCGAAGGTTTGGGCTCAGGCAATGAAATCTCAGATGTTCAGCAAGCTTTTGTCGACGCTGGAGCAGTTCAATGTGGATTTTGCACACCAGGACTACTAGTTGCGATAGACCAACTATTGAATACGAATCCTAATCCAGATGATCTGACAGTCAGGGAAGCAATCAGTGGAAATCTTTGCAGGTGTACGGGATATGGAAGAATCCTTGAAGCTGTTCGAATAGCAAGCAATAGCCGAACAGTCCAAAATGAACAGGAAAAAGGCAAATGAGCCGAGTTCAAACTTCAGATACAGTCACGAAAGGACCTCGAATAGGTGAAAGTGCTCTTCGACCTGATGGGATTCCAAAAGTCAAAGGAGAATTTGTATTCTCTAATGACTTACGTCATCCACAGATGCTTTGGGGAGGAACTCTTCGCTCTCCACATCCGGCCGCAAGAATAGTTTCAATCAATACAGCACCTGCTCTAAAAATGACAGGAGTACATGCTGTCCTAACGAGCGAAGATACAGAAGGCATGCCATTGTATGGGCTCGAACATCCCGATCAGCCTGTTTTAGCTGATGGAGTCGTGAGATATCAGGGTGAACCTGTAGCGATAGTTGCAGCTGACCATCCTGAAAATGTAAGACTCGCTTTGGAAGCAATAGAGGTTGAATATGAGTTAATTGAACCTCTTTCGGACTCAAAATTGGCTCAAGAAGCTGAAGCGATACATCCTGATGGCAATCTTTTTAGGAAAATAGATCTCATCTATGGAAACAGTCAGGAAGACGGAGAAATTATTGTTGAAGGAACGTACGAAGTTGGGATGCAAGACCAAGCACCATTAGGAACAGAGTCCGGAATGGCAATTCCATCAGAAGATGGGGGAGTTGACCTGTTTGTATCCACCCAGTGGTTACATGCTGATAGAGACCAAGTCGCCGCATGTTTAAATCTTCCTTCAGAAAAAGTAAGACTCACGTTGGCAGGTGTGGGGGGAGCATTCGGAGCCAGGGAGGACATAAGTCTTCATATACATCTGTGCCTCTTAGCCCTAAGAACAGGAAAGCCCGTAAAGATGTCATACTCTCGAACCGAAAGCTTCCATGGCCATGTGCACCGCCATCCAGCTCAGATGTGGTACAGGCATCATGCTAAGTCTGATGGAACCCTGACACGAATTGAAGCAAGACTGCTTTTAGACGGAGGAGCATATGCTTCAACCAGTAGCGCCGTGTTAGCGAATGCTGCTTGTTTTGCAGCGGGCCCGTATCGGGTGCCGAGTGTGCAAATTCACGGAGCGGTAGTCAGAACAAACAACCCTCCGTGCGGAGCAATGAGAGGATTCGGATGTGTGCAAGTTTGCTTTGCTCATGAAGCACAGATGGACAAGCTAGCGATTGCACTAGGTATGGATCCTGTCGAATTGCGCTTAAAGAATGCCCTCAAATCGGGAGATCAAATAATAACTGGACAAACTATCACTGGTACAGCTCCAGTAGCTGAAGTAATAGAGACATGCGCTCAACATCCAACCTCTGTAGGCGTAGCATCAGAACAAATGGAATTACCAGGAGGCGCAGGAAGAACTGCTGATCCAAAAAATATTGTAAGAGGAGAAGCGATTGCCGTTGGATTCAAAAACCTAATGTTTTCAGAAGGATTTGATGATTTCAGCACGGCATCCTGTCAACTTTTAGACGGCGTTGCAACGATCACATGTGCATGTGCAGAGGTGGGGCAAGGTTTCGTGACTTTAGCTCAACAAATAGCTAGGGAAATTTTAGGTGTTGAAGAAGTAATTTTGGCCCCCGCCTCAACTAGTAACGTAGGTTCAGCAGGATCAACTTCAGCAAGTAGACAAACTTGGATGTCAGGTGGAGCAGTAAAGAGCGCGTGTGAGGAAGTGCGTATCAGACTTCTGTCTCGTATCGCAGAATCCCATGACTTAGATGTTGAATCTTTAGTAATAGTAGATGGAGGCATAGCCTCCTTATCAAGTGACTTTTCTATCAGCCTAAAAGAAGCCACTATTGAATCGATAGAAGTAGAAGAGACTTATCGGCACATGCCGACCCATCCTTTAGATGAAAATGGCCAAGGAGATGCTCATGTCTCCTTCGCCTTTTCAGCTCATCGAGCGGTAGTGGACGTAGATCAGGAACTTGGATTAATCAAAGTAGTAGAATTGATCACTTCACAAGACGTAGGTAGAGTTCTAAACCCACTTCAGCTTCAAGGGCAGTTGGAAGGTGGTGCTGCACAAGGTCTTGGCTTAGCTGTGCTTGAGGAAATCAATGTCGTAGATGGTCGAATTCTCAACCCTTCATTTACTGATTATTTGCTGCCTACCGCTCTAGATATGCCACCAGTAGAAATAGCGGCTTTGATAGAACAACCTGAACCCAATGCTCCTTTTGGGGCAAAAGGAGTTGGAGAACCGCCAGCTATCTCCTCGACAGCTGCTGTTGCTTCAGCAGTCAGAAACGCTACTGGATTAGACCTACAAAGAGTTCCGATCAGACCTACAGATATTGTTTTTTCTGAAAAGAGCGAGAATGACTGAAAATCTTCGAATAAATGGTGAACGCCTCTTAACTCGCATTGAAGAACTTGCTTCAATAGGAGCCATAGATGGTGGTGGGTCTTGCCGTCTCGCTCTCACGGACGAAGATCGAGCGGGCCGCGATCTTGTAGTTACATGGATGAAGGACTTAGGCCTTGATGTAAGTATTGACTCAATCGGAAATGTGGTAGCAGTTAGAGCTGGAAAAAATGACGGACCGGCAACTATGACAGGAAGTCATATTGACACAGTCAAAACAGGAGGTCGATATGACGGAAATTTAGGAGTGCTCGCAGGTTTAGAGATAATCGAATCTCTCTCTGAAAACAATATTCAAACTCAACATCCAGTTGCAGTTGCATTTTTTACCGATGAAGAAGGATCGAGATTTGCACCAGACATGCTTGGAAGCCTCGTTTACGTAGGTGGGATGACACTCGAGGAAGCTTTAGACATAAAAGGTGTTGATGGTGCCAAAGTAGGAGACGAGTTAGATCGCATTGGCTACAGAGGTACTTCTCCATGCCCTGGCCCCTCACCGAGAGCTTTTGTTGAATTGCATATAGAACAGGGTCCTGTTTTGGAAGTAGAAGGTATAACAATTGGAGCGGTAACAGGAGTTCAAGGTATTTCATGGACAGAGCTGACAATCATAGGTGAATCTAATCATGCAGGAACCACTCCAATGGCACTTCGTCATGATTCAGGTTTCGCAGCAGCATCTATTTCCACTTATGTACGAGAGTTGTCGATAGAAATGGGAGGAAGTCAGGTAGCTACAGTTGGCAGATTGGAACTCAATCCTAATTTAGTCAATGTGGTTGCAGGGTCAGCTGTTTTAACTGTTGATCTAAGAAACACGGTCGAAGAACGTTTGTTAGAAGCTGAAAGTAAACTTTCTGATTTCATTTCAGAATTAAGTTTGAGCGAAGGCTTGAAAATTGAAAAAAGACAATTAGCCAGATTTGAACCTGTCGAATTCAATCAAGAAGTTGTAAACACCGTAGAAAATGTAGCTTCCCGAATGGGACATCCAGTTATGCAACTTCCATCTGGTGCAGGACATGATGCTCAAATGATGGCAAGGGTTTGTCCAACAGGGATGGTATTTGTTCCAAGTCATAAAGGTATAAGCCATAATCCTGCGGAACATACAGATGCTGACGACCTTATTGCAGGTTGTGATGTTTTATTCCAGACGATTCTTGAATTAGATATGACTGATTTTGAAGGGGTAGAAAGCAAATGACACGGGTTTTAAAAATAGGTGCAGCACAGCTCGGGCCTATACAGAGAGATGACAATAGAAAAGAAGTAGTTGAAAGGCTTATAGCTCTTCTCAACAAGGGAGCAGCGGATTCTTGTGACCTAGTGGTTTTCCCAGAGTTAGCTCTTACGACCTTTTTCCCAAGATGGTGGTCAGAAAATATAGCTGAATTCGACCATTTTTTTGAAACCGAAATGCCAAGTAGGGAAGTTCAACCACTATTTGACGAAGCAAAAAAATTAAGGATCGGGTTTCATTTAGGTTATGCAGAAATGACACCTGATGGTCACCGTTATAACACCTCAATTCTTGTTTCCAAAAATGGGGAGGTGCTTGGCAAATACCGAAAGGTGCATCTCCCGGGCCACGAAGAGCACGAGCCCTGGAGAACTTTTCAGCATCTAGAACGCTACTATTTCGAACCCGGAAATGAATTTAAGGTATTTGGAGCTTTTGATGGCGTCGTAGGTATGGCTATTTGCAATGACAGAAGATGGTCAGAAACTTACAGAGTGCTGGGCTTGCAAGGTTGCGAGCTCGCGCTCATTGGGTACAACACCCCAGTTCATTATCCACCTGATCCGAGCCAAGATGCTTTAGCAGGTTTCCATAACCATTTAGTTATGCAATCTGGTGCATATCAGAATGGGATGTGGGTAGTAGGAGTAGCTAAAGCTGGCAATGAAGAAGGGTGTGACCTTCTAGGAGAGAGTTCGATAATAGCTCCATCTGGAGAGATCGTTGCCCAGTGTTCAACGGTAGAGGATGAGTTGGTGTCAGCAGTCGCCGATTTAGATATGTGTGCAAATTATAAGGACACTCTTTTCGATTTCGATCGTTACAGAAGGCCAGAAGTGTATAAAGCAATCACATCACAAGTTGGCATTGAAATACCTGAAGGAATTGGAGTTGGAAAACAAGACGCTGGATGCCTTGAGGATTAGTGATATGACAACCTTTGAACTAAACGGTGTCAGCGTTGAGACTGAAATGTCACATCTGCATCTTTTAGCTGCGATACGGGATGAGTTTGGGCTTATTTCACCAAAAGATGGTTGTTCTCCGTCAGGCCAGTGTGGTTGTTGCACAGTTTTAATCGATGGTAAGGCGCGAGTCGCTTGCCAGATATCAATGGAAAAAATAGAAGGCACAAAAATTTTAACATTAGAAGGTTTTGACCCTGAAGAACGTGAGTTCTTTGCACAGACTTTCGCAGCGCACGGAGCCCTTCAATGTGGGTTTTGCACCCCAGGTATTTTGGTTAGAGCTAAGGCATTGATTGATCGTAAAGGGAATGCACTAACTCGTGAAGAGTCATCTAGACACCTGGGAGCGCATCTTTGTAGGTGCACAGGTTACACCAAAATTTTAGATGCAGTCGAAGCTCTAGCTGCTGGTGAAACACCTGTAAAAATTGAAACTGGGGGTGTCGGTACTTCAGGAAGCCGTTATGAAGCTGAGGCGTTAACTTTAGGAGACAGACCATTTATTGACGATATTACGCCTAGTGGTTTACTTCATGGGGCCGTCAGGTTGTCTGACCATGCAAGAGCAGAAGTTGTAAAAATAAATTTAGAAGTTGCGGAGGAGCTAGAAGGGGTTGAGAAGATAATCACAGCCTCTGATGTACCAGGAGAGTTGAGAGTCGGTTTAATACATCAAGATTGGCCAATATTCATTCCCGAAGGAGGGAAAACCTCTTACTTGGGGGATGTTTTGGCTTTAGTGGTTGCAAAAGATAGAGAGACAGCGCGCAAAGCAGCTGAATTAATTGATATTGAGTACAGAGTTTTAAAACCATTTAGTGATCCTGTAGAAGCGGTTAGTTCTGACGAAAACGCCGTTTGGGGTTTAGAAGGCAATGTTTTGTCAGAGTCAAGTTATGAACGGGGTGATACTGAAAAAGCTCTTCAGGGATCAAAACACATAGTTGAAGAAATATTTCAGACTCAAAGAGTTGAACAGGCTTTTCTTGAGCCTGAATCAACACTTGTGATACCTAATGAAGAAGGACTATATGTGTATTCAGGTGGTCAGGGAGTCTGGGATGACCGAAATCAGATAGCAAAAGTGCTTGGAGTTGAAACCAGTACGGTAACGGTTGAACTTGTCTCCAATGGTGGCGCATTTGGCGGAAAAGAAGACATGTCAAATCAGGCGCAGACTGCCCTAGCTGCACACCTAATAGGAAAACCGGTACGTTGCACTTTAAGCCGTGAAGAATCGTTACTCATGCACGCTAAGCGTCATCCAATTCAAATGAAATTTAAAGCAGGTTGCGATGAGGATGGTCTACTTACTGGGTTATGGGTTCGAATGATTGGCGATTCGGGTCCATATGCCTCAGTGGGTATGAAGGTATTGGAAAGAGCTGCAGGTCATGCAAGTGGCCCGTATGTGGTTCCTGCAATTGATGTTCGTTCAATTGCTGTAAGAACAAATAATCCAGTAGGAGGAGCTTTTCGAGGGTTTGGCGCTAACCAAGCTCAGTTTGCAATGGAAGGAGTAATGGACCGACTAGCTGAGAAAGTCGGAATAAGTGGCTGGGAGATTAGAAAACGTAATGTTGTTCAACCTGGGTCGATCTGGGGACCTGGGCAGATTATGGATGAAGGCAGCAGAGGCGCTAGTTCCTGTTTGGAGGCAATTAAAGAATCATATGATCAGGCAATCAAAGATGGCAAAGTAGTCGGTTTAGGATTAGGTCTAAAAAATTCGGGTCTTGGAAACGGTGCAAAGGAGATAGCGAAGGCGATAGTGAGATTCCGTAAAGACGGGAAAGTGGAAGTAAGACACTGTTGGACTGAAATGGGACAAGGAGTTCACACAGTCGCTTTGCAAGTAGCTGTCGAAGAGTTAGGTATCGACCCTTCTCTGGTGGAGGTAATCGTCGATACGAGTCGAGAAATGAATGTTGGTCAAACGACTGGTAGTCGAGGAACATTAATGGGGGCAGGCTCAGTTGCGGATGCCTGCAGAATTGCGCTGGCTGATGGATGTAAACTTGAAGTTGATTATCAGGGAGAGTATCGGGTTGATTGGACTAATTCCATTTCAGATGACGTGGAAAATCCTCTGATACATTCAACCTTTGGATACGCGGCACAACTTGTAGTAATGGGTGAAGAAAAAGAGAAAGTTGAATATGTAGTGGCTGCTCATGATGTCGGCAGGGCAGTAAATCCAGTTTTGTGTGAAGGGCAAATTGAAGGATCCATTCATATGGGATTGGGTTATGCACTCTCAGAAGGTTTTCCGACAGATAAAGACGCTAAACCTTTGAATATGACACTGAAGAGTCTTGGCATTTTAAGACCTAAAGACATGCCGCCAATTGAAGTAATTTTGGTCGAAGAACCACAACCTGATTCACCTTACGGGATAAAAGGGGTGGGGGAAATAGGACTGGTGCCTACTGCAGGAGCGGTCGCTGCAGCTTTACACGCTCAAGATGGAATTTGGCGGAATAGTTTGCCAATGGCTTCAGATGTTCAACAGGAAAACTGGCCAGAATGGGATTGTGATGACTGACGATTTTATTGGGTCGAATGAGACTCATGGACTTGTATGTGCTCACCATCACCTTTATTCAACGTTGGCTAGAGGAATGCCAGCACCGCAGAGTCAGCCTGACAATTTTGAAGAGATATTAAAGATGGTCTGGTGGCGTCTCGATAGGGCTCTTGACCTTGAATCCATTAAATGGTCTGCGATGCTTGGAGCCCTCGAAGCAGTAGAACGCGGCTGTACAGCGATTGTCGACCATCATGAATCACCTGAAGCAATTGAAGGTTCTTTGAGCGTAATAGCTGATGCGTGTGAAACTGTGGGAATAAGAGTCTTATGTTCCTATGGGGTGACGGACAGACATGGATCTGATGGAGCGAAAAAAGGTTTGGATGAAAACAGGCGTTTTCTAGAAGAAGGTGGACACGGAATGGTCGGTTTACATGCATCTTTTACATGTGAAGATGAGACCATAGAATCTGCTGTTGAAATCGCTGAAAGTTTTGGCGTGGGTGTTCATGTGCATGTAGCTGAGGGAGCAGTTGATTCAAGTGCTGTTTCAAGATTAAAGGGTTATTCAAAAGACAATTGGCTTATTATTCATGGGGTGCATCTTGAAGACAACCATGGGCTTAAGGGGACTTTGGTTCATAACCCAAGATCGAATATGAACAATTCTGTTGGTTATGCCAATCCTGTGAGGTTTAGCAACGAAATTGCATTAGGCACTGATGGGATCGGTGCTGACATGCTTGAAGAATTTCGCCTTGCTTATGCGCGCCACCGCGAGTCTGATGTAGCAGCTTCCCCAGAGACGGCTTGGGAATGGTTGACAAATGGGTACCGTATTTTTCCTGAAGCATTGAATGACCGAGTTGTTTGGAATTATCCAAACATGGATCCGTGGGAGCTTGCATTTTCTACAGGAGTTAATCCAATAGAGGTTATGGTTGAACAGGAGACCATTTGGGCAAATGGGGCTTCAACTCGTGTAGACGCTAATGAAGTTAGAGCTAAAGCTGCTGAACAGGCAAAAAAGGTTCATGCAAAATTAGCTGAAATTGTTTGAAGTTTAGGTTTTATAAATAGGAGAAAAAATGACTCGATTAGCAATTTACTTACAAGATGCTCATTCGATAAGCGAAGCAATCGAATACACACAGTATGCAGAGTCGAATGGGTTTGAAGCGGTGTGGCAAGCTGATTCACGTCTTGTCCGTGACGCAGTCGTTCCGATGGCAGCATTTGCTGCTAAGACTGAAAAGATCAAAATAGGGTCTGGTGTGGTCGACTGTTGGACCCGCAATCCTGCACGTCTAGCTTCGACTTTTTCGACTTTAGATGACTTGGCGCCAGGTCGAATTATTCTCGGTATTGGAGCGTGGTGGGACCCTTTGGCTTCAAAAGTGGGGATAGAGCGCAAAAAGCCCTTAGGGGTAATGAGAGAAGTGGTCACTGCGGTGCGAGCATTGTTAGCCGATGAAACTGTCAGTTTCTCAGGTGATTTTGTTCAACTTGATGGTGTAGAGCTCGATTATGTATACCAGGAAAGACGACCAAAAGAGGTGCCAATATACATAGGTGCAACTGGGATGAAAATGATGGAGTTGACTGGCGAGATAGCAGATGGTGTCGTTCTAAATTATTTAGTCTCACCCGAATACAACAAAAGGGCTATGGAGCACCTAGAGATAGGGGCGTCAAAAGCTGGTCGCAGTATTGATGAAATTGATCGCCCTCAACTTGTTGTTTGTTCTCTAGCTGAAGATCGAAAAGAAGCCTTAGATGGGGCACGACTGATGGTAACTCAATATTTAGGCCAGCAGCCCCACATTATGAAAGCTTCTGGAGTCCCTGAAGAGCTTTTGGATGAGATTGGTCAAGTTCTAACATGGCCAGCAACGCATGAACAGGTAGAAGCAGCGTCAAAGTTAGTTCCTGATGAAGTAGTTCAGATGATTTGTGCTGCTGGAACTCCTGATGAAGTGAGAGAAAAAGTAGCTCAATATATGAAAGATGGATGCACATGTCCGATTCTCTACCCACTAGGTCCCGATGTCAGGTTAATGATTGATACTTTTAGCGGCTGGTCACCATGAGCCAACGTTTGGTTATCAGAGGACTTAGATATCCAGGTGACATTGCCTTAGAAAATGGTGTCATAAAACAAGTCGGTTCTGTAGAACCAAAAGACGGAGACCGAGTGCTTCTTTGCGAAGGAGATATAGCAACTCCTGGTTTGATAAACACCCATCATCATCTTTACCAATGGATGACTAGAGGTCAGGCAGTTGGTTGCAACCTGTTTGATTGGTTAGTTCATTTATATCCAGTCTGGGGGAAACTTTCAGTTGAAGATGTGCATGCGGCTGCTTTAGTAGGTCTTGGTGAACTCGCATCAACTGGTTGCACGACAGCATTTGACCATCATTATTTAGTCCCTAACGGAGATGATTCGGTATTTGATGCAATTGTTGAAGCGGCTAAACAAGTTGGAATCCGGCTGCATTTGTCTAGAGGTTCAATGGATCTTGGTGAGAGTAAAGGTGGATTACCACCAGATCATGTTGTAGAAGACCGAGAAGCGATTCTTTCATCTACAGAGTCGATAATTGCTAAGCATCATGATGCTGAGATGATCCATGTGGTTGTTGCTCCATGTAGTCCTTTTTCAGTAACAACCGAGTTGATGGTTGACTCGGCTGAACTCG
>JASLTU010000002.1:0-76720 GCA_030742755.1 Acidimicrobiales bacterium | reverse complement strand
TCTTCACTAACCCAGTTCATCAGGGGGATTACTGTTACGAAACAAATTAACAATGGAAGAAAAATTCTTTTGATTCTTTGCTGCACCAGTGCATTCAAGCCGCGCTTTTTCCAGAGCATTGATGTAAAGAAACCACTGAGCAGAAAGAAAAGTTGCATACGAAAGCCATGGATTCCGAGTACAACCCACCAGAAGAACTCACTTCCAGCACGGATGTCATTAACTGACCAAACACCACCGAGAAAAGACATAGCGGTATGAAGAACAATCCCAAGGAGCATTGCAAAACCCCTTAATGCATCAAGGTCATGCCACCTTTTAGATGGATTTTCTTCTTGTGTGGAAACACTTTCAGAATCTTGCAAATTAATTACTTAAAATGTCGAGGACAGTTTTCCAGCCTTTGTCTTTTCCACTGTCACGGTAGAACTCACAAAATCCGCAATTTGCGCATGCGACGTAACCAAATTTTTGATTTTGCAGATTCATATAACGAGAAAAACCACCACCTGTAGTTCGTATTTCTCCGGTTTCTGCTTCGAGACTGCCACATTTTGGACATTTATAACTTAAATTTTCAGATGGCATATTTATTCCTTTTGTTAAAAAACTAAACGATATTTAAATTTACCACTTAGTAAATTTTGATAATTGGACTGTTATAGAGTATTTTTTTGAGGTAAAATGTAAACATCCATTACATCTAGGAATTTAAGGAAAAGAAATGGTCACACTTACAGAAGAAGCTACAAAAAAAGTCACTGAGTTATTGGCTCAGGAAACTGAGGAAATGGCTTTACGTGTCGCTGTAAGACCGGGTGGATGTTCAGGCTTTAGTTATGAGATGTATTTTGATACCGATAAAGCCGAAGATGACGTTGAAAAGCTTTTTGATGAAGTACGTGTTGTAGTTGATCCATCCAGTGCAGAACTACTGGTAGGAGCAACTCTCGATTTTAAAGACGGACTTAATGGAGCAGGCTTTGCAATTGATAATCCAAACGCCCAAAAAACCTGCGGATGCGGTAAATCTTTTTCCTGATCTTTCTTTAAAGTACAGTTGATAGTGCTTCTGAAACCTCATTAGTGTCCATTGCAAAGTGGAGAATACTCGTCACTACACCTTCACTATTTGCAACAATCAAGCTTGGTTCGAAAGTAAGGCCAAAAGCTCCGACAACTGGTGCTATTGAAAAGTTCTGTTTCTCAGGTTCTTTAAAAACTTCAGCGTGGATAATTGTCAATTTTCCATCAAGCAGCTCTGATTGTTTTATAAGGATGTCTAAAGCAGGTCCACAAACGTCCGTTTGACAAAAACGTGGAGTAGACACAAGCAAAGCTGTAGGAGTGGAACTAGATAGAGATTCATCGAGGCTCTTCTTGTGGAGTGAACAAGGCCCAGATGATTTAGTGCAAATAGGATTTATTCCCAAACTATTTTCCATGGTTGGAGTTTCAATAGAGGGCATTTTTTGCCCTATTTGAATTAGTTGAACATCTGACGGCTCAGCAACAAGTAGCTGATGGTGACCTTTTAAGCTTTTGCCTTCAACTTTGTATCCGCCAGCTCTGGGAGGGTTAAAAATCAGAGGAAAGTAAGGAATTACTCCAGGCTCACCATGTTGAGCGACTTTTCCTTCAAAAACCGTTTCTCCAGAAGCGAGTTCTGTTACAAGCAACTCAATCGAATCTGGTACTCCTTCAGATAAAGGCCATCCTTCTTCACTTATTAGGGCGTAAGGCGCACGTTGAGGAGAACCACTTGTAAGAACTGGTGAGGCTTGATACCCATCTGCGAAACGCGCTCCAAGCGATAGTGTTTCATTATCTTCTTCATTTCCACAGCCTGTAAATATCAATCCACTTGTAAAACCAGCCATACTAATTAGCGCGTGACGACGAGATATAACAAACTTATTTATAACCACAATTAGAGATTACTAGTTACTTGTTTTAACAACTTGCGGAGAGCAATCCTTTTATGAAAGATCAAAAAGAATTATCAATCAAAGTGGATGGAAAGGTTTTCGAAATCAATGATGAAAATCTTACTTTGTTAGATTTTCTGCGAAGTGAAGTTGGTATTACCTCGGTAAAAGATGGTTGCAGCCCTCAAGGTCAGTGTGGTTGTTGCACTGTTTTAGTTGATGGTCAAGCAAGAGTTTCTTGTGTGACTCCAGTTAGAAGAGTAGCGGGTCGAGAAATCACGACATTGCAAGGTTTAGACAATGAAATCAGAAATGAATGGGCAGAAGCTTTTTCTCAAGTTGGAGCTAGCCAGTGTGGATTTTGTACCCCTGGGATAATTATGCGGTTCGCTGCTCTTAGAGAAGGCAGAGAACAAGTAGAGATAGAGAAAGTTAAACGCTCCTTACATGCTCATCTTTGCAGGTGCACAGGTTGGCAAACAATTGTTGAAGCGTGGGAAAAAGTTGGAAAATCGGAAAAGATTATTGAAACAAAAGAAGCCTCTCTTAGGGCGAGCATTGAAGGAAGGTCCACTCAAAAAATTGGTTTGGACATTGCTTTAGGTAAGGGTGGTTTTTCGGCTGATACCGCACCTTCAAATTGCCTCATAGCGGTTCCAGATTCTTCTGGAGGATGGTCTTTAGGTGAGAATCTTTCTGAGGCGCGAAATAGTGCTCAAAAAATTCAAGGTAGGCGAACAACTGTTAAAGCGGTTCCCCCTATAGAACTGCCACCTGGAGACTGGGATGCAGTTCTCAAAACCAACTGGGTAGAACCAGGATATTTAGAAACCGATTCTGCTTGGTGTGAACCTGGTGGTGAACCTTCAACACCTTTGGCTAATGGAGGCGCTTTCGGATCAAAACTAGAATCACCGGTACCAGAAGTCGCAAGATCTTTAGCCAATAAATATAAAAGACCCGTATTGGCAATTTTATCGAGAGAAGATTCTGTTCGCCTCGGTCCGAAAAGACCCCCAATTGCTGGTGGGGTTAATAAAAATGGACAAGGAGTTATAAGAGTTGCTCGAACTCCCGGAATCACTGATGCTATTCACTCAGTTGCCCCAGAAGTAAACGTAGAAGAAGTTGATTTACAAGGACCCATTACTTCTTCAAAGATAAGGGCAGCAGGATGGGCAGAAGCGCAAATTCTATTATGTGGAGCGGCTGGTCAAGTCGGGAGTGTTATTTCACCTGATGGTTCATCGGCTTCAGCTCAAGTAGATGAAAGACGAATCAATATTTCGTTACGTTGCGGAGAGCCATTAGATGAAGCGGTATTGAGATCTTATTGTATAGGCGCAGCTCATATGGCTTGGAGTTGGGTTACTTCAGAGTCTCTAACAGTTGATGAAAATGGAGAAGTGCAGGATTTAACAATTAGGTCCTTTGGAATAGTCAGAGCTGGTGAAATGCCTGAAGTCCATGTTGATATTGAACCTGATGAAGGTAAATCCGTTAATGGTTCTGATGCAGTATTTGCTGCAGTTGCTGCAGCAACATGGATACACAAAGGCACTTTGCCCGAATGGCCTACGGGTTAGTAATAATGTCATTATAACTTTTTAGTTAAGGAGAAAATATGAGTAAGCCTGTAGGTCCGTATAGTCCAGCAATTCATGCCGGGGATTTTTTAATGATCAGTGGACAAATAGGTCATGTCGACGGAGTTTTAGTTGAGGGCGGTCTTAGTGTCGAAGCACCTAAAGCATTAGAAAACTTGAAAAAACTAGTTGAGCTTGAAGGAGCTTCCCTTAATCAAATAGTAAAGACAACTGTTTTCCTGACTGATATGGATGACTATGTCCAAATGAACGAGATTTATTGTTCAGTATTTGATCAACACAGACCTGCACGTTCTGCTGTTGCTGTGGCCGCTTTACCTTTAGGCGCTTGTATAGAGATTGAGGCGATAGTTCACAAAGGCTAAAACTGTTTTCTTTTAAATCTTTCTACTACTAGATGCGTAACTACTTTTATGGTGGCAGAATGCATCTATGGGTGGAGCCATAATTATGATCATCTTGCTTGTTGTAGTTATGCCTGTTGCAATTTTGTTAAGTGGGGCTTTAGCAGCGGCTTTAATTGGCGGACTAGTTAAAAAAGATGTAGATGAAAGTCACAAAGAATCTGAATTGCTGGAGTTAAGTGAATCTAATCATTGGTCGCCAGAAAAAACGTCTGATTAACTAAGACCCCCAACGAGACTGACCAAACCTGTAACCTACAGACCTCACTGTCGAGATTAGATTAGCGTGTTCCTCGCCTAGCTTTGCTCTGAGCCTTCTTATATGAACGTCGACTGTTCTACCTCCGCCATAATAGTCGTAACCCCATACTTCGCTAAGAAGTGTTTCTCTAGTGAAAACTTTTCCAGGCCGCATTGCTAGAAAACGTAACAACTCATATTCCATGTAAGTCAGATCTAAAGGCGAATCATCGATAGTTGCTTGGTACGTTTCTATATTTAAAACAAGCGAACCATACTTAATAAGACCAGGTTGTGTGCCTAAGCCAAATTTCAGGAAGAGATTATTGAGCCTAATTTCTAATTCTTCGGGGTGAAAAGGCGTTATACAGAAATCGTCGAAAAGATTTTCATTTACTTCGAAATTATTCAGTTGGCCTTTGCTTATTAGCAGAAGAATGGGCACCAAAGGATTTTCTGTTTGACGTAGTTGCCTGCAGAGTGAAAGTGCTTCTTTTGGATGCGAGTCAGCAACTATGACTCCACCTGCCCAACCGGTATCAGGTTGGTCTGAAAGAGCAGAATCAGAATTGTTGATTGCCTTCCAAATCCACCCTTTTGCATCGAGGCATTGAGATAATTCAGGTGGTGGTGGTGCTGGAAAGACTAGTAGTGTTTCAATCATTCAAATTTCTCACTACCAGTTTGGAAGATACTGTTCGATTTCAAAAGGTGTTACCTGACGTTGATACTCATTCCATTCTGTCCTTTTATTTCTCAGAAACCATTCAAAGATATGGTCACCTAGGGCTTCTCTTACCAAATCTGATTCTTCCATTTCATCTAAAGCTTCAGAAAGATTTGCTGGCAAACTAGCAACACCTAGTTCCTTTTGTTCTGCCCGGCTCATTTCATAGAGATTTGTTGTAGCTTCGGGTGGCAGTTCGTAATTTTCTTTAATTCCCTTTAAACCAGCTGCGAGCATTACAGAAAATGCGAGATAGGGATTGCAAGCGGGATCGACTGCTCTGTATTCAATTCTTGCTGAATCTGGTTTGTCTTGCTTGTGAACAGGTATTCGAACCAGTGACGATCTATTGTTTCGCGCCCAAGATACATAACGTGGCGCTTCGTAACCCTCATTAATTCTTTTATATGAGTTAACGAGTTGATTTGTTATGGCAGTTATTTCTCGAGCATGATACAGAAGCCCAGCAACGAATGATTGACCAGTTAAGGAAAGATTTCCTGATGGGTCGTGGAAAACATTTTTTCCTTCACTAAAGAGCGAGAGGTGCGTGTGCATACCGGAACCTTGGACTCCATTAAGAGGTTTAGGCATAAACGTCGCGTATACCCCTCGATCGATTGCTATTTTTTTAACAGCTAAACGTAAAGTCATAACTGAATCAGCCATGGTTAAAGCATCTGTATATTGCAGGTCTATTTCATGTTGACTTGGGCTGTCTTCGTGAAAAGAATATTCAACAGGTATGGAGAGAGCTTCAAGCATATGGAGTGTGTGTCTTCTAAGGTCAGAGGCTACGTCCATTGTTGTTAAGTCAAAATATGATGCTTGATCCAGTGGTATTGGCTGTAATCCGTTTTCTTGGTTAGCGAAGTAGAAAAATTCGATTTCAGGAGCGCAAAACATTTCGTAGCCGTCTTCTCTAGCTTGGTCGATATTCCTTCGTAAAACTTGTCTTGGATCACCGGCAAAGGGTGTTCCATCAAGATTTGTAATATTGCAAAACATAGTTCCAGAAGCTTCATCGTCGGCTACCCATGGAAGCAATTCAAAAGTTGAAGGATCAGGTCTAGCTAAGACATCGCTTTCTTGGATTCTGCTAAAACCATCAATCGCTGAACCATCAAATTGGAGGCCTTCTTCAAAGACAGTTTCTAGTTCAGCGGGCGAGATAGCAACTGATTTGTGACGACCTAAAACGTCAGTGAACCAAAGGCGTATGAGTCTGACGCCGCGTTCTTCCACAGTGCGAAAAACGTAGTCGAATTGAGCATGATTACGATTCTCTTGAATTTTGTTCATCATCAAGGATTATCGAAAATTTGTCTAAGGACAACCTATTTTCCTACGTTAATAATTTGTTAACAAATAACTAATGACTTTGAAACTCATTCTTGTGGTGTAAAAATGTTTTCATCACTTATATCTAGAAAAACTTTTATAAGAAAAATAGGAGAAAACCATGTCAATAAGGGCTGAATACATTTGGATCGACGGCACTGTTCCAATGCCGTATATACGTTCCAAGACAAAGATAGTTGACAACGCTAGTGACCTTCCGATTTGGGGTTTTGATGGCTCAAGTACCAATCAGGCACCTGGTGACAATTCTGATTGTGTGCTTAACCCAGTTTTTTCTTGTCCTGATCCGATTAGAGGTGGTGATGATGTTCTTGTTTTGTGTGAGGTTCTACTTCCAGATGGAGACATGTCCCCGCATCCAACTAATACACGTGCAGCTTGTGTAGAAGTTTTTGAAAAGTACAAAGAACAAGAACCTCTATTTGGAATTGAACAGGAGTACACCTTCTTCATGGAGGGAAGGCCTTTAGGTTGGCCCGTTGAAGGTTTTCCAGCTCCACAAGGCCCGTATTATTGCGGAGTCGGTTCAATTGAGATTGCTGGTAGGGATATTGTTGAAGCACATACTAAAGCTTGCATGGATGCTGGATTAGATATCTCTGGTACAAATGCTGAAGTCATGCTTGGACAATGGGAATTCCAGATTGGACCAGTTGATACAGTAGCTGTTGCTGATCAAATATGGATGGCTCGTTATCTTCTCTATCGCGTTGCGGAAGATTTCGGAGTTGACGCTTCGGTAGCTGCAAAACCAATTAAGGGTGATTGGAATGGAGCAGGAGCACATACAAACTTCTCTACAAATGCTATGCGTGAAAACTATGACGCAATTATCACTGCTTGTGAATCATTGGGAGCAGAAGGAAAACCAGCTGAGCATATTGCTGGATATGGTCTTGGTTCTGAAGAGCGGTTAACCGGTGAACATGAAACTCAAAGGTTCGACCAGTTCAGCTATGGAGTTTCTGACCGCGGTGCTTCTATTCGTATCCCATGGCAAGTGCATCTTGATCAAAAAGGATACATAGAAGATCGACGACCAAATGCAAATATGGATCCTTACGTGGTGACAAGATTAATTACAAATACTTGTTGTTCAGCCTTGGCTTAATTGCATCATTATAAAAAATCAGTGATATAAATTTTTAATGCGTATCGCTGCAATTCAAGACTCACCAGTTTTTCTTAATAGGTCTGCAACTTTTGAGATTGTTAAGAATCGGATAATTGAAGCTGCTGAGGGTGGTGCGGGCTTAGTCGTTTTTCCTGAGGTGTTTGTATCTGGGTATCCGGTCTGGATTGATTTAACTGATGCTTCAGCTTGGGAGAAGAAAACCCAACAAGAGGCTTTTGCTTATTATCTTGACCAGTCTGTAGAAATTAACGGTTCTGAATTCGCCGACATTATTGAAACAGTGCGTGAAGCTAACGTATTTACCTATTTGGGAGTAGTGGAACGAGCAGCTTCAGGCGGTTCTATCTACTGCTCTTTAGTGGCTATTGACCCAAGAGAAGGTGTTGTTAGCGTTCATCGTAAGCTTAAACCTACTTATGGAGAACGCTTAGTTTGGGCTGATGGAGATGGGGCAGGATTAGTTGCTCATAAACATGAAGGTGTCCTGCTCACTGGTCTTAATTGTTGGGAGAATTGGATGCCGTTGGCTCGTACAGCAATGTACAGTACTGGTTCTCAAATTCATGTGGCTGCTTGGCCAGGCTCTGTCGGCCTTACTGAGGATATAACTAGGTTTATTGCTAAGGAAGGACGTTTATTTGTGGTCAGTGTTGGTGCTGTTTACAACTCGGAGATGATTCCCGAAGACTTCCCTTTAAAGGATCAGCTACTAAAAAGTGAACAGTACCATAACGGAGGTACTTGTATTGCGGGACCAGACGGAAGATGGGTTGTTGAACCTGTTAGAGATAAGAAGGGCATTATTTGGGCTGATCTGGATCTCAGTGAGATAGTTAGACAACGTCAAAACTTCGATCCCACTGGACATTACAGTAGACCTGATGTGTTAAGTCTTGATGTTGATAAGACTCGTTTAGCTCCTTAAATTTGCTTAATATCGAAATTTAGCTGAAAGGTTTTTCCTTCTCCTTGCATATATAGATAAGTCCGCAAATGTGTTCTAGTTTACGAACGGAAGGAATTCTTAATGAAAGATTCGATTGTTAAATGGGTAGTCGCTTTTGCGTTATTAACTGTTATAGCAGTAGCAGCAATTTTTGCTGTCGAAGACGATGAAGTTACTAGTAGAGAAGTCGAAGAAAGATCCCAAACTCTTGAAAATAAAACATTAAGCGTTGACGAAAAGCATGCTCTTCTTGACCAAGATGGGGACTTAAACCCAAAGCGTGACTTTAAGAAAGATAAATTTGATCAGCGGGATGGATTAAAGAAAAAGAAACCTAAAGGCAAATTTGATCGAACAGAACTTGGTCAAAAAGCAAAAAAAGGTAGACCTGGCATGTCGAGGCCTTTCCCTCCGATGATGGGTGAGGGTTTCATGCCTCCGATGATGGGTGAGGGTTTCATGCCTCCGATGATGGGGATGATGGGTGAGGGTTTCATGCCTCCGATGATGGGTGAGGGTTTTCAAACACGAGAGTCTGAAATATTCCAAGAAATTGAGCAGATTTTTAGTGCAATTCTCGATTCACTTGTATCTATAGAGGAATTAAGTTCTGATACTTCTAAAGCTACTGATGAAGAAATTTCTCAATCTGGTGAACTGACTTTAAGTCTTATCGAAGAGCTGATTAAAGAAACTTTTGATGAACGTGTTGAAGAAGAAATTTCTGAATTAGTCGATCGTGTAGCTAAAGACGCATTAACTCAAATAATTCGAGGTTTAGACCAAGAAAGTGTTGAACAGTCATTAGAAGGAGTCACTGAAAGTAATTAAAATGTCACCTTTGAAGAAGAAAAGTGATTTTTTCAATTTTCAGTAAGTTGATGTTTAAAAAATTTATAGTTCTTTAATAATGAAACTTTTTCAGTGGTGTCATCCGCTTTCTGTACGCTGAATATATGGGAATGTTGCGATTAGCTCTTGCTCAGATCAATCCGGTTGTTGGTGATTTAGAAGGAAATGTTGACTTAATCAGTGACCTTATTGAAAAAGTAGAACATTGTGATTTAGCAGTATTTGGAGAGATGGCATTAACTGGCTATCCACTTGAAGATCTACTTTTAAAACCAGGGTTTGTTGCCGATAATAAAAAAGCTTTAAATGATATTGCTTTAATGTCCGGAAACTGCGCTTTGGTGATTGGGTTTGCTGATTCTGATGAAGAAAATGTATACAACTCAATAGCGATTTGCCATCAGGGGAAAATCGTAGGAAGTTACAGAAAGCAGAATCTTCCAAACGTTGAAGTTTTTGATGAAGTTAGAAACTTTTCAGCAGGGACAGAACCCCTAAACCTTTTTTCTATTGGAGGAGTAACCATTGGTTTTGCGATTTGTGAAGACTTATGGGTTCCAAACAGCCCAGTAAAAGCGCTTGTTGATGGAGGTGCTCAATTAATTGTTGCATCTAACGGTTCACCATTTCATCAAGGCAAGCAACAAGAAAGAGAGATTCTTGTAAATGAGATTGCAGAAGAAAACGATGTTCCTATTGCGTATGTAAATTTAGTTGGCGGTCAAGATGAACTTGTTTTCGATGGGGGTTCTTTTATCGCAGATTCTCTGGGAGAAGTTATTTTAAGGTCACCAAGATTTCATGAATCGGTGATATTTGCAGATCTGCCGATTGAAAAAAATAAAGATTCTAAAAATCATTTGCCAGTTATAGAGGTCTCTCCGACTCGTGATCATGAAGGGGTAATTGAAAACTCTATTGCGCCTACTTTAGATACTTTTGAAGAACTTTATTTAGCTTTAATGACGGCAACTCGAGACTATGTTTTAAAAAGTGGATTTCAGAAAGTGTGCTTAGGGCTATCTGGAGGTATTGATTCTGCGATGGTAGCAGCTATAGCTTCTGATTCTTTGGGGCCAAATAACGTGACTGCTGTAATGATGCCTTCGCGTTATTCGAGTACGCACTCTTTAACAGATGCTGAGCAATTAATCGAAAATCTCGGAATAGCTTCAGTCAATTTTTCTATTAAAGATATTCACTCGACTTTTTCAGAACAATGGGCTTTCAATCTAAATGAAGAAATCAATGGTGTTACCGACGAGAATTTACAATCAAGGATCCGAGGAGTTTTATTGATGGCTTTTGCAAATGCTAATAATTGGCTTGTTTTAACTACCGGAAATAAAAGTGAGGCGGCAGTTGGTTATTCGACTTTGTATGGGGACACTGCTGGTGCCTATGCAGTTATTAAAGATGTGTATAAAACATCTATATATGACTTGGCTCGATGGAGAAATGAAACTGCAGGAAGAGAAATAATTCCAAAGTCAATTATAGATAAGCCTCCTTCGGCAGAGCTTCGACCGGATCAACGTGATGATCAAAGTTTGCCTGCATATGAAGTCCTTGACCCTCTTCTCAAGTCTTACATCGAAGGTGACAGAACAAGAGCTGAGTTAGTTGAAGATGGTTTCGATTCAAAAATGGTTGATGAGGTTGTTCAATTAGTTGATACCTCTGAGTATAAAAGACGTCAAAACCCTCCAGGAGTGAGAGTTACACGAAAAGGTTTTGGTCGAGATCGACGTTTGCCACTAGTAAATAGATATAAGGGTTGAAATATTTTTTTAAAAATTGTGACAACCGTCACGATTTTTGTTTGTTGTTTGCTGGAGCATCGATAAGGTAACGCGCGGTAAGCATGTGTTGAATTTACGGAGGATCGGGCGTGGCCAAAGAAAGAGTCGATAGAGATGAGGAAGATTTAGTTCGACTCTATTTAACTGATATAGGTCAATACCCATTATTAACTAAAGAAGGCGAAGTCGAACTTGCGAAAAAAATTGAAGAAGGTGTAAAAGCTGAACAAGAAAAGGAAGCTAATTTCGCCAAGTTGACACCAGCAGAAATTCGAAAATTAAAAGTTACTATTCGTCGTGGTTCAAAAGCAGAGCGCACTTTTGTTCAATCAAATTTACGACTCGTGGTTTCTATTGCAAAAAAATATCAAGCTTCAGGATTACCTCTTTTAGATTTGATACAGGAAGGCAATCTTGGTTTGATGCATGCTGTTGAGAAGTTTGATTGGCGAAAAGGATTCAAATTTTCCACTTATGCAACGTGGTGGATACGACAGGCCATAACTAGAGGAATAGCAAATACAGGACGAACTATTCGTTTACCCGTACATGCTGGTGATACTCTTGCTCGCCTTCAGAAAGCTAGATCCCGTCTTGAAATAAAGTTTGGTAGGCAAGCAACTTTGGCTGAACTTTCAGCTGAGGTAGAAATGCCTGAAGATAAAGTAACAGAAGCTCTCAGATTTGCAGCTGAGCCACTTTCTCTCAGTGAACCACTGCGTGAAGATGGAGATGCTGAGCTGGGGGATGTGGTAGAGGACCGTTCAGCGGAATCTCCATTTGAAACTGCTGCTACTGCACTATTACCTGAAGAGATTTCTCGACTTCTTGCTCCTTTAGACGAAAGGGAAAGGGAAATTTTGAAGTTACGTTTTGGTCTCGATCGCGGTGAACCACGAACCCTTGAAGAAGTAGGGGAACATTTTGATCTGACTAGGGAAAGAATTCGCCAGATTGAAGCTCGAGCTATGTCGAAGTTGCGTCATCCAAGTAGCGATACAGGCGCTCGGGATCTTTTGGCCGTTTAGAAATAATCTGGCGGAGGTGGACGGGAATCGAACCCGCCGGACGGGGATCGCCCGTCCCACCCGCTTTGAAGGCGGGGGAGCCCACCAGGTACTCGGACACCTCCATAGATGACCGTATTGTGTTAGAGCATAAATACTATGCATTAAGCAAAAATAGTAAAAACAATTTGGCTCTTTGCTTATGTAATTACCCTTTCTAGGCACGTATCATTCTTTTTATGAAAAAGTTTTTGATGCTTGTGGCTTTAGGGGCACTTATTTCAGTTGCAGTTCGTAAAGTTCGTTCTATTTAATTTTATTTAGTCGAACGAAAACGTTTAAGAGTTTTCAAGATCCCTGTGCCTAAAAGAAAAGTTAGAACTGTTACAGCAACCCATTTGCGATTTAGAGGAACTCGTTCTCCTAAAGCGATTGGTCTCACGAATTCCAATATCGGCCAGTTTTTTTCTTCTGCTTGTTTTCTGAGTTCTTTATCTGGGTTAACAGCTACTGGATTGCCTACTAGTTCCAACATCGGAATATCAGTTGAAGAATCAGAATAAGCCCAAGAATTTTCTAGAGAAATATCTTTTTTTGAAGAGAGGTCTATTATTGCTTCTGCTTTATGCGAGCCAGCAGCATAAAATTCCACTTCGCCTGTGTAACGACCTTCAGAGTCCACGACAGGTGTGGTGGCTATAAAGTCGTCGATACCCAAATGTTCAGCTAAAGGTTCAACTATTTCTGTTGGACTAGCAGAAATTAGTACTAATAGATGCCCTTTCAATTTATGTTCTTCTATCAAGTCGATTGCATCATCGTAAACAATCGGTTCAATTACTTCAGTTAAATTATCTCTTACGAGTCTTTTCATCGCTTTCTGGTTCATCCCAGTTGCTAAACGAAGGGCAGTTTTTCTTGCTTTATCAAGACTTTCTTCATCAGCTCCAAAAAATTTAAACAACAGGTGTCCCCATGCAGTTCTAATAGCCATAGGAATACTTAAATAACCGTTTTTTCTTAAAGTAGGCGCATAGGCAATGATTGAAGTCTTCGCAATTACTGTTTTATCTAAGTCAAAAAAAGCGGCTTCCATAAAAAGATCTTAGATCTAAGACAAAGAATAATGAAGGGCGATGTAAATAAAACAAGTAACAGGGCTCTAACGTATTAAAAGGAAGTATTTATTGGAGTGACATGAATCTTGAAATCCATCGTTCAATCGAAGGTAAAAATGTGTTTCTTGATCTTATTGGAGACTTAGATATGGCAGGAGCTCCCGTACTTAGACAATCAATAGTGCAAGAGGTTTCTCAAGGAAACAATCTTATAATTCTTGACTTTTCAGGGGTTAACTTTATGGACTCTTCTGGGCTTGGTTCAATAATTGGAGGGCTGAGACGTGTACGTTCAAATCAAGGAGACTTGTTTCTAGTAGGGATAGACGACGAATTACAAAAGATTTTTAGATTATGCGAATTAGATAAGATTTTTAAAACTGACTTTACTCGTGAAACTTTTTTAAGTTGATTAAGGATCTAAAGTGACTGGAGAAATTGAATTAAGTATTCCGGTACGAGTTGATTATGTTCAATTAGTCCGCGCAGTGGTTGGTTCTTTGGCATCTACAAATCCTGAATTAAGTACGGCTCGTATTGCAGATTTACGTCTGGTCATTTCAGAAGCTCTAACAAATGCGATTCGTGCACAAGAAAAAATTTCTGTTTCAGAAAGACTAAATGTTCTATGTAAATTGACTGACTCTGCAATTGAAGTCGAAGTCAGGGATAAAGCAACTGGTTTTGAGGTTGACATGGTTCCAGATCTGCCGCCTACAGAAAGCCCTGAACGTTTGCAACATGAAAGAGGTTTAGGTTTATCTATAATGCGCGAAATGTCAGATGGGCTAGATATAAAGTCTGGGCCAGATGGCACGGTAGTTCATATGACTATTAATAGTTAGAACATTAATAATTATTAATTGTACAGGTTGGAGTAAAATGGTCTGTAGTGTCAGATCGTTTGTGTTTTAAAAAATGGAATTAATTTCTAATTTTTTAGGAAAATTATGGTTAGTGGAAAAATAGTTTCTGAAAATACATGGCTTGGTAGTAATCGTCGCTTGGCCAAGAGTATAGGACGTCCTGTCCGTAATTTTTTGGGGATAGAGGCTTCAAGTGGGATCTTGTTAGTAATAGCTGCCTTAGTTGCTCTTATCTGGGCTAATTCTCCGTGGTCAGGTAGTTATAACGATCTTTGGAATACCGAAATTAGGGTTTCTTTGGGGGATTCAATTTCGTTAGATCATCATGGACATCCGATCACATTAGGTCAGTTTGTAAATGATGTATTAATGGTTCTTTTCTTTTTTGTTGTCGGCCTTGAGATTAAACGTGAAATGGTTACGGGACACTTAAAAAAAATACGAGACGCTTTATTGCCATTGATCGCTGCGATAGGAGGAATGGTCGTACCGGCAGTGATATTTTTTGCTTTTAATTCATCGGGCGAAGCATCAGATGGATGGGGTATACCTATGGCAACAGATATTGCTTTCGCTATCGGAGTAGTTTCACTTTTAGGACCCAGGGTTCCGAGCGTAATGAAAGTTTTTTTGTTAACTCTGGCAATAGTTGATGACATTGGCGGAATTTTAGTAATTGCTTTTTTTTACACTGACGATCTTGCTTCTGATTGGCTTTATGTATCAGCCTTAACAGTTTTGGGAGTAATTGTTTTAAAGAAATTAAATGTCAGGTACACCCCTATATATATTGCCTTAGGGATCCTACTTTGGTACTCACTTTTTCAATCAGGAGTTCACGCTACGATTGCTGGTGTAATTATGGGGCTATTAACTCCAGCTACAGCTCTCATTAGTGACAAAAACACAGTTTCTGCAGCAGTTGAGCCAGCCATGCAGGCTCAGACCGACTTTTCTAGTCTGAGAAAAGCTACTTTTCATCTCAACGCATCGGTTCCTACTACAGAAAGGTTTGAAAATTTACTTCATCCACTTACAGGTTTTATAATTATTCCTATTTTCGCTTTGGCAAATGCTGGTGTTGAAATAAGTTCAGACTCCCTATCAGACGCAGTCTCTTCTAGTGTTACGAGAGGAGTTGTGATCGGGTTAGTTGTTGGAAAAATAGTTGGAGTTTCATTGTTTACTTTCATTGCAATTCGTTTGCGAGTCGCTAAATTGCCTAACGACTCAAATTTCCGCCACGTATTGGGTATTTCTGCGATTTCAGGAATTGGATTTACTGTTTCTATGTTTATGACAGCTCTTGCTTATGACAATGCTATTTTGCAAGACGAATCTAAAGTAGGGATTCTTCTAGCATCTATATTCGCTGCAATCATAGGATTATTCTTGTTACGAAGTGTCAAAGTAGTTGAACAAGAGGCTAGTTTTCTTGAGGAAAATAAAGAAGTTGCTCAATTTAATTAACTGGGGGTACTTGACAACCAGTGTTTGAGTGTGAACAAAGTAGAAGACGTGACAGCATTAGTAATTGTTGAATCTCCAGCAAAAGCAAAAACTATTGAAAAGTATTTGGGAGACGGATACATCGTTGACTCTTCGGTAGGTCATATAAGAGATCTGATTAGCCCTAAGGACGTACCTGAAGACAAAAAAGAATGTTTTGGAAAATTAGGTATTGATGTATGCCACAATTTTGAGCCTCTTTATGAGATAAGTCCGAATAGTAAAAAACAGGTATCACAGTTAAAAAAAGCTCTAAAAAAAGTTGATGAACTTTTCCTCGCGACTGATGAAGACCGTGAAGGTGAAGCCATTGCTTGGCATTTGCTCGAGGTTTTGAAACCTTCAGTGCCAGTTAAGAGGATGGTATTTAACGAAATCACTAAAGAAGCTATTACCGAAGCTTTGAAGAATACACGTGATTTAGGGAAAGATCTTGTTGAGGCACAGGAGGCACGTCGGATATTAGATCGAATATACGGGTTTGAACTTTCCAATATCACGAGAACAAAAGTCGGAGGAGGCGCATCAGCAGGAAGAGTTCAAAGCCCCGCCACAAGACTTGTTATAGAACGTGAACGCGAACGAATGAAATTCAAAACTGCTGATTATTGGGGATTGAGAATCGATGCAACTACAGAAGAAAATGAATCTTTTTCAGCTCGTTTATTAGAAATTGATGGTCTACGTGTAGCAACCGGTAAGGACTTCAATGAAAAAGGAAATTGGAATTCTGATTCGGTGACTGTACTTGACGAGAATTCAGCAAATATCTTGTCTTCATTGTTAAAGAAGGAAGATTTAAAAGTTGTATCAGTTGAACCGAAACCCTATCGAAGGCGTCCAGCAGCACCATTTACAACTTCAACTTTCCAACAAGAAGCGGGAAGAAAACTTCGCTTTTCTGCAAGTCGAGCGATGGGAATAGCTCAGAGTCTTTATCAAAATGGCCATATCACTTATATGAGAACAGATAGCACGACCCTTTCGGATACTGCTCTTCTAGCTGCCCGTAGAACAATAGAAAGCTCTTATGGGAAAAATTATTTGCCTGATGAAGCACGTTTATATAAGAACAAAACACGTAATGCTCAAGAAGCTCATGAAGCTATTCGACCTGCAGGTGAAAACTTTAAATTGCCTCAAGACCTTTCAAAAGAATTATCAAAAGATGAGTATCTGATTTATGAAATGATTTGGCAGAGAACAATTGCTTCACAGATGACAGATGCGACTGGTGAAACAGTGAGTGTAAAACTTGAAGGTTCGGTAACAGAAGAAAAAAGCAACAAAGAGAGATCTTTAATCTTTTCTTTATCGGGCACTGTTATCAATCACCAAGGTTTCCGGCAGGTTTATGTAGAAGATGTAGATGATAACGAAACAGATGAAGAAAATTCTTCTGGTGAAGATCAAGTTTTGCCTGAGGTGAAGGTTGGACAGACTGTGATTGTGGTTGATTCGACTTCAGAGGGGCATGTAACAAAACCACCCGCTAGATACACAGAAGCTTCGTTGGTAAAAAGACTAGAAGAAGAAGGTATTGGAAGACCAAGTACTTATGCAGCCATCTTAGGAAGGATTATTCAAAGAGGGTATGCCTGGAAAAAAGGGACAGCTTTAATCCCTACTGTAAAAGGGTTTGCGGTAACACAGTTATTAGAAGCGCATTTCCCAAAATTAGTTGATTACAAATTTACAGCTGAAATGGAAGTGGCATTAGATGATATTTCAAATGGCATGTGGGAAAAGAATGCTTATCTTCAAGCCTTTTATTTTGATGGTTTAGACGGGGATATAGGACTTCATACCAAAGTAGTTGAGAGAGAAGATGAAATTGATCCAAGGGCTGTATGTGGTGTGCCATTAGGGAAAACTTCTGATGGTGAGGCTGTTTATGCGAGATTCGCGAGGTCACCTTATGTTGAGTATCGTGAGGATACCGCAGGGGTCCCAGAAGATTTACCACTGGACCAATTAACGGTTGAGAAAGCACTCGAGTATATAAATGCACCACCTGATAGAGAATTGGGGATTGATCCAGAAACGGGACTACCAGTTGTTGCAAAGCAGGGAAGATTCGGAGCCTATGTTTCGTTGGGAAGGTTTCCACAATTTCCTAAAGCTTCTTCACGTGAGGGAAAACTGTTTAGGCTTCCTCACCATTTAAAACTTACGAAGACAGCAGTTGCGTACTTGAAGTTAGCTATTTCAGTTGAAAATGATGATGCAGTTTTACGAGTGATTAATTCTCCAAAACGAGGGATAGGTAAAAGTTCTTTAGAGAAGGTTAAAGCATTCGCAGAAAGTAACGGATCTAGTCTCTTCGGTGCTTTAGAGCAAGTTGAAAAATTGGAAATAAAAGGAGCGGCACTAAAAGGCATTAAAGAGTTTACTGATTTTTGTAGATCTATTTCGGATTTTGATTCTCCCACACCTGCAGATCTCTTAAATCAAATTTTTGAAATTTCGGGTTACAAAAAAGAGATATTGAATAGCAAGAGTTCTGAATCGCAAATGAAAACTTTTGAAGAATTGTCTGAAGTTTTAAAAGAATTTGAGACCACGGAGGAAGTCATCGCAGAGGTCGAACAGCTCGAAGAGTTGAAGCAACTACCTAAACCGAAAACCGCTTCTCTTTTCGCCACTATGACTTTAGAAAGAGTTACTTTTGAAGAGGCTCTTGAACTTTTGAGTCTCCCCAGGATAGTTGGAGTGGATCCAGTTGATGGTGAAGAAATAACGGTACAGAATGGCCCCTACGGGCCGTACCTAAAGAAAGGATCGGAAACCAGAAACATAGCTACTGAAGAGGAACTTTTAACAATTTCTTTGGAACAGTGTTTAGAGTCACTCGCTCAACCCAAAAAGTTTGGGCGGAGAGCGGCCAAACCTCCTTTGAAAGAACTTGGAATAGATCCTGAAACAGAAAAGCCGATTCTTTTAAAAGAAGGTCAATGGGGACCATATGTAACTGATGGGAAAACCAACGCGAGTCTTCAGTTGGGCGATTCAGTCGAAGAACTTACTGACGAGAGAGCAGTTGAGCTTTTAGCTGAGAGAAGAGCAAAAGTTTGATTGTTCGTATTTAGATATTTTTGATTAATTGATTTGAATAGGGGGCTGTTATGAATCTTGGAAATCAAGATAATAAGAGTAGACGGTTACCTTTGCATATAAATCACCTCGCAGAGAAAGCTTTTGATTCGCCTAGCTTTTTTAGACTTTGGATCGCTCAAGTTGTATCTGCAACTGGCGATTGGCTCGGTTTATTAGCGATAAGCATTTTGGCTATCAGAGTTGGTTCTGGAAATGAAGGGGCTGCATTAAGCCTTGTATTGGGCGCGCGGATTGCACCAGGTTTTTTCTTTGGTCCATTAGCGGGTGTTTTTGTTGATCGTTGGGATCGAAAACGGGTTATGGTTTTTTGTGACATTGGCCGAGCCTTAGTCATGGTCGTTCTTCCATTTATTAACAACTTAATCGGACTTTTTATTGCTTCTTTAATTCTTGAAGCTTTGACCATGTTGTGGTCTCCGGCGAAAGAAGCTTCTGTCCCTAATTTGGTTTCTGAAAAGTTTTTGACAACTGCTAATTCTTTGTCCCTTGTCGCTGCATACGGGACGTTTCCATTGGGCGCAGGCTTAATGGCATTATTTGGTCGTCTGTCTACCGCACTATTTGATTCGAGTTGGGCCGACAACATCAGACTTGACGATATGGGTTTAGCTTTTTATGCCAATGCAGTTTCTTTTTTGGTTACCGCTCTTTTGGTTTCGTCACTTGATCTTCCTAAAAAATCGCGTACTGGAGAGATAGAGAATCAAGGTCTAAAAAAACAGTTGCTAAGCCCTATTAGGGAATTAAAAGAAGGTTGGCAATTTGCTTTTATCAATCCTGTAGTAAGAACCGTTAATGCCGGGTTAGCTACTGCGATGTTAGGTGCAGGAATGGTTATTCCTTTGGGAGTGATCTATACAGATGAATTACTAGGAGCAGGCAAATCTGGTTTTGGGGTTCTGTTAACGGCATTGGGGTTTGGGGTAGGTGCGGGAGTTCTCCTAGTTTTTTTTCTTAGAAATAGTATTGATAAGGCGAAAACATTTACGAGGGTTCTTTTCGGGGCAGGAATTTCCTTATTCGCAACAGTTTCTACAGGACAAATTCATTTTGCGATGGTGATGTTATTTATCGGTGGAATCTGCCTAGGTGTTGTATATGTAGTTGGATTTACTCTTCTGCATGAAAATGTGGAAGATCATATGAGGGGTCGTATTTTTGCAACTTTTTATTTACTAGTAAGAGCTTGTGTCTTATTAGCTTTAGTTATCGGTCCGTTAGTAGAAGATGGTTTGGATCGACTTTCAAGTCTCCTATGGGATCGTAATATTGAGATTGCTGGTTTAGAAATTGCTGTTCCTGGGGTAAGGATAAGTTTGTGGCTTGCGGCTTTGATTGTCTTTTCTGCTGGTGTTTTATCTAAGGTTTCATTAAGAGTTGGTGAAACAAAGCGACTTTCGGAAACTACTGAGGAGAAAAACTCGTGACAGGTTATTTGATCACTGTAGAAGGACCAGATGGTTCTGGTAAATCAACTCAGGCACGTCTTTTAGCGGAACACCTCGGTGCAATATACACAAGGGAACCTGGCGGAACTGAACTTGGTGAAAAGTTGCGAGATATGGTTTTAGATCCGAGCGGCGAAGGGCTTTCTGACCGTGCAGAAGCTTTGATGATTGCTGCAGCTAGAGCTCAACATGTTGAAGAAGTAGTTAGACCCGCTCTCAAGCAAGAAAAGAATGTTGTAAGTGATAGGTTTCTTGAATCTTCAGTCGCTTATCAAGGCTATGGACGAGAATTGGGACCAGAAGAGATTCTTGACATATCTATGTTCGCAACACAAGGTTTAAAGTCGGATTTGATTGTCCTAATTGATGTTGATGCTCCTCTTGCTGTTAACAGGCTAGGGAAAAATTTAGATCGTATTGAAAACGCAGGCGATGATTTTCATTCTCGTGTTATGAGTTCATACAGAGTGATGGCTTCTGAAGATCCAGAACGCTGGATAGTAATTGACGGTTCAGGAACAGTTGAGGAAGTTTCTCGACAAGTTATTGATCAAGTCGGAATCCGATTAGAGAAGCATGCGAAAGATTGACCTTTGGGGTCTTATATATGGCCAGACAGAAGCTGTAGATTTTTTAAAGAAAGCTGTAGAGTCGCCGGTTCATGCCTATCTTTTCGTAGGCCCAGAAGGTGCTGGGAGAGAGGAAATTGCAAGAGCCTTTTCAGGATCTATTTTTGCTAAATATGAGGAAGATCAAAATCTTGAAAGATGCAAAGATCTGGCTTGGAGAGGAATTCATCCTGATATATCGATTATAGAACCTGAAGGCAGAGGTCTAAGAGTCTCAGATGCCCGAAAAATAATTATTGAAAGTTCCCGCTCACCTATTGAATCGAAAAAAAAGATTTTAATTGTAAATCGTTTTGATACTGCTGAACCCGAAGCTGTAGCAAGCTTGCTTAAAACTATAGAGGAACCTCCACTTTCGACGATTTTTATTCTTCTGGCAGAGAGCGTTCCTGATTCCCATGTAACGATTTCATCCAGATGTGTGAGAGTCGATGTGCCTTCTATGACAGTAGAAGGGCTTTCTGATTTATTAAAAAGTGAAGGAGTTGAGATAGAAGATGCAATTCGACTAGCTGAAGCTTCTGCAGGCAATCTTGGCAGAGCACGTTTATTACAAGAGGATCTCTCATTTATTACTCGGCAGGAAGCATGGAGAACTTTACCGGATCGTTTAGACGGAACAGGAGCAGCGGTATCTATTGCTGTCGAAGAATTACAGAAGATGATTGATGATGCTCAATCACCACTTATTGAGCGTCATAATGAAGAATTAGAAAATCTTGTGCAACAAGAAGAGGTTTTTGGAACTCGTGGTTCGGGACGGCAAGAGGTTATTGAACGGCATAAACGTGAAATCCGCCGTCTGCGTGATGACGAACTGCGATTTGGTTTAGCCACGCTTACTAGAAGGTATAGAGATTTGGGAATCGAAAACGAAAATTCTGAAGGGCTGGATGCAGTTGAGAAAATTACTGGCTCAGCATTAGAGCTAATTAGAAATCCGAATGAACGGTTACTCTTACAGGCTCTTTTTTTGAATTTGTCAACAAAGGTTGATGTTTAAGGAAGCTCAATAATAGTCACAGTCCCACTATTGCCATCTACTTGAATTAAAGCTCCATCCGGTATTCTCTCAGCAGCTTGATGAACACTGACTACACAAGGAATTCCAAATTCTCTACTGACAATTACTGAGTGACTCATAGGAGCTCCTACATCAACAACTACTCCACCAGCAGGAATGAAAAGTGGCGTCCAAGCTGGATCTGTAATTGGTGCTACCAGAATCTCACCTTGTTCTAGGCCGCGTGGATCTCCTGGATCAGTAATTACTCTTGCTCTGCCAGTTATTTCACCAGGACAACCCGAAAGTCCAGTAAGAACTTCACCAACTTGAACAGGTTCAAATGAAGTAGTTTTTTGATTCCACTTAGAAATAGCTGGAACTTCACCATTTATAATGAAAGGTTCTTCAAGCGATGAGAGTAATTCAAAATCCTTCCTTCTCTGAGAGATAGTTTCACTAAAGGAAGCTGGATCTTCGAGAAAGTCATCGAGTTCATCATTTAAAAGAAGGAAAGCATCATTCGGTTCTTTTAAATGACCATCATTAGCCATTCGAATCCCTAATTCGTAAATAGGTAATCTGACTTCGTGGATAGCCATCATCTGAGTTAGCTTTGTGCGTTCTCTTGTTGGTACAAAGATTTTGGAAACTCTCAAACCTGTTTCAAGCAATTCCAATGCTTCATCGTTACCAGCTAAAGCTTCACGTGCTTGTTTTTCAGCATCTAAACGGTCCGCGGTGGCTTGTGCTTGTTTTGAAGATGGAGAAAAATTTTTGTCAACTTTTCTCATTGCATCAATAGCTGCATTAACGGGATTTGAATCAATTTCCCAAGTGGGATTTCCTGCATCCCACTCACCTGGACCTCGGCAACCATGTTCTTTGAGGAAAGATTCAAAACCCTTCAAGAATTCCGGAGAGTTCTTTTCAAGACGACTGAGTTCCCAAATATCTTCTGTCATTGGGACAGAGTCGATTCCATCAAGACCAGAAATAAGGCGCCCAGATAAACCCGGGTCTATTTCAGCGCAGACTTGGCCTAGTAAACCAGGCCCTACTGCCGAAGCAGTTCCATAAACGTAGTAAGGCTCAAAAAATTCACGAATATATGAAGTGATAGAGCGAGCTCTATCCACTAAATCTTTGTTTGAAATTGTTTTTAGATCCGGTCGCCCATCACGAAGATCAAGAACTTTTTTTCTGTCTTCCATTAGTTCCTGAGGTTCTTCAGTTGCTGTCATAATCCACCCCATGGTGGCTGTGATCTTTTCTTCTAATTCAGGTCGATCATCATCAGGGTGAGGAGTATGAGGAATAACATCAGGATGAGAACCCAACAAGATGTCATCCATTTGTTGAGCAGAAAGTCCAGGACTACGTTCCCCTACTAGTCGAATCAATGACATATTGAGATATACGTAACCTCCGAAACAAGCAATGAAATCAGGTTGATCCTGGTTTATTTCATCAGGTGCTGAAGACCCCCATCTAAAGTGCCCATCCATCCAGCCGAAAGAAACACCAGCTCCCCAAACTAGATCCCACCCAAGTGGACTACATGGGTTAGGCATAATTTCCCCAACATTTGATCTTGTATACATTGGAAAACGTTTACTAGGTTTCCAATCTGCTATCCATTTTTCATCCATAGTTGCCTTTCATTCATCGTGCACTACAAAACGTATTCTTTTGAACCCTTTTCCTTTTGATTCAGTTTTTACGACTTCCATTCTCCCCACTTGTGAGGTAGATGAAACATGGGTGCCACCATCGGCTTGTTTATCTAGGCCAACAATATCGACAATTCTTATTTCTTTAACAGATTCGGGTACTAAGTTGACCTTCGTTCTAATCAGGTCACGATCTAGTACTGCATCCTCTCGAGATAAAAAAGAGACTTCAATAGGTCTGTCTGCAGCAATTTCTTCATTGCATAAGTATTCGATTTCAGTTCCAAAATCTTTTGACATTTCATCCATTTCGAAATCCATTCTCCCGGATAATGCATCCATGTTGCCCCCAGTTACAACACGCCTCCATTTTTTCCACATGACGCCGCAGAGTATGTGCATTGCAGTATGAGTGCGCATCATTTGGCGTCTTCTTTCCTCATCAACCTCACCAGAAATGCATATTCCTTTTTCAGGTATTGGTCCAGCTAAGGAATGCCAGATTTTTTGATTGACTGTTCTTACATCAATGACTGACGCTGCGCCATTTTCCCATAATAAATGACCAGTATCATGAGGCTGGCCACCACTAGTTGCATAAAAAGCGGTTTGGTCTAGTTCAATTCTCGAATCATCTACGTCAACTACAACTGCTTCAAAAGATCTAATTTCTGCATTATTCAAGTAAAGCTTTTTTGTCATATTAGTTAATTCTTTTTTTCTGTATTTATTACGACTCTTAATTCCCCTTCAACAACTTGCCATGTAAGTTGTTGAAGGCCAGTACCATCTGGAGGGAATGTATTTTTTGAATCACATGAATTAAAAAAGTTGGAATTATTTGAATCCCATTGCGCTATGCAAGAGTCAGCTTGTTCAGGTATCTGTGCTAGGAATGCAAACCAATCTGTTTGTGGATCGTTGCCAGCGTGAGTGATCCAAATAGGTCTTTTACGACCTACTAGGTCAGGGAAGAGAACAGGACCGTTAGAAGAGATTTCATTAGCAAGATTGGTCGCATCAATTCCACGAAAATCATCGTCACCTAAACGAATTTCTATTGAATCTGAAGATTTTGATACCGAGAGAAGGATAAATAAGCATGCTAGAGCAACAACAATTCCAGAGACACCTACAACGGTTGCCTTTACGACATTTACACGGATTCCGTGAGCTCTTGTCAATTTTTCCTTCCCTGGTTTGGGTCTTTTCGTTCCTTTGCCTAGTATCACGGCCGTTTGCTATTGCATTTAATAATAATGAATTAACTACTTTTGGAAATATACAGGAGATTAAATAAATGGATCTTTTTGAGTATCAAGGTAAAGAATTTTTTGCCGAATACGGAATGCCTATTTCACCAGGTGAATTAGCACTTACAACCGAAGAAGCAGTTACAGCTGCTGAGAACTTGGGGTGTCCAGTAATGGTAAAAGCTCAAGTGCATACCGGAGGGAGGGGTAAAGCAGGTGGAGTTAAATTTGCAGCAAGTGTTGACGAAGTATCAGAGCACGCAGAAAATATTCTTGGACTCGATATTAACGGGCACATAGTCGAACGTCTTTGGATAGAAAAGGCTTCAGATATAGCAGAAGAGTATTATGCGTCATTTACTTTAGATCGATCTGCAAAAAAACATTTGGGAATGCTTTCAGCAGAAGGAGGCGTGGAAATAGAAACAGTTGCTGAAGAAAACCCTGAAGCAATAGCCAGAATTTGGGTAGATCCTGTAGAAGGGCTTTCTGAAGGAAATTGTAGGAATTGGGTTAAAGAAGCGGCTTTACCTGAACAAGCGCTTGAGGGGGCAGTAGAGATTCTTCTAAAACTTTATGAAGCTTATGTAGATGGGGATGCAGACCTGGTTGAAATTAATCCATTGATATTGACAGAAGATGGAAGGGTTCATGTTCTAGATGCAAAGGTGACTTTGGATAGTAATTCAGTTTTCAGACATGAAAATTATGCAGATTTTGATCTAACACAAACCAGAGATGAGCGTGAAACAGCGGCTCACTCAAAGGGTTTGCAATATGTCGGATTAGAAGGAGAAGTCGGTGTTATTGCTAATGGTGCTGGTTTAGCAATGTCCACTGTGGATGTTGTTAACCAAGTAGGTGGTCGTCCTGCAAATTTCCTAGATATTGGGGGAGGCGCAAATGCTGATGTAATGACCGCAGCCTTAGAAGTGATTAATAACGATCCAGAAGTTAGATCTATTTTCATTAATATTTTTGGTGGCATTACTAGAGGTGAAGAAATAGCTAATGGAATAATCGACGCATTAGACAGAGTCGAAATGCGTTCCCCGATCGTAATTAGACTCGATGGGACAAATGCTGATGAAGGCCGAGCAATTCTTGAGCCGCATTTATCAGAAACACTGCAAGTAGCACCCACAATGCTAGAAGGAGCTGAACAAGCTGTTGCTCTAGCGAAAGGAATGAATAATCAATGAGTATTTTTGTAAATTCAGAAACAAAAGTTATTTATCAGGGGCTAACAGGAAGCCAGGGGAAGTATTACGGATTATTAAACAGAGACTATGGAACAAAAGTTGTCGCTGGAACAAATCCAAAAAAAGCTGGAACAGACGTTGAAGGGATTCCAATTTTTGCGAATGTGGCTGAAGCCGTTGAAGCAACAGGCGCAACGGCATCATGCATTTTTATTCCTGCCCCAGGAGTAAGAAGCGCTGTACTTGAAGCTGCTCAGGGTGGAGTCGATTTCATTGTTGCAATAACGGAAGGAGTGCCGGCACATGACGAAGCGCTTTTCTACAACCAACTTCGTAAAGATTTCCCCAATGTTCAACTGTTAGGTCCTAATTGTCCCGGGATCATATCGCCAGGAGAATGCAACATTGGCATCACTGCAGGTCATATCGCTTTGCCTGGTGGACCAGTAGGGATTGTAAGTCGATCAGGGACACTTACCTATCAGGCCTTACATGAATTGAAAGAAAAAGGCATAGGTTGCACAACTTGTGTTGGAATAGGTGGTGACCCAGTTCCCGGAACTTCATTTATTGACTGTTTAGCTGCTTTTGAAGCTGACCCTGAGACCAAAGCAGTCATGATGATAGGTGAGATTGGAGGAAGCGCTGAAGAAGAAGCTGCAGAATTTATTTCTAATAATATGACTAAGCCTATTTCTGCTTATATCGCGGGAGTAACGGCACCCCCAGGCAAAAAAATGGGGCATGCAGGAGCGATAGTTTCAGGGGGCAAGGGTACCGCTAAAGCGAAAATGGAAGCTCTTGAGGATGCTGGTGTAAAAGTTGGTAATAACCCAACTGAAGCAGGTGACTTAATGGCAGAAATTGTTTCCCAGCTTTGAAGATCCAAATGGTACGGTCATTCTATGCATTTGGCCGTTTTAGTTTCCGGAACAGGAAGCATCCTTGAAGCGATTTCTAATTCTGGTATAGAGATTTCTTTGGTAGTTGCCGATAGAGAATGTGAAGCTATACAACGGGCATCAGACAGAGGTTTAGATGTAGAACTTATTGAACGTTCAGACTATGGTGAAAAATTTGACCGAGTCGCATATACGAATCAATTAGTTAGGAAATTACAATTAGCTGAAATTGAGTTAATAGCAATGGCTGGGTTCGGAACAATTCTTGAAAAACCGATTTATGACGCTTACGCAGGAAAAGTATTAAATACACATCCATCTTTGCTTCCTGCTTTTCCAGGTTGGAATGCAGTAGAAGAAGCGATTATCGCAGGAGTTGAAGAAACAGGGTGCACTATTCATCAAGCGACACTCGAAGTTGACTCTGGTCCTATTCTAGCTCAGGAAACTGTGCCTATTCTTGAAGGAGATGATACGGCTAGTTTGCATGAGAGAATAAAAAATGTTGAACGCAGATTGTATGTGAGTGTAATTAAAAGAATTATGACTGAACTAGGTAATGGTTCGATTGCATAAAGGAGAAAAGTTGAGTTCACCCCGTGCTTTGTTATCTGTCTATGACAAGACTGGAATAGTTGATTTTGCGAGAAGCCTCGTTGATCTTGGCTGGGAAATAATTTCTTCTGGTGGGACAGCAAATCATTTGCTTGAATCTGGATTGGATGTAATCGAAGTTTCAGATGTTACCGGTGCACAAGAAATGCTTGATGGTCGTGTGAAAACTCTTCACCCAAAGATTCATGGTGGGATTTTGGCAGATCGCGCAAATCAAGATCATCTTGAAGAACTAGAAACTCGAGGAATTAAAACCATTGATTTGGTAGTAGTAAATCTTTACCCATTTGTTAAAGATCCGGGGATTGAATTAATAGATATAGGTGGCCCAACAATGGTCAGAGCAGCGGCGAAAAATTTTGACTCAGTTGGAGTAGTTGTAGACCCTGCAAAATATGAATCTGTGATTAGTGAAATAGGACAAGAAGGAAGTCTCTCCCTAAAAACCCGTCGTGATTTAGCCAGAGACGCTTTTGCCCACACGGCAGGATACGACTCAGAGATAGTTTCATGGTTTGACCAAGGGCGAGAAGAGTTGCCTAAAAGTTTGCATTTATCGATTGAAAAAACTGGGGAACTTAGATATGGGGAAAATCCTCATCAGGTTGGAGCGAGATACCGCTTTTCAAATGCATCAAGCTGGTGGGACGATTCAACTCTTCATGGTGGGAAACCAATGTCATATTTAAACATTTTTGATACTGAAGCAGCATGGAGGATGGTTAATCAACTTGGTAATGAGCCCTCTGTAGTAGTTGTGAAGCATGCTAATCCTTGTGGAGCAGCTACTGCGAGAACAATTGAAGAGGCATATAAAGCTGCACACGAATGTGATCCGATATCAGCATTTGGGGGAATAGTTGCTTTAAATTGTCCTGTTACTAATGAAGTGAGTGAGAAGCTAAGTGAGATTTTCACCGAAGTGGTTATAGCCCCATCGTATGAAGACAACGCGATCCAAAACCTTAAAGAAAACGCAAATTTGAGGATTATAGAAGCTAGACCTCCCACGACTTATAAATTTGATTACCGAAATGTTGATGGTGGTTTACTGGTGCAAACCTCCGATACGTATTTAGGCGACCTTTCTGAATGGGAGGTTGTAACTGAAAGGCAGCCAAATGAATCAGAATGGATTGATCTTGAATTTGCTTGGAAAATAGTTGCCAGTGTTTCATCAAATGGAATAGTTCTTTCGAAGAACAGACAAGCTGTAGGAATCGGAGTTGGTCAACCTAATAGAAGAGACGCTGCGAGAATAGCAACTGAAAAAGCAGCGGGTAGGGCTTCAGGTGGGGCATGTGCTAGTGATGCTTTTTTCCCTTTCAGAGATGGTTTGGACGCAGCGATTGAAGCTTCAGCTAGTGCAGTGATACAACCAGGTGGATCTGTAAGAGATGATGAGGTGATAGAGGCAGCAAATGAAGCGAATCTGGCAATGGTATTTACTGGGATTCGTCATTTCCGACACTAGAGGGTTTTAAACCATGTATCGTTCAACAAATGACCGCACAATTGTTAGCAGGAGCACCAGTAGCGGATTCAGTCTTAGATGACGTAAAAATCCGGACCCGTGCACTAGTAGAAAAAGGGATTAAACCCGGATTGGGAACGATCCTAGTTGGTGAAGATTCTGCAAGTGCAGGTTATGTTAGGAAAAAACATGAAACCTGTGAAGAGGTCGGTCTTGCTTCACAACACATAGAGATTTCAAGTGATTCTCCTCCGACTGCTCTGCTTGAAGCTGTAGAAAATTTTAATAATGATCCAGAAGTCCATGCTTACATCATTCAGCACCCGGTTGCAGATGGGTTTGATTTCAATACTGCTTTGTCACTAATGAATCCTGAGAAGGACGCTGATGGCCTTCACCCTGTTAATTTAGGAAAATTAGTACTTCAAGAAGAAGGTCCAGTTCCATGTACGCCTGCGGGTATACAGGCGATACTGGTTCATTATGGGATTGAGACAGCTGGAAAACATGTAGTAGTAATTGGAAGAGGACCTACGCTTGGTCGCCCAATGGCTCTATTGATGTCTTCAAAAGAGGAAGGAGCTAATGCTGCAGTGACCGTTGTCCATTCAGCAGTTCCCAATCTTTCAGAAATTACAAGTGAAGCAGATATTGTCATTGCAGCAGTAGGAATTCCTTCTTTTGTTACTCCTGAAATGATTCGACCTGGTTCAGTTGTTATTAGTGGAGGAATTTCATGGGAAGGGAAAAAACTGCTTCCTGATGTAGACGAATCTGTTGGAGAAATAGCCTCTTGGATAACTCCGAGGCTCGGTGGTGTAGGGCCTACCACAGTTGCTATGTTGCTTCGTAACACAGTGGAAGCAGCAGAACGAAAAATTCTTTAATTTTTTTTTAATTCCAACTCTTTAGATTCGAAAGAAGGCGTTGACCTCGATAAGGTCAAGGTATGGCAGAAAAAATAAAGATGGGTTCAAACGGGAACCTAGAAGTACCAGATGAACCGATTATCCCTTTTATTGAAGGTGACGGAACAGGAATTGATATTTGGCCGGCTGCACGGCATGTGTTGGATGCTGCAGCTGCTAGGCACGGTAGAAAAGTTGAATGGATGGAGGTTCTTGCTGGGCAAAAAGCTTATGACGAAACAGGTGAATGGCTTCCTCAAGAAACTATTGATGTCTTTAATGAATATTTAATCGGCATAAAAGGACCATTAACTACTCCTATTGGAGGTGGTTTTAGAAGTTTGAATGTAGCTTTGCGACAAATTCTTGATTTGTATGTTTGTTTAAGGCCAGTTAGATGGTTCCCAGGTGTGCCTTCACCAGTTAAAGCGCCTCATTTAGTAGACATGGTTATTTTTAGAGAAAACACTGAAGATATTTATGCAGGTCTTGAAGCTGAAGCATTTTCTCCAGAAGCTAAAAGGTTGAGAGAGTTACTGTCTGAGAATTTTGGTTGGGAAATCAGGGAAGATTCCGGAATTGGAATAAAACCAGTGTCTAAGACAGGATCTCAACGCCTTCAAAGAGCAGCGCTCCAGTACGCGGTTGATAGAGGAAGAAATAGAGTCCACTGGGTTCACAAAGGCAACATTATGAAATTCACAGAAGGTGCTTTTCAAAAATGGGGTTATGAACTTGTTAAAGAGGAATTTAGCGACCAAGCAGTTGCTTGGGAAGATTGCGGTGGAGATTCTGGAGACAAAATTCTTGTTCAAGATGCAATCGCCGATATTGCTTTGCAACAAGTACTTACACGTCCGGATGAATTTGATGTGATAGCGACAATGAATCTAAATGGCGACTATCTGTCTGATGCTTTAGCAGCACAGGTAGGTGGGATCGGGATAGCTCCTGGAGCTAACGCAAATTATGTAACAGGTCATGGAATTTTTGAAGCTACTCACGGAACAGCTCCAAAGTACGCTGGTCAAGACAAAGTTAATCCTTCTTCTGTTCTTCTTTCAGGAGTTCTAATGTTTGAACACATTGGCTGGAGAGATGTAGCAGATGACATAGTTAAGGCGCTTGAAGCAACAATTGCTGACAAAGTTGTGACCTATGATTTTGCACGTCAAATGGAAGGTGCAACAGAAGTTAAGTGTTCAGAATTCGCGCAAGCAATTGTCGACCGATTCTGAGTCAGAACGTACAGCCATAGAAACTGGAGGAGCCTCCAACGAAAATGGGGTTGTAAAACGTTGGTTTAGATTAGTTTTTCGTTCTATAAAAGCTCATCCGCTACCACACATCATAGGAATTTCAGCAGGGAATCTTTTTTCTTTAGTAGTTGTAGGTTTCACAATTGTTTTAGGTCGTGTAACCGATGAGGTGATAATCCCAGGTCTAGATGGGGGTGGAGTAGAGGGACGAACAATTCTTGGCGGGTTTGTTGCAATAGTCATCGTTGGTTTTATTAGAGGTTTTTCGGTAATGCTGAGAAGGTTTTTTAACTTCACTGCAGTAGAGAAAACTAAACAAACTTGGAGACTTGGAATAATCGATAATCTTTTGGATGCTCCAAGAGCTCATTACTGGTCAAGATCTACTGGAGAACTTTTAGCAAGAGTGGATACTGATGTAGAAACAGCAACCTCAGTATTAATGCCTTTGGCTTTTTCAATATCTGTGATTTCACTAATTTTGGTTTCTTTGATAAGCCTTTTGATAATCCATCCTTTGTTCTTCGTTGTTGCATTGTTACTTTTTCCTGTACTTGCAGTGTTGCAAAGGTTTTTTGTTCGTGCTGTTGAAGATCCTGCCAGAAAAGCCCAAGCACTTATAGGAGAAGTCTCAGAAATAGCTCATGAAAGTCTCGACGGGATAATGGTTGTTAAAACAATTGGTAGACAAAATCAAGAAGTAGATCGTTTAATTAAAAGCTCAGAACGATTACGTGAAGAACGATTAAGAATTGGGTGGCAGCGATCAGTTTTTTCTCCGCTTTTATATCATCTTCCGAATTTTGGAATTCTAATTTTACTAATGGTCGGAGCTTTATTAGTCGACAACGGTTCAGCAACTGTTGGTGAAACTGTCCAAGCAATGGCTCTATTCATGATCCTTACGCTTCCAGTTCAAATATTAGGTTTTATGTTTCAAGAAATGCCTCGCTCAGTAGTTGCTATGGATCGAATAGATGAAATTTTTTCAATCGATAAAGTCGAATACCGCAAAGATGGAGAAGTTGGAAAGCCAGTAGACGTTATTTTCAACAAAGTTGGTTTCTCCTATCCAAATGAAAATGATCAACAGGTTAGACAAACTGTTTTAGAAGACTTCTCAGAAAAGATCAATGAAGGTGAATCTGTTGCTCTTGTAGGAGCTACAGGTTCTGGAAAGAGCACACTTGTAATGCTCATGTCTGGTTTAATTGAACCGACTTCAGGAAACATAACTTTAGGAAATGCAAACGTTGGTGAATTAGGTCCAGATTTTGTTTCTGATCACATTGCCTCTGTTTTTCAAGAGACATTCCTTTTTGCTTCAAGTCTCCGTGAAAATCTGACATTAGATGCAGACGTATCAGATTCAGATATTTATTCAGCACTTCAAGTTGCATCGGCTCAGGATTTTGTTTCTGAATTACCCCAAGGAATTGAAACGATCATTGGAGAACGTGGCGTAACACTCTCAGGAGGACAACGACAACGTATAGCCATCGCACGTGCCTTATTGAGGAAACCATCAGTATTGGTTTTAGATGACGCCACCTCTGCAGTCGATCCAAAAGTTGAAGCAGAAATTTTACAGAATATGAAAAAAGAAACTAATTGTTCTTTACTTGTAATTGCGCACCGTTTAGCAACAATTCGGCTAGCGGAAAGAGTTATTTTTATCGATAACGGCAGAGTTTTCGCTTCCGGTTCTCATGATGAACTATTAAAAATTGATGATTACGCCAACCTTGTAAGCGCATACGAAGATGTGACGACATGACATTTTTAGACGGGCATGATGCTATAGGAAAAGATTTCGAAAATGAGAGACAGGATTTAGATGGAATTGAAGAGGTAGGTGCTCTTAATGTTCTCAAGAGAGGTTTAAAGGCTTCTCCGGAATTAAAAGCGGGTATTTCACTAACAGCTTTAATGGCACTAGCAGTAGCAGGTGGAAAGTTATTGGTACCGCTAACAATCAAAGAAGTCCTTGATAGAGGTATTACAACCAGTGGCGTAAATGTGAAGACAGTTCTGTTTTTTTCTTTAATAGCGATGTTTCTTTCGATCGCGGGGATGGCTCTTGGCAAAGCAACCTATTATCGCTTAGCTAAAACAGCAGAAAATGTTTTAATGGGTTTACGGATACGCACATTTGAACATCTGCATAAATTAAGCATCGCAGATCACGTCCAAGCCAGAAAGGGTGCTTACACCGCGAGAGTAACAAGTGATGTTGAGACCCTTACACAGTTTGCTCAATGGGGAGCTATCGCTTGGATAATTAACTCCATACAAATATTTGCAGTTTTAGTAATTATGATCGTTTACTCGTGGCATCTTTCAATAGTGACGCTTTTAGTTCATGCCCCACTTTTCCCCGTTCTCAGGTGGATGCAACGAAGACAACTGCGAGCCCATGACCGAGTTAGAAGCCGAGTGTCAGACACACTTTCAGTAGTTTCAGAATCTATTCAAGGAGTCGATGTTGTTAGATCTTATGGCTACCGCCAGAAAACAAGGTCAAAATTGCATCACGCTATTTCTGATCAATATAAAGAACAGATGGTCGCTCAAAAATATTTTTCATTTGTTCTGCCAATCACCGACATTATTGGAGTTGCTGCAATTGCAGCAGTCGTTGGTGCAGGTGTCTATTGGGGGCCAGACTGGGGGGTTACTTCAGGTGAATTGATCGCTTTTGTATTTTTGTCGAACCTTTTAGTAATGCCAATTTCAGAATTAGGTGAAGTCCTTAATCAAACTCAAACTGCACTCGCGGGTTGGTGGAAGGTTTTAGAAGTTTTAGATAAAGAAATTGAAGTTAAAGAACCTCACCAAGGTTTGACTCTGCCTGATAGCCCACTTGACATAAAGGTTGAAGAGCTTGATTTTTCATATCGAACTGGAGGGATAGTCCTCGATGATGTAAACATTTACATACCTGCGGGGACATCAGTAGCTGTTGTCGGTGAAACAGGTTCAGGAAAGACAACTTTTGCAAAACTCCTTACCCGATTGGCTGATCCAACGAATGGAAGGATACTTGTCAACGGTCAAGATCTTAGAGAAATAGATTCCGATCATAGGCATAGAACAATAAGAATGGTTCCACAAGACGGATTTTTATTTGATACCAGCGTGATTGAAAATGTTCGCTTTGGGCGAAACGATGCTCAAATAAATGAAGCTGAGGAGGCCATTGATGATCTAGGACTATGGCCATGGATAGAACAACTACCCGAAGGTTTAGAAACACGTGTCGGTGAACGAGGTGAATCTCTTTCTGTGGGAGAAAGACAGCTGGTGGCATTAGCTAGAGCGCAAGTAGCAGACCCAGGTTTATTGATTTTAGATGAAGCTACCTCAGCGATTGATCCCGAAACGGAACAGATGTTGGAGGTTACATTAGAACGATTAGCTCAAGGTCGCACCACAGTGAGTGTGGCTCACCGCATATCAACTGCTGAACGAGCAGATTTAATTTTGGTTTTTGATAAAGGAAAGATAGTTGAAAAAGGAAAACATTCAGACTTAGTCAACTTAGAAGGGGTCTATTCGAAGCTTTATGAATCTTGGATAGGCAATACAAGAGAAGTGTGAAAAAAGTAACAAAGCGATTTGATTACGATTTTTAACACCAATTTGAGAATATAGAAAGTATTCTCAGATGAAAGTAAAAATAATTATATGGAGTAAATCTTGAACAAGAATCCAATTCGAATAGCTGTAACAGGAGCTGCTGGCCAGATTGGCTATAGTCTCGTTTTTCGCATAGCTAGCGGTCAACTTTGTGGCCCTGATCAGCCCGTCATCCTTCAACTACTAGAGATACCACCCGCTATGGGCGCATTAGAGGGAGTCGCTATGGAACTTGACGATTGCGCTTTTCCTCTATTGCAAGAAATCGAACTAGCAGATCAAGCAGAAAATGCTTTTGATGGAGCAAATATTGCTTTATTGGTTGGATCTAGACCAAGAAGCAAAGGTATGGAACGTAAAGATCTTTTAGAAGCAAATGGTGAAATTTTTACTGGCCAGGGAGAAGCATTAAATGCAAAAGCAGCAGAAGATTTACGTGTACTAGTAGTGGGGAATCCAGCAAACACTAATTGTCTAATAGCGATGAACAATGCACCTGATATACCTAATCAAAGATTTTCGGCTATGACCCGTTTAGATCACAACAGAGCCATCACTCAAGTTGCTCATAAGTTAGAAATTTCTACAAAAGAGATAACTAAAATGACTATCTGGGGTAACCATTCTGCGACGCAATATCCGGACTTATTTAATTGTAAAATTTCTGACAAATCTGTGGCTGAAGTAATAGATGACCAAAATTGGTTGGAAAACACTTTTATTCCTTCAGTTCAGCAAAGAGGAGCCGCCATTATTGAAGCACGGGGTGCTTCAAGTGCAGCTTCAGCTGCTAATGCTGCTATTGACCATGTAAGAGACTGGATAGATAGAACCTCTGAAAATGATTGGGTATCAATGGCTGTATGTTCTGACGGCAGTTATGGAGTCGAAGAGGGTCTAATTTCATCTTTTCCAGTCACGTGTTCTAATGGGGATTGGGAAATTGTTACAGGTCTTGAAATGGATGACTTTTCAAAAATGAAGGTTGAAGCTTCGGTGCAAGAATTGTCAGAAGAGCGAGACACTGTTTCTGATTTGAAACTAATTTAAAACAGTTTTATAACCAGCTAACAGGGTCACCTTTTTTAACTGAACAATCATTTATAACAGATCCTGTAATACCGCCGCGCCATTCTGGTTTTAAAGCATTACGGAGCCCTTCGGACACTTCGTTCATGAGCTTGCATGGAACCGTCTCACCTGTTACTTCAATTTTAAGTTCACCGATTTGGAGAATTTTTCCAACAGTTTCTTCGAGCTCTATTCCACTTACGATAAAATTTGCTCTTCGTTCTTTCGGGTCAACAGATTTTCCAATGCTTCCAGTTGCTGCTTCCCAACTTTCTTTTGACAGAACAGTTACTTGACGGTCTGCATGGGGTTCTTTTGCAGAGTCTTTTATTCCTTCACCTGCTTTAACTTCAGCCTCTATAAGGGAAATCATTGGGTCACCATGGGTTTTTTTCAACCAAATTTCTAGTAATTCGCCCATATATAAAAGCTACTAGCGTTTATTCGATATCGGTAATCGTGATTGCGCGGATTTCTTCAAATACGTTTTCTAAGTTTTTTAGAATTTCTGACGCTACGAAAAGCTTTCGTGGATCCCCACCTATTTGCATAGTTCCATCAATTATTTCATTTAGAGGATTTGTTCTTCCTTCGAATAAAGAGACCGCTGCCGGTCTATCCGTCTCAAACCAGACATCTGGTTCATAGTTTTTCCCAACGTAGATTTCGACTCGACCTTTATTGATATTTATTTGCCAGACAAAAATTTTCTCATCAATCACCCGATATTCGACAACAAGTTTAATATTGGCCATAGCTTCATTTAGACCCTTGTGCGATTGGGCGACCTTATTTAATTCCATTACCCATTCATGCGAGAGATATACGATTTTTTTCACTGTTTAATCTTACGCTTACTCGGAACAGACCTCCTCTGATCTTCCTAGTACTCTTAAATTATGGAAAAAATTGGAACTGGGCAAAAAACCTATGATTACGAAATTGTTAAAGGAATATGGAAACGTCTCGAGGGCCCAGAAGACGTTCTTGAGTTAATGGATAAAGGAACCGATGGAGTGATTGCTGTAATAAGAGACGCAGGCGCGACTTTCTTATCTCCTGTTTTTGATGAGTTAGCCGGAGTAATTTGCACCGGAGGCACAATCAGAAGTCATATTGGGATTGTAAGTCGCGAATTTCAAATTCCAGGATTGATAGCAGCTGAGTTTTCGCATGAACCTGAAAACGGGACTGAGATAATTCTTGATGGAACCGAAACTACAGGATCAATATATTTAATTGATTAATATGAATAAAACTACAGAAGTAAACAATTACATAAGATCAATAAACCCGGTCTCTGCTCGCCTTATGGCTGAAAGAACCGGCTATTCATCTCAATTGATCCCAGTTACTTCCTATGTAACTGTTTCGGCTATTGAAGCTTTTTTGCGATATCCAGAGGCGATAAAAGTTATTACTAAATCTATGCAACCAGAAGATATTGGTCAGGAAGCACGAAGACCAGCTTGCCAAGCTAATTCAGTTTTTCTTTGGGGAGTAGCAAATTTTTGGCTGATTGGAAGAAACATAATGTCTTTGATAGATCAGTCGATAGACGATGTTTCAAATGCATATACCGTTTTAGATTTTTGGGGACGTGTCTCTCGCTCATATCGAGGAGGCGATTTTTTACATTCCGCTGATAATAACAACAAAATAAATGTATTGGAAAGATCTCAATTAGAACTTTTTCATCAAGCCTTAAGCCCTGTTGACAGTGACAGGAAAGCTTTAATAAGACGTTTGAATGCAACTTTAATTAACTATCTTTTTTTACTTTATTTTGACACTCGAGTGGGCCATGGAGACACCGGACCATACAAACTAGAAGACGGTAGAACAATGATTGTCCGAGACTATTACAGACTCGCTAAAAGTGATTTTTGGTGGTCGGAAGTCGCTTCTGACCTACCCTATGAAAACCTGACAGCGGTTTTTGTATTAGAGCCTGAAGTGGAAGTAACGGTTACAGATTTTGGAACTTCGATTACAAAACCAGAAGATTATTTGAGTCACTTAAATTCCTTTGCGATCTTTACTAATAAAAATGGTCAACTTGAACCGATAGATGATGTTCAATTCGAAACCTTTGTTTCAAAAGTAAAACAAATCCAAAAAATTCATTATAGAAATATTGTTGACATGGATCGAGACGATCGTATTAAGTGCGGAGCCTATGTTTATTTCACTTTTTTGAGACCATTTGCACAAATAGCCGGAGTTGAACAAGAAATCGACTGGGAGTGTCCACGTGATATTTCAAAAGAGCTTTACCCTTTGGTAACTGCTGAAGTTGAACCTCCGCAACAGGATCCCAATGTTGACCCGTACCCTTACTATGAGGAGATTAATGAATGAGTGTTCCAACACCTGCTGATGAAAAACGTCATGAAAAAGGACCAGAAAGGCTTTGGAGTGAATCCTGGTATATGGACTGGTTTGATGACGAAGGCAAAAATGGAGGGTACGTGCGACTTGCTGTGTGCTCCAACCTTAATCAATGCTGGTTCTGGTGTTGCATAGTTGGTCAAGATCAGAAGCCCGTTTTTATCATTGATCATGATGCAGCGATTCCTGAACCGCCAGGATTGGAAATTAGATCTACAGGTCTATGGGCAGATCTAGCAGTTGAAAGTCCACTTGAATATTTCAGTGTTGGTATTGAAGCATTCGGAATTGCTTTAGATAATCCCGTAGAAGCTTATGGAGATATGAGAGGTGAGAAGATCCCTGTCGGAATTGACTTAGGTTGGGCCACTGATTTTCATGAAAATAAATCTGACGGATCAGAACCTTGGGCATTTCATTATGACGTAACTACCAGATATGAAATTCCTTGCAGAGTTTCAGGTGAAATACAAATCGGTGAAACAAAATCTCAAATAGACGGATGGGGTCAACGTGACCATTCATGGGCTGAAAGAGACTGGTGGGACAAAGGGTGGACTTGGTTTTCAGGACGTTTTGATGATGGGTCAAGATTTCACGCGGTTTCTGTAGAGGGACATGATTCAGGAATTGGTTATCACTCTTCTCCTGATGGACTTATTGCAGAATATAGAGTTGTATCAAATCCACAATTAGGACAAGAAGGAATACCAACAAGTGGTCATGTAACACTTGGTGAAACGATTATTGAATTTGAACCAATTGGATGGGCACCTGTTCTTTTAACAGATCCTGACAATGGTCGCATTTCACGTTTTCCACGTGGCCTAGTTTCCATACAAACTAACGATGGCCGTAAAGGCCACGCATGGATTGAGTTCAATCAACCGCAGAGATAACTAAGAATTAGTGTGTTTGGTTTTGGAAGATTTTTTAGAGATTGAATCGATTATTAGAACAAGTCCGAAAGCTAACAAACCTAAAAGTAGTGGGGCAAGAAAGTTATTTGAATTCGGCCAGTCAATGTTTGTCCCTGAAAGTATTTCATTCCCATCTTCGTTAATCACGCCGACTCCATTAGGCCACGGCCATAGAACTCTAGATGACCCAAGCATCAAACCAATCAAACAGGCCAAAACCATGTCTCTGTGTTTATCCAACAAAAATTTTAAGAGGGTGGAAAAAACTGTAAGTCCAATAACCGCACCAAGTGAAAGCATCGAAAGTTTCTCAAAGTCCTGGTTATCGATTGCAGTTAAAACAGAAGCGTAATTTCCCATTATGAGAAGCAAAAACGCACCAGAAACTCCAGGAAGTATCCATGCGCAAATAGCAATGAAACCAGAAAGAAAGAATACCCATAAGGAAGGATTTTCAAAAGCGCTAGAGCGAAAACCTAATAGAGCGAAAAAAATAATCGCTGTAATTAATGAGATAATAATTTTTTGAAAATCTAAAGAATTCATTAATGAAAAAGCGATAAGTCCAGAGGCTGCAACTAAACCGAAAAATAAACCAGACATTGGTTCGGGGTGTTTTTCAAGCAGATCCACCATAGGTCCTGAAACTGAAACAATCGTTATTAACATCCCAGCAATAACTGGAATTAAGAATAAGAAGTTAACTTTTTTGAGTTGTTGAACAAATCCTGAAAAATCTCCCTTTAGGATTTTTCCTAAACTCAAAGCACAGTTACTTATATTTTCTAGAAGTTGCTCATATATACCAAGAACTAGAGCGATTGTTCCTCCAGACACTCCAGGCACGACATCAGCAATTCCCATAGCAATTCCTCTAAAGAGGTTGATGGCTGATTTTTTTACCTGAGAAAAAATAGAGAAAAGATTATTCATCGTTTTTAAAACTCGACAAAAAGGGGGTCAGTGATTCGAGTATTTGTTGAGGAGCTCGAATTGGTTTTCCATCGCGATTAGTGATTGCAGTTCTGACACGCTGTGTAGCTACCACTTCAGTTTCATCGAGGATTTGTTGCCACCATAAAGATGAAGCTCTACGCATTTCTAGAATTTCAGTTTCTATCGTTAGGAAAGAACCTGCTTCTACAGGTTTTAGGAACGTTGTCTCTATTTGTGACACTACGAATCTAAAGTCATTTTTTTCAAGTTCATGCAGAGCTATGCCGGCTTCTTCAAGCATTTCTATACGACCGGTTTCAAACAACTGGATATATGCAGAATGATTTAGGTGACCGTATGGGTCTAATTCGTAGAAACGAACTTTTACTTTATGACGATGTGGCACAAAGTTACGTTAGTCCGACATAGAGGTTCTGTGGCGGCGTTCTAGATAACAACAAGAATTTATAATCCTTAATTAAAAGGGTTAGTATTTTCTGCCCCATCAGCGGGAGGGATCCTGCCAGCCTTATACCAATAGACACCGCTTAATACCAACAAACCTGGCCAGAAGACAACTGAACATATCAGGCCGATTACAAAAAATGGCCAAAACCAAGTTTTTTGGTGGTCAGGTCTTTTCCTGATGTCCCAAAGCATTTTTATCCAAAGAGCTACGCACATCAAATAGATAATTAGCACTACTCAGTTACCTCCTTACACGACAATTAGTTTCATCGTGTCATTCGATATTAACTGTAATTCAGTTAACGCTGACCAGACAGAGCACGGTTTTTGACTTTTGCTTTCATGTAGTCGCGATTCATAAAAGCAATAAAGTCAAGATTTATCTCTTTAGGGCAAGCTTCGTGGCATTCTCCATGATTTGTACATGAACCAAAAAACTCTTCCATGGTTCCAACCATCATTTCAGTTCTTTTCCACCTCTCGGGCTGACCTTGAGGTAAAGATGCCATGTGTGCAAGTTTGGCAGAAGTAAATAATTGTGCAGCTGAATTAGGACAGGCAGCTACACAGGCGCCACATCCTATGCATGCGGCTGCGTCAAAAGCTTGATCAGCAGCTTCTTTTGGAACTGGAATTAGATTCGCATCAGAAGCTGCACCAGTGTTTACAGATATGTAACCTCCTGATTCGATAATTTGATCAAAAGGAGATCTGTCCACCACTAGGTCTCGAATCACTGGAAAAGAAATTGCTCTAAAAGGCTCAATAACGATTTCGTCACCGTCAGAAAATTCGCGCATATGTAATTGGCAAGTTGTTGTTGCTTTTCTAGGACCATGAGCCTGTCCGTTAATCATCACTCCGCAAGTACCACAGATTCCTTCGCGGCAGTCACTTTCAATAGATATAGGTTCAAGTCCCTGATTGTTTAGATCTTCGTTAAGAAGATCTATCATTTCTAAAAATGAAGCTTCAGTTGTTATTTTCTGAGTGTAATTTTCGAAATAGCCCGATTTTTCAGGACCTTCTTGACGCCAAATCTTTAAGTTTACGGTGATTATTTCTGACATTTTTCTCTCACTTATAACTTCGCTGGGTAAGGGTCACATTTTCGAAATCGAGTTTTTCAACATGTCGAGTTTGTAAAGAATCTTTTCCATTCCACTCCCAAGCTGCAACATGAGCAAAATTATCGTCGTCTCTTTGAGCTTCACCTTCTGGGGTTTGGTGTTCCTCTCTAAAGTGTCCGCCGCAAGACTCTTCTCGTTTTAAAGCGTCATGCGCCATTAATTCTGCTAATTCGAAGAAATCTGAAACTCTTCCGGCTTTTTCCAAGGAAAGATTTAGAGTGTCGGCACTACCCAAAACTCGCACATCGCTATAGAACTCTTCCTTTAAAGCTCCAATTTCAGAAACTGCTTTTTCGAGACCTTCTTTATTTCTGCTCATTCCGATGTGGTCCCAAACAAGCCTGCCAAGTTCTCTATGGAAATAGTCAACTGAGCGAGTGCCGTTAATTGAAAGCCATTTTGCTGTTTCATCTTCTATAGCGCTCACAGCATTTGTGAAAACAGGGTCATCGGTGGAAACTGCTGGGTTGCCTAGTTGATCCGCTAAACCGTCACCAATTGTGTACGGAAGAACAAAATAACCATCGGCTAGACCTTGCATTAGAGCACTTGCGCCTAAACGATTCGCACCATGGTCAGAGAAGTTTGCTTCACCTATTGCGTAGAGACCAGGGATTGTTGTCATCAGGTTGTAGTCAACCCACACGCCACCCATTGTGTAATGGATCGCGGGATAAATGCGCATTGGTACTTCGTAAGGGTTTTCACCAGTAATGCTTTCGTACATGTCGAAAAGGTTTCCGTATTTTGCGGAAATGGCATCTTGGCCGTCTCTTTCAACAGCTGCAGAAAAATCTAAGTAAACCCCATTTTTTAATGGGCCCACTCCATGCCCTTGATCAACTACATTTTTAGCGTTTCGGGAAGCAACATCTCTTGGGACTAAGTTGCCGAAAGCTGGGTACCTATTTTCTAGATAGTAATCTCTTTCATTTTCGGGGATTTCGTGGGCGGGTCTTGAATCGTCGAATGCTTCCGGGACCCATATGCGTCCGTCGTTACGGAGTGATTCGGACATTAGAGTCAATTTTGATTGAAAATCATCACTGGCAGGAATGCAAGTTGGATGTATTTGCGTGTAACAGGGATTTGCGAAAAAAGCTCCACGACGGTGAGCTCTCCATGCAGCAGTGACGTTACTCATCATTGCATTAGTTGAAAGGAAATAAACATTTCCGTAACCACCAGTTGCCAAAACAACAGCATGGGCTGAATGAGGGATGACTTCACCGGAAAGCAAGTCACGTGTAACTATTCCGCAAGCTTGGCCGTCTTTGGTTACTACATCAAGTAATTCTGCACGAGTGTGTAATTCAACACTCCCTGCTGCGACTTGACGCATCATTGCTGAGTAAGCGCCTAATAGAAGTTGCTGTCCGGTCTGACCTCTTGCATAAAAAGTTCTAGAAACTTGAGCACCGCCAAAAGAGCGGTTGTCTAAGAGGCCTCCATACTCTCGAGCGAAAGGAACTCCCTGAGCTGTTGCTTGGTCGATGATGTTGGTTGATACTTCTGCAAGGCGATGCACATTGGCTTCTCTAGATCTGTAGTCACCGCCTTTAATTGTGTCGTAGAAAAGTCTGTAAACAGAGTCGCCATCATTTTTATAGTTTTTTGCAGCATTGATCCCGCCCTGTGCAGCGATACTGTGCGCTCGACGAGGACTGTCATGAAAAGTAAACGCTTTGACTTTGTATCCGAGTTCCCCTAGAGAGGCAGCAGCAGATGCACCTGCTAGACCAGTACCGACAACAATAACGTCGAATTTTCTTTTGTTATTTGGGTTCACAAGGTTCATTGAGAATTTGTGATTTTCCCATTTATCTTCTAATGACCCCTGTGGCACTCGAGAATCAAGTACAGCTTTGTTTTTAGTTTCCATATTTAGTGATCCTCTAGTTGTTCTGTAAGACATGCCAAAATTTCATCAGTGTCTCCCATACTTACTTGGCATAGGCGTTCATCTTCATCTATCAGATTTGCCTGTGTCATGATTGGAAAGCTTAGATTTCCCAAAAGTATTAATCCTGCGAAACTTGCAGCAAACCCTTTTCGAAGATGGTTGTATTTTGGGTTGTTTATTCCCAAGCTTTGAAACATGGACCAAGCTCCATGAAAGATATGCCAAGCTAAAGCCATGTTTGCTATTACATAAAAAATTGCGACTGGTATTCTTGAAAGTGAAGAGTAGAGGTTGTGGTAGGGGTCGCCAGGAACAAAATCATCACCTAACCACCATCCCCAAGTTAAATCTGCAAGGTGATAGACAAGAAATAAAGCAATTATCGGTCCGGTCCATCTCATCGTCCGGCTCGCATAACTTGCAGCTATGTATTCTCTTCCACCTTCATATTTCTTTTCCCCGCCTGTAAGAGAAGCATTCTGACTGGATTTTCTACTCATTTCTTTCAAAGTGATAGCTGAATGGAGATGCAGCGCAAACATCACCATCAGACCCAGTCTCAATAACCAAAGGACTAGTGATCTTGGGAGTATCCCGCTACCAAGGTTTCTAAGAGCTTCTGCGTACTCATGCATTTTCGCAGGGCCTTCATAAACGTGAAGATTTCCGATCATATGAATTAAAGCGAAACCTAAAAGACCTATACCAGTTGCAGCCATAACCCATTTTCTGCCAACAGCAGTCTGATAAAGATTTAAAGGAAAAGGCCATTCGCGGCGGCGTTCGCGAATCGGTTTCACTCTGTATCGTTGACTAGTTGTTTGGTTCATAGTGTCTCCGGACCCAAGCCGGTTTATCTGGGCAAAGCAACATCATAAACGCTACCTGAGAGTACCTTGCAGTGCATCGATCCATGCAAAAGGTCACATTATAGTTTTTTCTTACAAGAGGCTTAGTTGAAAAAATGTTTTGAATCAAAGAAAGATTCACATAAAAAATTTATATTCAAATGGTTTTGGTATTTAAATGACGCAAAAGGATCGCTAGGGTGCCGCCATGGGTAATTTGTTTTCAAAAAATAGGAAAATGCAAATACCATCCACTTTAGGTGAACTCAAATCTAGTGGTTGGGAATCAGTTCCAGTAAAAGAAGAACTTAGAAGAAATCTGGTTGAAAGAATTCGGAACGGTGATTCATTATTTTCAGGAGTGCATGGCTACGAAGAGACTGTTATGCCGCAATTAGAAAATGCGATACTTGCGGGGCATGATGTAATTTTTCTTGGAGAAAGAGGACAAGCCAAGACTCGTTTGATACGAGGATTAATTGAATTACTAGATGAGTGGATGCCAATAGTCAAAGGGTCAGAAATAAATGATGACCCTTATTCACCGGTATCTAAACACGCTAAAGATTTAGTAAATGAATTAGGACTAAGTACTCCCATCGAATGGGTGCACAGGGATGTTCGTTACGGAGAAAAATTAGCAACTCCTGATACTTCAATAGCTGATCTGATTGGTGAAGTAGACCCGATCAAAGTTGCTGAAGGTAGATACCTTTCAGACGAATTAACTCTTCACTATGGATTGGTGCCACGAACAAATCGAGGACTATTTGCGATTAATGAGCTTCCAGATCTAGCGGAAAGAATCCAAGTGGGGCTTTTAAACGTTTTAGAAGAAAGAGACGTCCAAATAAGAGGTTACAAAATCAGACTTCCTCTCGACGTTATTTTATTCGCGTCAGCCAATCCTGAGGATTACACCAATCGAGGTCGGATAATCACACCCCTTAAAGATCGTTTTGGTTCGCAGATCAGAACTCATTATCCAATTGAACCGGAAATTGAAATGGACATAGTTGAACAAGAAGCATCTATTCCATCAGTTGGGGAACTGGAAGTGAATGTTCCAGATTTCATGACCAGAGTGATAGCAGTTTTGACGCACGAAGCACGTAACAGCCCTCATCTGAATCAAAGATCTGGGGTGTCAGTTCGAATGAGCGTGACCAATCAAGAAGCAATGGTTGCTAATTCTGTTAGACGTGCATTGCGGAACAAAGAGAAAGAAGCTGTTCCGAGGATTTCCGATTTGAACGCTTTGATTGCTGCAACTGCCGGCAAAGTAGAAATTGAAAGTCTTGATGAAGATCGTGATTCTGAAATTGTTAATCAGTTATTAAACGAAGCTGTATTGAATGTTTTCCGAAGTATTGTTCCTGCCGAATTGCATCAGCCAATAGTTGAAGCTTTTGAAAATTTGGAAGGAATTTCAACTGGTGAAGACGTCGTATCAGATGACTATGAGAATGTAGTAAATTCTGACCTCCCTGCTCTTAAACCAGCCGTTCAAGCAGTTTTAGAAGGTAGCACTTCGAATGGCTCAGCGATGACAGCCAGCGCTGTTGAGCTGATCCTTGAAGGGCTTCATTTGTCTAAGAGATTAAATAAATATGCTTCGGGTGCTAGGGCGAGTTACGCCGCACGAAAGTAAATTTTTCCCGAATTAATTTCGAGTCATAACCCCGTTATCGAAGACAACTCTGTCACCAACACGTGTTTGAAATAAAACTTGATCCGATTCTTCCCAAGCGTGGACTTCTAACACCTCACCAGGCATCACAGGTGATTTGAACCTTCCGCCCATGCTTCCAAACTGTGCAGGGTCAGAGCCGCATACGGCATGTAATAAGGCACGTCCGGTAAAACCATATGTACAAAGCCCATGAAGTATCGGCTTGTCAAACCCTGCTGCTGAAGCGAATGAGGGGTCCGAATGCAGAGGATTACGGTCGCCGTTTAATCTATAAAGAAGAGCTTGATCATTTCTTGTTTCATATGAGACCGTATGATCAGCTTCACGATCTGGCAGATTCCATTCAGTTGTGGGGCCGCGATCTCCGCCCCATCCTCCTTCGCCACCGATGAACAAACCCGATTTTGTGCTCCACATAGGGTTTCCGTCAGTGTCTGCTACATCTGTTTCTAGGTAGACAAGCGCAGCTTTGCCTTTGTCATAAATAGGACCAATTTTTCCAGTTGATACTGCTGTTCCAGCAGCTGGAAGAGGCTGATGCAAGGTGATTGCCTGCTCGGCGTGAAGAAGATTGACTGGGTTGAAGTCACCAAAACTAGGAGTACTTCCACCTCCCATAACTACAACTTGGGTAGGGAAAGCTACCTGATTTATACCGTTACTGTTTTCAGTTGTGAACTCAAGTTCGAAACCTGTTGGATCGGAGACCCCAGCTCCCACACCAAGCGCGTACAACAAACTGTCTTTTGAAGTCCATGAAAACTCTGCAGGTTCTCCTATGGATCCCGAAGCATCTGGATTAATTGGCATTTGTTCCCTCCTACTTTCTAAATATGAATCTATGCAATTGAAAGCTCATAGCCAACAAAGGTGGTAAATAAGAAAACAAGTTGCCTCGATTAGAGTGTTTTCATAATGAATTTGTCTCCGAAACTGATCGACGAAAGCTCTTTAAGAGAATGGTTCAACGCGCAAGGGCTCGGACGAGGTGAAGAGATTTCTTTTGAACGTGTAAAAGCTGGTGAATCAAATGAAGTTTTTATAGTTAAACGCTCTAACGATTTCTGGGTCCTGAGAAGGCCATCATTAGTTCCTTTGTCTTTCGATGGTTCAAACAGGATTATGGAAAGAGAATTCAGATTTCAATCTGCTCTAGAGGGGACAAAAGTCCCTCATGCAAAAGCGATTTCTTTATGTACTGATATTTCAGTAACAGGTTCTTTTTTCTATGTGATGGAATGGGTAGACGGTCTAGTTCCTTCTGATCCAATTCCTGAAGAATTGGGCGGCATGGATTCGTATCATGACATTGCTATTCAACTTCTTAAAGCATTGGGAGAATTGGCGTCAATTGACTATCAGAGTGCTGGCTTATCAGATTTAGGACGTCCCGAAGGTTTTCTAGAAAGACAAGTAGGACGATGGAAAGGTCAACTCGACTCATACCAAAACAGGGAAATACCTGGAATAGAAGCTGTTGCGAAATGGTTAGATGAGAATACGCCAAAACGTTCAACAACAGGGATAATGCATGGCGATTACAACTTTCATAACATGCTTTTTTCCAAAGAAAAAAAACCTAGTTTATTAGCTGTTTTAGATTGGGAAAATGCAACCATAGGAGACCCCCTCATGGATTTGGGGTATTTAATGGGAACACTAAATTTTGAAAATAAGAACATGCCTGATAGATCACAAGCGGTTTCTTTATGGGCGGACCGGTCGGGAATCAAACCGGAATCACTCGGCTGGTACGTTGTGATGAGTAAGTTCAAACTTGCCTGCATGTTAGAAGGCGTCTATGTACGCCAAGTTGAAGACACAACCAGAAAAACGACACCTTTTTTAGGCGAAATGGTAGTTAGTCTCATCGATCAAGCAATTCATTTCATTCCAGAAGCTTCAGACTGGTAAAAATCAGATTTGAAGAATAATAAATAAAAATTTCTTTAATAAAAGGTTTCGTTTTGATCCTCTTTGATGAAATTAATTTCATCTATTAGCTATTAATGAATTCATCAAGGTAAGTTTTCACAAAAGATTAGTAGGCGAGGCTGGGAGGTTTAATGGACAACAATGATAAAAATCTGTCCGGTTCTCGTCGTTTTACTTACTCGAGGTGGGACGGAACCCAACGAATATCAGAATTAGATGCCAATTCTTTAATGGAAGCTCTGGGAGATGAGCTTATTGAAAACGGAGATCCTAATTCAGCTTTACGAAGGTTGATGCAAAGAGGTTTGGATTTTGACGGTGGACATTTAGAAGGCTTGAGAGAAATACTTCAAAAGTTACGTCAGAAGAGACAAGAAACCATTGAACAGCACAATTTGGGTGGTGTTTATGACGAAATTAATGAAGCTCTAGAACAAGTAATGGCAACCGAGCGGGAATCGTTAGATGCAGTAGAAAATAGATTTAGAGATGATGAGCGACAAGAAGAAATCAACAAAGAAGCTCTGCAAGCTAGACGTGATGAACTCGACATGTTGGAGCATGAAAACCTAGCGAGTCGAGTAAAAGGTTTAACCGACTACGACTTTACTTCGAATGCTGCAGCTCAAAGATTTGAAGAACTCGTCGAGGATTTACGTGAACAGTTGATGCAACAAGCGATTGATCAAATGGCCGGTGAAATGAAAAACATGAGTTCGGAAGACATGTCAAGGATGAAAGATATGTTGTCTTCTTTGAATCAGATGCTGAATGAATATCAGCAAGGTGAAAATTCAGATTTTGAAAAATTTATGGAAGAGTATGGTGATTTTTTTCCTGAAAACCCTCAAAGTCTTGAAGAACTTTTAGAAGTCATGGCTCAAAGAATGGCGACTATGGCTCAGATTTTAAATTCTATGACCCCCGAACAAAGAGCACAGTTAGAAGAACTTTCAGAACAGCTTCTAGAAGATATGGATTTGCGTTGGCAAATGGATCAATTGTCAGAGAATCTGAGAGAAGCTTTTCCGAAAATGGGGTGGGAGCAATCAGTTGAATTCCAAGGAGATGATTCTTTGAATCTCCCAGAAGCAATTCAGACTTTCGAAGATCTTGCAGATTTAGATCGGTTGGATCAAATGTTGCGAAACGTTTCAAATCCTGGAGCGTTATCAGAGGTAGATACCGAAAAAGTAAGAGAACTTCTAGGTGACGAATCAGCCGAGAGTCTTGAGCGACTCGCTGAAATGAGCAAGATGCTTGAAGAAGCAGGATTGGTTGAAAACAAAGATGGTCAACTTAGTTTGACTCCTAAAGCAATTAGAAAGTTAGGCCAAAATGCTTTAGGAGATCTTTACAGGCAGCTTTCAAAAGATCGTGCTGGTAGGCACAATGCTGAAAAAACTGGTGCGGGTCACGAACGAGACTACGCAACGAAGAGCTACGAGTTTGGTGATCCTTTCAATTTGAATATTGAACGAACAGTTAGAAACGGACTTGTTCGTAATGGTTCAGGAACACCTGTCGATATTAAACCTGAGGATTTCGAGATTGAACGCACAGAGGCAACTGTTCAAGCTTCAACAGTTTTGATGCTTGATTTGTCGCTTTCAATGCCGATGCGTGACAATTTTTTACCTGCAAAGAAAGTGGCAATGGCCCTTAATTCTTTGATATCTGGTCAATTTCCTAGAGATTTTTTAGGTGTAGTTACTTTTAGCGAAATTGCTAGAGAGATACGACCGGAAAAACTTCCAGAAGTTTCTTGGGATTATGTTTACGGAACGAATATGCAGCACGGTTTAGCGCTCTCTAGGAAGATGCTGGCGAAAGAGAGCGGGACTAAACAAATAATTATGGTCACAGATGGAGAGCCAACAGCTCATATAACTGAAGATGGTTTCCCTTTTTTCAATTATCCGCCTTCCTCTGAAACAATAGAGAAAACTCTTTTAGAAGTTAAACGTTGCACACGTGATGATATTCGAATAAATATTTTTGTTTTAGATGCGACTCCGTATCTAATACGTTTCATTGAGCACGTAACCAAAATGAACGGTGGGAGAGCGTTTTTTACTACCAATCAGAGTTTGGGAGACTATCTACTCGTTGATTTTGTCGAGCAACGTCGAACATTTACCTCTTCAAGGTAAAACCAAAAACCTACATTTTCAGTAATTTTTTTGTTTTTTATCTTCGCGGTATTGCTTTTTCACTAATAACAATGGTGTAATTACATCATGGGAATCTATGCGAAAGCTGATCTAGATACGTCATGGCAAGATGAGGCAAATTGCCTTGGTGTTGATCCTGACTTGTTTTTTCCTGAAAGAGGAGCAAGTACTCGCGAAGCCAAAGAAGTATGTCAAGGGTGCGTAGTAAAAGATGATTGTCTTGAGTTTGCATTACAGAATGGCGAAAAGTTTGGTATTTGGGGTGGAATGAGCGAAAGAGAAAGACGTCGAATTAGACGCCAGCGTGCTCTTGAAAGAGCTGCTATTGCTGAACGCACCGCAGAAATTGAAAGATTAGCTGATCATCGAAGTGCTTAAGCACGCCGCCTAGAGCTATACGCGGCTAACCTTTAATTATGAACACACTTGCGTTTTTAAGCAGCAACGAATTAATCATCGTTGCAATTGTGGCAGTCGTTCTTTTTGGCGGCAGTCAACTTCCGAAACTGGCCCGAAACCTTGGACGCGCACAACGTGAGCTCCAGGAAGGAATGGCTGAAGGTTCCAAGGAAGATACTGACGAGACCGAAAATAAAGACGAATCCTCTTAACAAAAGAATTTATATTCTCCTGAAGTGTTCTTATCGGTAAACTTTTGCCTACGACTAAATAAGGGAAAGATGCTCTCATGAGTGACATCAGCGAAGATCAAGTTCAGCAAGCTCCAGTAGGAGAAGTTCAAGTAATTTATCTTGGGCCAGCCGCTCCTCACTGGGAGGTACGATCTGGGTTTGGTGATCCAAAACTTGTTGAATCTTTCCAAGATCGCATCAGCGCCCGTCTTATGCTTCTTCCTCCGCATGACCCTCAATTCAGACGGAATCGTGAACGGATAAACCGTGACGCGGAACGTGAAAATGTTCTAATCACATGGGATTTGGGTTATGTAGAGGAAGAAGAGACAGAAGGACAATAAATATTTTTTAAGCCGCTGGTAAAAGTTCCCGGCGTTCTTTTCTAATTCTGCGACGTTGCCTTTCAGAACAACCACCCCAAACACCGTGATTTATTTTGTAGGTTAAGGCGTAATCCAAACAGAGACTTGTTACAGGGCATCTATTGCATATGCTTTTTGCTATTTCAACGCCTACCCCATCACTTGGAAAGAAAGCATCAGGATTAGTATCCGCACAGTTACCTTTTGACATCCATTTTGTATTCATTAATTAATCTCCTAGTTTCGCTTGCAGAACCATTTCTCTCACAAACGACATAAAACTGGCGTAAAATCTCAATTTTTTTTAGAATTTAAAAATGAAAGAGTCACTGTTTTATTTCTAATTTTGTGTATTGTTTCCTTGAAAGCTATGTATTCCATTAAGTTTTTTAAAGGTTAAAATTGAGTTCTTCTCCCTCCGCGTTCTCAGATAGATCTTTAGATAAGAGGCAAGTTCCAACTCTTCTAAGAGCATTTTTAGTACTAGCACTTCTTTATTTATTTCTAACAGGCGTTGAGTTATTAGGTGGAGGTTTCAAAAGCTTAGGAAAAGACTTGGTTGATGGCCTTTTTGAAGGCGTATCAAATCCTATAGGTGGACTTTTTGTCGGATTACTGGCAACAGTTTTAGTTCAATCCTCCTCGGTATCAACATCGGTAATAGTTGGGCTAGTAGCAGCTGGTGTCGTCACCACCGGCGACGCGGTGCCAATGATCATGGGAGCAAATTTAGGAACAACAGTCACAAACACTTTGGCTTCACTTGGACACGTAAGGCACGACATCGAATTTAAACGTGCTTTCGCTGCCGCAACTGTGCACGATTTTTTCAATATTTTAGCAGTTCTAGTTTTTCTGCCCATTGAATTAATAACTGGCTATTTGTCTTCTTCGGCAAGATGGTTAACAGATACTCTCATTGGTTCGTCAGGAAGCGATTTTAAAAGTCCACTAAAAGAGGCTGTAAAAATGCCTGCGAAATGGGTAAAAGAACTTTTATCTAATCTTGGAGCCAATGGAGATATTAAGGGTGGCTTGATGATCGTAATCGGTTTAGCGTTCATCTTTATTTCTTTGGCATACATAACTAAAAATATGCGTCTTCTCGTCGCGGACCGTGTGGAAACTGCGATTAATCACGCTTTGGGTGCGGGTTCAGGAATAGTTGCAATATTAATTGGAGCTGTTATCACAGTTTCAGTTCAGTCTTCTTCTATAACCACTTCAGTTCTTGTTCCACTTGCAGCTTCAGGAGTTTTAACGCTCGGAAATATTTATCCGGTTACCTTAGGAGCAAACATAGGCACCACAGTTACTGCTCTTTTAGCATCATTGGCCACCGGTAGCCCGGCGGCGGTAACTGTGGCAATTGTTCATACCTTGTTTAATATCAGCGGAATTCTTGTCTTTTATCCGATAAAAAAATTAAGAGAAATACCCATACATATGGCTAACAGGCTCTCAAATGTTGCCGCTGAACGCCGTTCTTTAGCTATTGCATACACGCTCACGGCCTTTGTAATTGTGCCGCTTTTAGGGGTTTTGATACTTAGATAAAAGCATATTAAGAACACTTAAAAAATTAGAAGTAAACTTCATATGAACATAGGAGAATAATTATGGTAATGAGTTTCTTTCGCCGCCCAGAAGAAAGCGGACTCGAAAACATAGAATCGCAAGTTCAACGCATGGTTAACGATGCACGGCATACTTTTGATCTCGCGCTTAGCGCCGTGACGGGTGGAGCCGTTGAAACAGTAGCCGATGAAATAAGAGAAACAGATCGACAAATAAACGCTACTGAAGTCGAGATTCGACGAGCTTTATTAGTTCACGCTTCTGTCCATGGAGGAATCGACACTCCAGAAGTTCTTGCTTTCATGAACATGATCAAAGATCTGGAACGTATCGGTGATTACAACAAAAACATTTTTGATTTAGCTGAAGAAGGAGTTTCGTTCACAGAATCGCCTGAAATTGAAACGATCCTCTCATTACGAGACGAAGTCTCATCAAGGATTTCTCTGATGGGTGAAATTCTAAGTATGCGAGATGAAGAAAGAGCACGTACATACATTGAGCGTGGAGATGAAATGAGAAAAGATTTCGATCGACGCGTCAATGAACTTCTTCATTCAACAGAGGAGGCCGTTACAGCCGTTCCTAGAGCTCTTCTTTTTCGTTTTCTTAAAAGAGTAAGTGCTCATTCATCAAATGTTGTTTCAGCAGTAGTCATGCCCGTAGATCAACTCGACTATTATGACGAATCAGAAGATACGAGAAATTAAAAACACCGTTAGAAGTTTCTTAAAAAGCTGATGAAGACGTTTGAAATTTTATGATCTAAATTGATTTGTGCTTTATTATTTAGAAGTATGAGAAGTATCGATCAACTAGATGAAGTGCTTAATTGAAATTTCTTATTACAAACGATGACGGAATTGATTCAAAAGGCTTATACGCGCTAGCACAAACAGTTGCAGAACTAGGACACGAAGCCGTGGTAGCCGCACCTTCAAAAAACATGAGTGGTGTTTCAGCTTCGCTCATGCCATTCGATGACCATGACAGAGTAGCAGTAGAAGAATTAGAAATCCCAGACCTTGAAGGCATCAAATCATTTTCAGTAGGTGCACCCCCCGCCCTAATTGTCATGCTCTCGATGCTCGGAGGTTTCGGAGACCCACCTGACATGGTTGCTTCAGGAGTTAATCTAGGTCCAAACACAGGCCGGTCAACTTTGTTTTCAGGAACAATCGCAGCTGTAAAAACGGCAGCAAGATTTGACCGTTCAGGAATAGCCGTGAGCATCAATTACCATCCCTCTATTGACACACACGAATATTGGGAGACCGCGAAGGAAATGACAGCCCAACCTCTCCAATGGTTAACTTCAGCTCCAAATGCAACAATGCTAAATTTGAACATTCCAAACAAACCCTTAAAAGAAGTCCTTGGGTTCCGCCAAGCCGATTTAGCGCACATAGGAAGAGTTCAAACAGTAATAACTTCTAAAGACTCAACCGGCATAGACATAGAACTCGAACCATGTAACGACCCAGTACCTGAAGGAACAGATTCAGCTCTTTTAGAAAAAGACTACGCAACAGCTACAACACTAGAACCAGCCAAAGAAGCAGATATAGATCTACCAACTGAACAATGGGAATAGTCCTATACCTAGTGGAAGATTTACTTACTCAAATTGACGTAACCTGAAACTGTGAGCGTCAAGGAAACAAAACCCCCCCTCAGCCCATTTACAAGAATGGCCGTCACACACCTCTCAAGTGCAGCCGCAGACGCAATGATCGCAGTGGCGCTAGCAGGTTCACTCTTTTTTCTTGACCCAGACTCAGCAAGACCAAAAATAGCCCTGTATCTCCTTTTAACCATCGCACCATTCGCAATCGTCACTCCACTCATAGGTCCTTTCATGGACCGAATCGCTGGTGGTCGAAGAACAATGATTCTCATAACACTGCTCGCACGCGCAACTCTGGCAACACTTCTTGCCCTGTACATCGAAAGTCTCGCCCTTTTCCCAATCGCTTTCGGAATTCTCGTATTTCAAAAAGCCTATTCAGTAGCGAAAAGCGCTGTGGTCCCAAAATTAGTGAGTTCAGAAAGAGATCTAGTAGAAGCGAATTCTAAACTGGCGCTCCTAAGCGCAGTCGGAAGTTTTCTCGGAGCCTCAATCGGAGGACTAGCTCTCCTAATAGGTTCATCCTGGCCTGCGAAAATTGCAGTAATAGGATTCACACTGACTTTAGTCTTAGCAGTTCAAATTCCTAAAATCACTGTTGCAACCACACCAGCAACACAAGGAGAAAAAATAGAACTGCGTTCATCAGGAATAATAAACGCAGCTACAGCAATGGCAGTTCTAAGAGCCGCTGTGGGTTTCATGACTTTCCTACTCGCATTCGAATTCAGAGGAGGTGAAGAAGGCGTACCAATGGAAGGAACAGGCCGTGCATCAGGTGTAGCTACCGGATTAATAAGAGATCAAGACATTCTCGGAACTCCTGGAGCCCCAGTCTGGCATTACGGTGCCGTTCTCGCGTGTGCAAGCGGTGGAGCTCTCTTTGGGGCACGTATGGCACCACGGCTAAGAATGTTAATGGTCGAAGAAAGAATTATCTCAGGCGTCCTCTTCATAGCTTTCGCTGGAACAGTATCTGCTTCGTGGCTTCCATCAATTTCGGGAGCCATGGTTGTTTCTTTGCTTTTAGCCGGGTCTGCAGGATCGGCTAAATTAGCGTTCGACTCGCTCGTTCAAAGAGATGCACCAGATGCAAATCATGGAAGGTCTTTCGCTCTTTTCGAAGGAAGATTTCAACTCAGCTGGGCATTCGGATCACTTATAGCTTTGTTAATTGCAATGCTTCCAATACAAGTCGGCTATTTCACGATGGCGCTTGGCGTAGGACTAGGTCTAGTTTTTTACCTGCCACGCACACGAGAAGCTCGTAAAGCACAAAAAATTATCACACCTGAAGAACCTCAAAAACCTGATGGTCAACTTGGCTTTTGGACAAGAAGCACTGAGGAAGAAAACTAGTTTCCAGTTTCCAAGTCTAATCTCGCCAACCACAACCCTGGAGCATCAACCTCACTAGGAGTCGGCAAATTGGATTCATCAACCCAAAGTCGATCCAGACCCTTAGAACCTACCCTGTCAACAACTCCATCAATAAAAGAGACACCGCGATCTACCTGTTCTTGAGTCAGATTTAAACCCAAAATCTTCTCCACGAAACGATCGGCTTCCCCAGTTTCAACGCGACGTCTCCGCAGAGCTTCGGTCATCATCGGGTAAGAAGGAATTAGATCATTCCCTATCTGATCCATTGTGTAGTCAACGAAACCAATAATTACTGCAACAAGTGCTTCCAAATAAGGCAAAAGAGCCTCTTGCTGAGGTGAACGAACCGCACCTAATACCATTTCAGGATTTAAAACATTTTGTAAAGAAGCCAAACCCTCCAGTCCTTCTCCAATTTCGATTTCCCCAAATTGATCTTGAATTACCGAAGGGTCATTACTAAAACTTTCAGCATGCTGAGTTAACAATCCACTCAGATTTTTCCTGATATGAGGAATTCCTAAAACAGCATGATGGGTAACTTCATGAAGACAAATCCAAAGCCTCAAATCTTCTTTAGGGATACTCCAGTCTTCCCCAAAAGAATCAATATTAGGCGCAACCAGAAGAATACGATCATCTTCACGCGGTATCGGAAGATCGTAGGTACCAAGACACCTACTAGCAAGATGACCGACCATTGTCCCCGTAGTCATTTCTGCCATCATTGGAGCAAGTAAAGCCATCATTTGACTAATTTCAGAAGGAATATCATCAAAGTCTTCAACTTCATTGGTTCCTATAGAAGCCAATCCGACAAGCAAAGGTTTGAGCGCATCTAAAGAATGTGTTGCCCAACCGGCTTTAGTTACGGGTTCAATTGTTAAAGATCCGCTACGAGAGGGAGGTAAACCCGTCACTTTGTTAACGTGCAGTTCGGCTACTCTCAAAAGATTCTCAAACTCCATTCTTTCAACAGGATCAACGTTGGGTTCGCTAGTTCCACCCGATGCAATGGCCATCGCTATTTGCTTAGCTGATTGTCCACTTTGTTGTGAAAAAGATTTAAAAATCTCATTCAAAAATGACATATCAGAGAACGGATTATCATCATCTGGGTCAGATGGATCGAAGAACTCCACACTTGCATCGTAGATTCAAAAAATTGTTTAGCGTTGATTTTTATGGAAACAAAATTATAGAAATAAATACTTTTTAATAAAAATAAAATTCTTATACCACAACGGTTAATAAAGACATGCAAGCATCCGCTATTGTGCTCATCATATGCGTAACATTTATTATCTACTAAAGATTTCAAAATGACGCTTTCCCCACCGACTAACAGTGACACTTGGATTGGTTTAGAAAACCAAACCCTTCCAGTGGGCGAAGCTTTGGAGTGGGCAAATCAGCCAGAGTGTGGAGCCGTAGTTCTTTTTACGGGCAATATTAGAAATCATGCAGAAGGTCGCTCAAATGTGACGGAAATAAGTTATGAATCATATGAGGAACAAGCTTTACCGCGGTTAGAGAAAATTGCCGAGAAAGCCCGAGAGTATTGGCCAGAAGTAAAAAGAATAGTGATGTTGCATCGAATAGGAAGACTTGAAATCGGCGAAACAGCAGTAATAGTTTTAGCTTCTTCAGCACACAGGGAAGGTGCTTTCTCTGCGGGACGATGGTGTATAGACACACTGAAAAAAACTGTTCCAATTTGGAAATCTGAAACTTGGGAAGGCGGGAGCGACTGGGGGCTTGACGCTCAACACATTACTGAAGTGGAAGAAATGGATTCTTTTAAATCTGGTAGTGAAAACTGATGAATACGAATTTAATTTTTTTAGCAGGAACAGTAGTTGTAGCTGTAGTTGGTTCAATTGTTCTTTGGTTGCTTACAAGGCCCAGAACACGTTCGGCAACTCCTAATGAGGTGCAGAAGATTTTGCGAGGTTCATCACAAAGAAAACCTAGACGGATGCAAAACCCAGATGGTATAAGAGTGATAGGCAGTGAAGAGAAAATAGAAACCCAAATAGAACGCGAAGATTGAAATGGCAAGAGATTTAGCTATCGACCTTGGCACAGCAAACACTTTGGTTTATGCACGAAGTGAAGGCATAGTGCTGGCGGAACCTTCCGTGATTGCTTTAAATGAAAATAATCGTGAAGTTTTGGCAATGGGTTCAGATGCATGGAACATGATTGGAAGAACTCCAGCTCATATAGTTGCTCATCGACCACTGAGAAAAGGAGCGATTACAGATTTTGATATAACCCAAAGAATGGTCCGCCTCATTCTTCAAAGAGCAGGAGTAAGTCGTTTTAACAAACCACGAGTCGTTATTTGTGTACCTTCTGCAATTACACCTGTGGAGAGGCGTGCAGTGACTGAAGCCTGTAAGCGAGCAGGAGCTTCAGATGCACAACTGATCGAACAACCTTTAGCAGCGGCTATAGGAGCAAACCTTCCAATAGGTGAAGCATTTGGAAGCATGGTTGTTGATATAGGTGGTGGCACGTCAGAAACGGCATTACTTTCTTTGGGTGGAATAGTCGAAATAGAAGCTAAACGTGTCGGATCTTTTGACATAGATGAAGCAATTCAAAACTATATAAGAAGAGAATATGGATTAGCGATAGGTGAGAGAACAGCTGAAGAAATAAAATGGACGGTCGGTTCCGCTGCAGAAACACCAGGTGAAGGCAGAGCAGAAGTTCGAGGACGTGAAATGTTCACTGGTATGCCAAAAACAGTTGTTCTACACCCCTATGAGATCAGAACAGCAATTGAAGAACCAGTTTCGGTGATGGTTGATTCAGTAGTTTCTTGTCTAGGTAAAGCCCCACCTGAACTCGCTCAGGATCTTTTAACTAGTGGAATTTATCTTGTAGGAGGAGGAAGCCTTTTGCGTGGGTTAGAAAGTCGAATAGCACAAGAAACCGGAGTGCCAGTGGTCCATGCAGAATCGCCGATGGAGTGTGTGGTTCTAGGAGCTGGCCAACTTGTTGAAGATTTTGATGCAATGCGGGCAATGTTTATGGAAGCGAGACGTTAAAAATTAATCTGGTCGTGGTCCAATTTCAACTGGGCTGATCACCCTATTTGCATCTAGTAGATCTTCAGCTATTTGTCTTACTTGCCAGTCTCTGTCATCTAGAGATTTTTTAAGAGCTTCTTCAACTTTTGGATCATCAAAAGCTGCTAAAGCAATTACTGCTCGACGTCTTATCGCAGGCTTATCTTTAAGAGCTTCAAGTATAGTTTCGAGTCCTAGAGGTGAACCTGTAGCTCCAAGAGCAGCAACAGCAGCTTCTCGACATAGTTGGTCTGTATGACCATTAGCGATCGCGCAAAGTTTATTAATTAATTTTTCAGTTGGATTTTCTTTTTCTCCAGCAGCCCAACATGCTGTTTCGATAACTAAAGGGTCTTTATCATTGAACACGTTAAAAGGAATCTTGTCGGGTCTTTTTGCCAGCAACTCAACTACCCTTTTGCGAACTCCAGGAGAAGGATCAGAAATAAATTTACTGAGAGTTTTTTCTGAAAGCTTTCCTAATTTTTCTAAAGAGCTAAGAGCAGCTTCTCTTACTTTTGGATCTTTATCCTTTAATAAGGAAATCGCTAATTTATGGTCATCTGAAAATCTAGAAAGAATAGCTTTTCGTCTATTTAAAGCAGTTGGATCCATTTAGCCGATTGCCTGTTCTAACAGGAAACCTCCTGCGAAGATAATCAGTCCGATAAGAGAAGCTAAAATAATTCCACCAAAAATAACGAAGAGCCCGAGAAAAATAAGAGATCTTAACCTATGCCACCACCGTATTTTTGCTGATTTACCTAAAGTGATTCGGTGTGGAGGTTGGAACCAAACTCCTAGTCTAGCTACCGGGCTCCATCCTTTATCTGCTGCGCGTTCAGTCCTGCCATCTGGTGGGAAAGGCGAACTAAAGATGTGTCTTATTCTGTAAAAAATCTGAATTCCTTAAAAGTCTTTTTGTAATTTAATCATGACAGTTAATGCAACTGCAGTCAGGAATTTAAAAATACATTAATAAAAAAATGTAAAGTCTAAGAAAACCTATGGATACGGTAATCGCGAATAGCGCGAGAAAATTTAATGAACAGAAAAATATCAAAAAAGTGGAAAATAGGAATATTATTTTTTCTTTTAATTGGATTTTTGACGTCAATGACTTTCATCCAACTTCCTTATTTCGCTTTTAAACCAGGATCAGTAAACGAATTATCGCGCAGGATTGTTGTTTCTAAAGGGAGAAGTTTTGAACCGTCTGGTGAAATTCACTTCACTACAATTTCACAAGATTCGTCGATAAATGGATGGGAGTTTCTTGAAGGAACCTTTAAAGAATCTGTTCATTTAATTGATGAGGACTCAATTTTGGGAACAAGAAATAGAGATGAAAATCAAACTTTTAACTTCGATTTAATGCGAGTTTCCAAATCGACAGCTGTATCGGTCGCATTAAGCCATTTAGGTTTGGAACCATATAAAGCCACAGGTGTTGGAATCGCCTCAGTTGGAGGCCCATCTGAAGGTATTCTTACGACTTCTGACGTGATAGTTGCAGTCAATGAAAAAGAAGTCTTAACAGATCAAGATTTGATTATTGAGATCAGAGAACACAACCCTTCTGAAATCATTCAACTTAATGTTGAGAAAATAGATGGTTCGGATCCACGAAAAATCTCAATTGAACTCGGCGCACGCGAAGATGAACCGTCAGTTGCATTTCTGGGAATAGCACCGCAGACTCGCATAGAAGATAACGACGACTTGCCTGTACAGGTTCTGGTTAACACAGGAAGGATTGGAGGAAACTCAGCAGGTCTAGCCCTCACACTATCTGTGTTAGATATTTTGACTCCAGGAGAATTAACAGCAGGATTTCAGATTGCTACAACAGGCACAATCAATCTCGAAGGAAATGTAGGCAACATAGGCGGAGTGGAACAAAAAACCATTACTGCCCGCGAAGCAGGAATGGACTTATTTTTAGTGCCTAAAAATTCTCTTGAAAAAGCTAAGAAACATGCTGGCAAAATGAGAGTCGAAGGGGTTGTGAATTTAGACGATGCTTTAAAAGTTCTTACCGATTTGGGTGGGAACGGCGATTCATTAGAACTGCCAAAAAATTCATAATCTAATTTCCAGCACGTTTCTCTCAATAAGGTCCCAGTAAGCTAAAAGAATGAGATCTAGATTCGTAGATTTCATAGAAAGAGAATCTAACAATGCAACCTGAAGATGCTCCACCGCAGCGACTACGAGTTCCGCCACGTCGAGGGAGACGAGGATCAGTAGGGCGTTTTAGGTTAATAATTTTTGGAGTAATTGCAGTCGGTCTTTTCCTCCTCATGTCTTTAAGAGGACTAGCAGGTTTTTATACAGATTTCTTATGGTTCGATTCGTTAGGTCAAAATGACGTATTTAAAGCAGTCATAGGAGCACAGGTAGTTCTCGTATTACTCTTTATGCTCCTGTTTTTTCTAATTCTTTTTGGAAACTTGACAGTCGCCCAACGTTTAGCGCCAAGAATAAGACCAGCAGGTCCAGAAGAGGACCTACTAGTCCATTACCACACTTTTATAGGCAAAAGAGACAGACTCGTTCGCATACTTTTTTCAGCTTTTTTTGCACTGATAGCCGGATTGAGGGTCTCTGACAAATGGCAAGACTGGCTTTTGTTCACAAACAGGGCAGACGTCGGAGTTACTGATGCACAGTTTGACAAAGATATAGGTTTCTACATCTTTGAATTACCTTTCTTTAACTTCGTAGTTGATTGGGTATTTGGAACCCTTTTAGTAACAATTATTTTTACGGCCATAACTCACTATCTAAATGGTGGTATCAGATTTCAAACAACAGGTGAGAGAGTCAGGCCTCAAGTTAAAGCGCATCTATCTGTGCTACTCGCAGCTATAGCTTTAGTTCGAGCGGCGAACTACTGGTTGGCCAGATATGAGTTGACTACCTCAGACCGAGGCGCTGTTGACGGAGCGACTTATACAGACGTAAAAGCTCAACTTCCTGCTACGAATTTATTGATCCTCATTTCTTTATTAGCAGTAATTCTTTTGGTCGTTAACATTCGTAGACGAGGATGGGTCTTACCTACACTTGCAGTCGGCTTATGGGCTTTCGTTGCAGTAGTCGTGGGAAGCATCTACCCAGCAGTCATACAAAACTTTCGTGTTGAGCCCGCAGAATCAGAAAAAGAAGCTCCCTATATCGAAAGGAATATTCTCGCTACAAGAGAGGCTTACGGATTGGATGAAATTGACGAAATCCAATTAACAGATTTTGATAACAGCATCACTGCAAATGATTTAAAAAATAATTCAGCAACAGTTAGAAACATAAGAATTTTGGATCCACTTGTGGTTCAGGCAACTTTTGACCGTCTTCAGGGGGAAAGAGAGTTTTATCGATTTTCTGATGTTTTAGATACCGACCGGTATGAAGTAAATGGAGAAACAACTCAGGTTTTACTTGGAGCAAGAGAACTTAACTTAAATGAAACCCGTTCATGGGAGAACCAGCACGTTGCATTTACTCACGGTTATGGTCTTGCTTTGGCACCAGTTTCAAGAGTTAAAGGTTCTGGAGATCCCGATTTCTTAATAGGAGACTTACCAGTATCAATTGACGAATCAATCGACGTTACCCTCGATAGACCTCAAATATATGTAGGCGAAAATCTAGACGGATATGCGGTTTTAGGAGCGAGTCGAAACGAAGTTGATTACACAGATGAAAATCAACAAACGCTTGCAGTCCGATATGAAGAATTAGGTGGCGATGGTGGAGTTGGCATGGGGTCTTTATTCCGCAAAATCGCTTTTGCTCTTCGATTTGGTCAAATAGAACCCCTTATCTCAAATTTTGTAACAGAAGACTCCAAAGTAATGTTTGTTCGCGATGTGCGAGAAAGAGTTGAAAAACTTGCACCTTTCTTACATTTTGATGCTGATCCTTATCCGGTATTAGATAGTGGACGAATTATTTATGTGATAGATGGCTACACCACAACAGACCGTTATCCGTACGCCCAAAACGCCCCAATAGCAGAACTTCCAAGAAAGAGTGGATTACGCCACGATTTCAACTATGTAAGGAACTCAGTTAAAGCAACAGTTGATGCTTTCACGGGTGAAGTAATTTTCTACATTGTTGACTCAGAAGATCCATTAATAAATGCTTACCAAAGAGCATTTGAAGGCCTATTTAAATCAATGGAGGAGATGCCCGATTCTTTAATCGAACACGTACGTTATCCAGAAGATTTATTCCGAGTTCAAACAGAACTTTGGGGTAAATATCACGTTGAAGACACAGAGAATTTTTATCAAAGAGCTGCGGAATGGGCAGTTTCTCAAGATCCAGGTAGAACTGGAGAAGGCGCGGCAAATTTAGCGATTGTTAATGAACAGGGAATCCGAGTTGGTAGTAGAGATATGAGAATGTCTCCGTACAGAACAATCGTGGAACTACCCGACTCTGATGAAGCTGAATATGTAGTCTTAAGAGCTTTCGTTCCACTAGATGAGGAAGATACACGTAAAGAACTTGCGGCATTTATAGTAGGTCGAAGCGACAAAGACAATTACGGCAAATTGGCCGTATACAGGCCCCCTTCATCAAACTTTGACGGACCGGCTCTAGCAGAGGAAAGAATTCGTAATGATGAAGAAGTAGCTAGTCTTCAAACCTTATTAAGCCAACGAGGTTCAACGGTATTGTTCGGAGAACTTCTATTGGTACCAATAGAAGACTCAATACTCTATGTCCGTCCTTTATATGTGCAAGCTGAAGGCGACAGCACAGTTCCAGAACTAGTACAGGTAATTGTCGCAGTAGGTGAAGATGTAGTGATGGCTGATTCTTTACAGGAAGCACTTGAAACTCTTACGGATTCTTCTCTATCTGAACTATTCGATGGAATAGGTTCTGGAAAATCTACTAAAACGCAAATTGATGAAAAAGACGAAACGCAGACAGAACCTGTTTCCACAATTGAATTGTCAGATATTACTGAAAATGTTGCAGAAATCATCGCTGAGATAGATCGTCTACAAAAAGCCTCAGCTACAGCTTTGGCTAACGACCCTGCAGATTGGGAAGAATTTGGTCGATTACAAGCACAAATTCAAGAGCTTGTTAATGCCCTAGCGGTTGAGGCTTCTTAATAGCGGGTTCAATTTAGTGGCTGCCAGCCACCAGTTTTCTTATTTTCTTGTTTTCTTACAGGTGAGTCAGATGCAAGGTCGCTAAAGGCTTCGTCACCATCGAGAGACGGAGACATTGTTTCTTCTTCGAAGTTGATTCCAGTATCACCACTAAGAACAGAAATTTTTCCTCTCAGCTCTACAGTCAAACGAGAAAGTTCAGCTGATAGTCGCGCAACATGAAGTTGAGTCTCGAGTATTGCATCTTCATCTGCTGAAGAGCTAGTAGTCCCGAGGACATTAAAATTTTGTTCCAATGATGAAACCCGTTCTTCCAGGTCGCGAATACCATTCACCAAATCAAGCAAAACTTGACTTGTATCATCTGGAATGTCAAATTTTGAACTTTCAGATGAAGCTTTAAGTCTTTTTGATTTTTTTCCCACATTTAAATCGTAGTACCTACGTAGACACATAAGTTTCTTGTTAGTCAAAACATTAAAAGGTTGTGAGATGTTTATTTGTCGGATTGGTTTTTCACCTCTACGGTAATTAGGAATGACAATCGATGATTATAAAAACGTTGTAGTTACAGGAGCCTCAAGTGGAATAGGGGAAGCTGTTGCTAGAAGTCTTAGCCAAGCAGGTCTTAACGTTCATGCAATTGCGCGTCGAAAAGAACGTTTAGAAAAGCTTGCTGAAAACACAAATTGCACAGTGCATACGATGGATGTTTGTGATTCTCAAGAATTTATCGACTTGCTGGAAAAACTTGAAGCCGATGTATTGATTAATAACGCTGGTGTAGGAAGAGGTTATGGAAATTTAGTTGATGCACATTTTGAAGATATTGAAAGAACAATCGACACGAATGTAAAAGCAGCTATTTACGCAGCAAGAGCAGTTCTACCTAGCATGATCAGAAGCCAGAGTGGTCATATTATAAATATTGGTTCGATGGCTGGTCTATACCCTTTGGCCTCGTCGCTATACGGTGCGACTAAAGGTGCCATGCATGTTTTATCGATGGATTTACGTTTAGAACTTCAAGGTACAGGCGTTCGAGTAACTGAAATTTGTCCTGGCCGAGTAAGTACAGAGTTTTATGATGCTGCAATAGATGACCCTGAGATAATTGAACGGAAAAAAAACTCTGGAATAGAAGAAGTGACGAGTGAAGATATTTCTCAAGCAGTTATATATGCATTAAACGCTTCCCAACACGTCAATATTAATCGAATTGAGCTTCAACCAACAGAACAAACTTATGGTGGGATGCAATTTACCCCTAGGTCATCAAAATGAGTTTTACCGGGAAAGTAGCAGTTGTAACTGGGGGTTCTTCTGGAATGGGAGCTGCCACTGTAAAAGCTTTAGCTGCAGCTGGGGCGCAAGTGAATTTGATCGATATTGACAGAAATGGAGCTGAAGGGGTAGCTAAAGAAACCGGTTCGGAAGTTTTCATAGGAGATGTTTCAAATTCAGAATTTTGTGATCTAACAGTCGATTCCATTGTTGATAAGCAAGGCCAGATCGACATATTAGTAAACGCTGCGGGAATTATTTTGCGTGCAGATGCTTTAGATACAAATGATGACAATTGGAAAAGAATTATGGCTGTAAATGTTGACGGAGTCTTTTTTATGTGTCGTTCAGTTCTTCGACACATGGTTACTGCAAAGTCTGGAGCCATAGTAAATTTTGGATCTATATGGGGCGATGTTGCCGCATCAGGGGTGGCTGCATATTGCATAACAAAAGGAGCGGTTCATCAATTAACGAAGGCTTTGGCGCTTGAGCATGCTGAGAATGGAATCAGAGTTAATGCAGTTGCGCCAGGGGAAGTAAATACGCCAATGATCAAATCTGGTAGAGATAAACCTCCGACAGTTGATGAACTACAGGATCTAGCTAACAGGACAATCCCGATGAAACGACTAGCAGAACCTCAAGAAATAGCTGAAGTAGTGCTTTTTTTAGCTTCGGAAAGGTCTAGTTATATGACTGGATCTGTGATCCCAGTCGATGCTGGATATATAGCAAGGTAACTTTTGGTTGGCTCAACGGTCACCCTGCGATACTCTAACGACGCGGGGTGGAGCAGTCTGGTAGCTCGTCGGGCTCATAACCCGAAGGTCGCAAGTTCGAATCTTGCCCCCGCTACTACAGAAACATTAACAGTGAGTTTCTTTGGGGTTGCTTGTGAAGGATGAAAATACTGATAATTACGTAGATAATTATGAAGATGTATCAATCTTTTCTCTAGATTCAGATCGAGAACAATTGCTACACGGCAAACAAACCGAATGTGTTTTCATGTGGACCAATTCATCTGGCGACCCGATAGGGGTCGTTATGAATTATGTAGAAAAAGATGGAAGTTTTTGGCTTACTTGTACTCGACGTAGAAAACGAGTAGCTGCTCTTGAGCAACGACCTCGAGCTTCGATCGCAGTGTCAAGTAGAGGAACAGATATTGGGATGTCTCAAGCTGTCACATACAGAGGAGACATTAAGATTTTCGACGATCAGGTTACTAGCGACTGGTTTTATAGAGCTCTAGCAGAAAAAGTAAGACCAGATAGTAAAAGCCAACAAGACGCTTTCGTGGAACATTTAGATACACCTGGTCGAGTAGTCATTGAACTAATTCCCGATCCGGATGGTCGAATTGGATTTGATTCAGAACAAATGTTTGCAAATAGTCCCGCAGGTAGATCTTCGCATAATAGCTAGTCGGAAATTTGACCGTAAATCGGATCACTTTTATCGCGCACTCCAGCGATAAATTTATTAGGCATTTTTTCGCCAATTGTTTCGATTTTTGTCCAATCGGATCTTAGAAAACGTTTTGATATACGCCATTCATCATTTCGATTTTGGAAGTAATCTATGTATCTCCCACTGAAAGTCCACAACTTCTCAGGACTGTCTTCATCCCCTGGTTGAACGTGGTAGGCAAGAATGTAAGATTCGGCGATTGCACCGTTGTCATTGAAATCTATTTTTGTGTTCGATAAGCGATGTTGAGTAGAGGAATATCTTTTTCTTAATCTCTCGACAACTGGAAGGGCAAAATCTTCAATCGGCACGAACGCATCATCCTGATACCCCTCTAATAAAGCTCCGGGATGGAAAGCGGCGAGAATCGCATCAGGGTCTAATCTGTCTATTCCACGGGTATATGAAAGAAGACAGTTCATTATTTGTTTTTCTGTGTCTTTATGATCACTCATTATTTCCTCAATTCTTTAATCTAATTGGACTGTTTGGATCAAGTACCTCTTGAAGTTCAATAACATTTCCATCCGGATCACGTCCATATGTGGCCCTGATTTTTCCGCTTCCCAGCTGGTCACTTTTAGGAGGAGGAGTATGAAATTTGATTCCCGCATTTAAAAGCCTTTGATATTCGGCATCTATATCAACCACGTCAAAACACAGATGGGTGTAACCGTGGTCACAAACAGGTCGATTTGGATCCCCCCTAGCAGGTTCCGGAGCAGAGTATTCGAAAATTTCTATATGAGTATTGTGTGCTCTAAGCATTACAGAACGCGCTGAAGAGTCTTTCAGCCCGACGATTTGGTCAATTATCTTTCTCTTGTCCCATGAAGTTTCATACACAATTTCGAAACCAAGGACGTCTTTGTAGAAATTAACTAATCTGTTTAGATCAGGTGTTGATATGGCAACATGGTGAATTCCGTTGATCATGACACTCCTAAATTTTTATTCTTGAAAATTTTGTTTTTCTAAACTCTTCTGTGAGAATATTTACTTGAACTTTGATTGAGAGGTAACTAAGCCATGTCAAGCACAGTAATCGGTATTCCTACTGAGATAAAAACCGATGAGAAGCGTGTTTCGTTGACGCCAATGGCGGTCGAAGAGATTACAAGTATTGGAACTCAAGTTGTTGTGCAATCTGGTGCCGGTGAAGGAGCGGGCTTTGAAAATAAACAATACGAGAAAGCTGGAGCCAAAATAGTTGATACAGCTGAAGATGTTTTTAAAGATTCCAGACTCATTGTAAAAGTCAAAGAACCTCAAGAAGATGAACGTAAAATGTTGACATCCGAACATACGCTTTTTACTTATCTTCATTTAGCAGCCGATAAGAAGCAGACGGATGATCTAATATCATCCAACTCAACGTGCATAGCATTTGAAACAGTTACAGATGATCAAGGTTCTTTACCTCTTTTAACTCCTATGTCAGCAATTGCTGGAAGGATGTCGGTACAAGCAGGCGCCCATTGTCTAGAGGCAAGACAAGGAGGTGAAGGTGTTTTACTTGCAGGCGCGCCGGGAGCAGAACCTGGAAGAGTAGTTGTAATCGGTTGTGGAGTAGTCGGAAGTAATGCTGTTCAAATTGCGGTCGGTATGGGTGCAGAAGTAATAGTTTTAGACAGAGATCAAAAAATACTTGATTCTATTGACAAAAAATATTCCGGAAAGGTGAAAACTATTTTTTCAAATGAAAGTGATCTTGTGTCAGAGGTTTTGAAGGCTGACCTGACAATAGGAGCAGTGCTACTACCAGGTGCTAAAGCACCAAAATTGGTGAATAAAGAGATGGTTTCTGAAATGAAATCCGGCTCTGTGATTGTCGACGTAGCAATCGATCAAGGCGGATGTGTAGAGACAGCGCACCCAACGACTCATTCAGACCCAACCTTTGTAATCGATGATGTGGTTCATTATTGCGTTGCAAATATGCCTGGCGCAGTGCCTCGAACAGCAACGATATCTCTTACTAATACAATTCTTCCTTATGTCCTTAATTTGGCGAGTGTGGGCGTCAAGGAGGCGTTAGTTTCAGATTCGAATTTTTTGAATGGCTTAAATGTTTGTGGTGGAAAGATTTGTGAACCAGCAGTAGCAGAAGTTCATGATTTGGATTACATGGATCCAGCAGAAGCGCTTTCTATGTCTTTGAATTAGTTCTCAATAAACAGATGTATAGGGAACATTTTTCTTATAAGCGAGTCTGAATCAGATGAAATGTGTGTAGGTGGTGGCTCTTCTAGTATTTCTTTAACTACTTTATTCGCACGGTCACGAACATCTAATGAACCCGCATCCTTCCAATCATCAGGGCTTAGACGGTCACCAACCAGAGGGTAAACGTATTCGGTTTGCATCACATCGAGAGTCTGAGTGTGACCTAAAAAGTGCCCAGGTCCATTAATAACGTCCTTTATTACTTCAATAGCAACAGAGTCGTCATTAACTTCAATACCACGGACTGTGCGGGCTATTGAACCAAGCATGTCATTATCAATTACTAATGCTTCTAACGAACAAGACAGTAAGGAAGCTAGCATCCCAGCTGATTCAAAAACAATATTGGCTCCAGCCTGAGCGGCAAGTGTTACTGTAGTTCCTTTTTCATGCCCTGCTTGGTTGTCAGGTAATTTGGAATCCGCCATTCCGGCGGCAACTCCGGAAGGAAGACCGATCCAATTAATAAGTTGAGCTGCTGCAGCATTAAGTATCGCTTCTTCACCTGAACCTCCTGACATTGCTCCTGTTCGCAGGTCAGACACAAAAGGCCACATTCCCATAGTGCATGGGTGTCCAGGAGACATTAAATTCACACAAGTTAAAGCAGCAAGACATTCCGCAAGTGCTTGTGTCAAAGAGCCGGCAAGTGTCGCTGGGGAGGTAGCACCAGCCTGACCAGCTGAAAGTAAATTTATGGGCATCCCGACACGAACCTGTTCAGCCATACAAAGAGTTGACTCTTCAGCAAATCTCAAAGGTGGGACAACGAAAGTATTGTTGGCTATACAAAAAGGACGTTTGCGAAACTCATCCGAATCAGGGTCTCCTGTAAGGGCGATATTGAACATTTTAGACATGTCGTGAACATGATCAGGATGAAAAAAAGATGTGCCAATTGGTTTGGTAGTGCTACTCATAGCTGCATACGCGGTATTAAAATCCAAATCTTTGGAAGACTCCATATCACGTGCCACGACGGTTCTAACGTACATATGTATGTTGTCAGATTTGTCAATTATTCTTCCAACATTGTAAATGTCTTTAAGTTGGCTGTCTCTAAAAGTAGATGTTTCATGATCAAGTATCAAAACAGCAGCTCCACCAGTTGAAAAATGGACTCGATCACCCCCGATTTCAAGATTGTGTTTTTCATCAAAACCGTAAAGAGTGAATTCTTTTGCTGCTTCATCTATCATCGAGCGAACTAGTTCCTTAGGAAATAAAAGACGTTCTTCGGAAGTGAAGGTCCCTCCATTGGACGTAACTAGTTCGATGAATTCAGGAATTGCCTGTGCCATCCCCACCTCTTCAAGCAGTTCTAGAGAAGCATCAAAAATCGTTTCCATCTGTGGGACACTCAGTGGTTTAAATGAACCACCCGATAAACCGGGCTTAACAGCCCTAGATTCCGGTGGTGGTGGCGCCGAACGCTTAGCTATTCGAGCGCTACGTCCGCCAGATCTTTTTGCAGGAGTTTCTTCGTTCATCTATTTTCTAATTTTCTCATTCAGTGGATCGACAACTGCATCTTTTAGGACGGTAGCACGGCATCTTTCGTTCATGATTTCAATTTCAAAAACAGATCCAGACGATTCCAACTCTGGCGAGACGTAGGCAAAAGCAATACTTTTACCTGCAGTATGACTCCATGTGCCACTAGTGGTTAAACCAACTAGATCATTCCCAACATAAATTGGTTCATTGCCACGGCAATCAGTGTCATTTGTTTCAACTTCACAGTAAACAAGAACCATGTCTAGCTTTTCTGATTTCCTTTCATTCACTACATTAGAACCAAGGAAGTCGCGCGAAAGGTCAACGAATCTTTCCAAGCGTGCCTCAATAGGACTGATCTCAGTAGTTAATTCAGAACCCCATGCTTTATAGGCCTTTTCTATTCGCATTGAATTCATTGCATAGGATCCGTAATGACACATATCATATGCAGAACCAGAGTCAACTAAAGCTGTGTAAAGTTTGATCATTTGATCAATTGGATGATGCAGCTCCCAACCAAGTTCACCGACATAACTGACTCTCAGCGCAATGCAAGGAACACCAGCAATTTCGATTTCTTGACCTGTTAACCAAGGAAATGAGTCATTAGAAAGGTCTACAGCAGTTAGTGGTTGAAGCACATCGCGGGCCAAAGGGCCGCTGATGGCAAGAATCGCTATTTCATCGGTTACGTCGCTAATTAATACCTCTTCATCTTCACCAACATGCTGTCTAAGCCAATCCAAATCATGAAGTTCTCCCATAATTGAACTATTCAAATAAAATCGTTCGGTATCTAGCTGGGTGATTGTCATTTCACATTCGATTCCGCCAAGGGGAGTAAGCATGTGGGTTAAACGTATTCCGCCATTACTAGAGGGAAGTTTGTTAGCTGATAGTCGGTTCAACAAATTTGAGGAGTCTTTTCCTGATATTTCAATTTTTGTGAACGCTGTTAAATCTGCAATACCAACATTTTCGCGAACATTTCGACACTCTTGTCCTACAATTTCGAAAGCATTTGAGCGCCTAAAAGAGTGCTTTTCAGGGACTCCAAAATATTGAGGCCTTTCCCATCCAAAGATTTCCATCCACTGGGCGTTTAGCTTGTCAAATTTTTCATATACAGGAGTTTTTTTGATAGGTCTTCCTGCGAAACGTTGTTCACCGGGAGGTCGAACCTGATACATTTCGTGAAATTCATCAATAGCTTTAGCACTTGCAAAGTTGCCTTTTGGGTATGTATGTGGACCAAATCTCCTTGGATCCATTTCAGCAACATTTATTTCTGTTTGACCGTGAACCATCCATTGGGCTAAGTATTTACCAGCACCTGGGCCTTGGGTTACTCCAATGGATGCACCTGCACAAACCCAGTAATTTCTAAGTCCTGGTGCGGGACCCATAAGGTATCCCGAGTCAGGAGTGTGAGTGATCGGACCTGAAACAGTCGTATGTATGCCTGCTTCTGCGAAAATAGGGATCCTTTTGGCTGCAAGCTCAAGCCAAGGTAGTAGGACATCGTGGTTTGGTGGTGTTAGATAGAAATGCAAGTCCCATTCAATACCATCGACTCCATAAAGTTCAGCTCCTTCTCGTTCATATGGGCCGACGATCAGACCATCGATTTCTCTTCTGTAATAGCAGGAAGCTCGTGGATCTCGGATAACTGGAAGTTCAAAATCTAATTCTGCAACTTCAGGAATAGCTTCAGTAACTAAATATTGATGGATAACAGAAACTATAGGAACCTCATAACCGACCATTGCACCCAATTGAGGGGCATAGCAACCGGCAGCATTTACAACATGCTCAGCTATGACTGAACCTTTATCAGTTATAACTTCCCATTTTCCATTAGGTAAAAGAGTCATGCCGGTTACGAGAGTATGACGTGCAACTTCGGCACCTAGTTGGCGAGCCCCTTTTGCCATTGCATTTGTCGAGCTGCTTGGATCACTCCATCCATCATTTGGTGTCCAAAACCCAAGTTTCACATCACTTACATCTAGTAAAGGGTGATGATCGAGGATTTCATCTGGTGAAATAAGATGACTCTCAACGTTTACCAGATTAAGCATGCCATTTACATAGCGAAACCAATCTACTTCATTATCTGATAGAGCTAAACGAATAGCTCCTGTTGGATGCCAACCGGCACTAAGTCCAGTTTCTTCCTCGAGTTCTGTATACAGCTTTGGAGCTTCTGCATGCACCTTAGCCATGTTCAGACTTCCTATGAAATGAGGTACGAGTCCAGCTGCATGCCATGTCGAACCAGAAGTTAACTCTCCTTTTTCAATAAGTAAGATATCTGTCCAACCTTCGTGGGCTAAATGGTACAAAAGTCCAACTCCCATTGCGCCACCACCAACAATTATGGCTTGATACTCTTCTTTCATTTTTCCTTAATTCTTTCCATTTATTTCACACGCGAATTTTTTCTTTATTTGGATCATAGAAACTTTTTATTGAAGGGGTTACTTTTAAACGACGTGTTGCTACTTCAATTTCCCATGACCCCGAATCAATCCAAGATTTTGTTACACCACTATCATTATGTGTGTATCCCATAGTAAGACATCTATCTTGTGTGTAGCTCCACATTCCACCAGTAGTTGTGCCTACTAGTTCTCCATCACGAAAAATAGGGTCATCGTGATAGCTGAGAACTTCTTCATCCTCAATTCTGAATTGGAGTAATTTTTTGGTTCTGACCTCGTTGCGTTGATTGATTAGAAAGTCTTTTCCGACAAACCCGTTTGGTTTATCCCATGCCACCGCAAAACCTAAACCGGCTTCAAGAGGAGTATCTACGGCTGTAATGTCATGACCCCAATGTCGATAGCCTGATTCCAGTCTCAGAGAGTTCATAGCATGATAACCGGCAAGACAAATTCCAAAGTCGTTGCCAGATTCCACAATTTTTTCGAAAACACCTATTGCGTTGCTTATTGGAACATATATTTCCCAACCGAGTTCACCCACGTAGCTCATGCGTAGAGCATGACATTCAATCCCCGCTATTTCTAAAGGATTCATAGATCCAAAAGAAAAGTTTTCGTTCGATAAGTCAATTGATGAAATAGGACTCAAAGTATCTCTAGCATGGGGGCCCATGACCCCGATCACTGAGAAGTCTTCAGTGATATCTTCAATCGTTATAGATTTTTTACTACCAGCTCGTGTCAACCATGAAAAATCTTTAGTTTGAGAAGCTGCAGAAGTGACAACCCAAAATTTGTTTTCTTCGAGCCTGTTGACAGTTAAATCGGCTTCAATTCCACCTCTATCATTAAGCCATTGGGTGTAAACGCCACGACCAGGTTCAACGTCAATGTCATTTGCACTAATTGAATTTAAAACTTCTAAGGCATCAGTTCCTGTAACGGCGAATTTTGCGAAAGAGCTTTGATCAAAAATACCAACAGCCTCTCGAACGGCTTTGCACTCGGTAAGCATGTTTGTATGCCAGTTTTGCTTGCCGTAGGAGTATTCGTAAACACGACCTTGTCCTTTATTTGCATACCAGTTTGGACGTTCCCAGCCTGCTGTTTCTCCGAACACTGCACCTGCCTCATCTAACTGGCCGTGAAGAGCACTTGTTCTAATTCCTCTTGCTGATTCGTACTGTCTGAAAGGCCAATGCATTGCATATAAGAGTCCAAGAGATTCTGAAATACGATCTTCAAGATAAGAAAGGTCGCTTTGAAAGCTAAAAGCACGTGAAATATCCACACTCGTCAGGTCCATAGGAGCCTGCCCATCGATTATCCAATCTGCAAGAACCCACCCAACTCCACCAGCACTTTGAATTCCGACCGAATTGAAACCTGATGCAATGAAACATCTTTCAACTTCAGGTGATTCCCCTAAGTAAAAAGTTCCATCAGGAGTGAATGCTTCAGGCCCATTGAAAAAAAGTTGAATACCAGCATCCGCTAGAGCTGGAACTCTATGGCAAGCAGCTTCAAATATCGGGCCTATGTGCTCCCAATCTTCTGGAAGGGTTCCAAATAAAAAATCTCTCGGTATTTCTTCAAGGTTCCATATTTTTGCTCTAGGTTCAAAGAAGCCTGCCATTATTTTGCCGGTCTCTTCTTTAAAATATGTGTAATTTCCAGGGTCTCGTAGGGTCGGCATTCCATTTAAGACATTTTCCAAAGGTTCGGTAACTATGTAGAAGTGTTCGCATGCCTGCAAAGGGACATTCACTCCGATTGTTTCTGCTAACTGCCTTGTCCACATACCTCCTGCCATTACTACAGTTTCAGCTTCAATTATTAAGCCGTCTTCGGTTTCGATGCCCGTGCAAACGCCATTTTTTTTAATTAATGATCTAACAGATACGCCTTCAAAAATTTGAGCGCCACCATTTCTAGCTCCTTTTATTAAGGACATAGTCGTATCCACTGGAGAAGTAACACCATCTTTGGGGATGTAGAGAGCACCAACTAAATCATCAGTATTAACTAGGGGCCAGAATTCGTTTAACTCATCCATTTCTATTTCACGAATTTCGACACCAACTGTCGAGGCCATAGATATTCCTCGTTTGAGCTCTTCCCACCTTTCTTGATCAGCAGCAACTGAAATTGATCCCGGTGTTCTGTAGCCGGTTGCTTGGCCGGTTTCTTCTTCTAATTCTTCAAATAAACGAGCAGAATAAGTGGCTAATTTTGTAAGTGAATAAGTTGATTTAAGTTGAGAAACAAGACCAGCAGCGTGCCAAGTGGTACCTCCGGTTAGTTGCCCCTGTTCAAGAACAACCACATCCGATATTCCTCGTTTTGTTAAATGGTAGGCGACACTTGCACCGATTATTCCGCCACCAATTATGACAACTTGGGCTCTATCAGGGATTCCTTTCGACATAGGTCAAAACGATAGACTTGATGTTCTGTTAAAACAATTTTGGCTACTTTTAAAAGCAATTTTTATTATTCTACTGAGCTGATCTAGCGCTCAAGAAATACGTTAAGTAGATTCGTATTAGAGGAAAGTTTTCATGGTCAAAAGAAAAAAAGTAAATGATTTAGGTAAGGCTCGAGCTCCGGGTCCGAGCTTAAGGGATCATTTGCTTGCAGATGCCTCCGGTGTGACTCCTCCCTTGCTAGAGGAATCATATGTTTTTTTAGGCAGTGAAGACATTCCTTACGAGTGGTACACCTCAAGTGAAAGACTTCAAGATGAGTTCAAATTTCTATGGCCAAAGGTATGGCAATGGGCTTGTCGAGAGGAACATATTCCTGAGCCTGGAGATTATTATGTTTACGACATTGGTGAATTATCAGCGGTAATTGTTCGCGCAGGTGATGGGAGCATAAAAGCTTATTTTAATGCATGCATGCATCGTGGAACGCAACTAAAACCTCCTGCAACTTGTGGTACTACACAAGGCTTAAGATGTCCGTTTCATGGTTGGACTTGGTCATTAGAAGGTGAATTAATTGATTTGCCGCAAGAGTGGGACTTTCCACATGTAGATGCGGAAAGTCACAAGTTGCCGGAAGTAAAGGTAGGTCTTTGGGGAGGGTTCATTTTTGTAAATTTCGATCAGGATGCTCAACCTCTTGAGGAGTATTTGGGAGTTTTACCAGAACACTTCTCACATTGGGATCTTGAAAACAGATACACAGAGACACATGTTTGTAAACGTTTACCTGCGAACTGGAAAGCTTCAGCGGAAGCATTTATAGAGGCTTACCACATTAGAGAAACTCATGCAGGTGGTAAACCAGGGACGGAAGCTCCCACTCAATATGACATTTTTGGTGACAATGTAACTAGGTTCGTGCACACCATAGGGTCGCGAAATGGTTCAACAGAAATAGGCGTAGATGAACAAGAACGTTTAGAACGCTTGCTAAGAGGAAAACTGGATGGGGATGTAGCGCCAAAACTTCCTGAGGGGTTAAAAGCAAGAGATTATTATGCTCAACTTTTGCAAAAAGATTATGGAGAGAAATATGGCAAAGATTTTTCAGGTTTGACTACTTCTGAAACAATTGACTCGATTGAATATTTTCTTTTTCCGAACGCTTTTTTCTTCCCGGGACTTACTTTGCCAATGGTTTACCGATTTAGACCCGATCCAGTTGATCCGGATTACTGCAATTTTGATCTTCTTATTCTTCGCCCTAAACCAGAAGGCGAGTCATGTCCAAGGCCACCAGATCCTGTAAACCTGAGTGTCGAAGAGAGTTATACTTTGGTTGACTCCGTTGGATCGTTAGGTGCTATCTATGATCAAGACACTTCGAATTTGGCAGCACAAACTCGAGGTTTTAAATCAAGTTTCAAACGAGGACAGACACTTGGAAATTATCAGGAAGTT